>CAZEHT010000103.1:0-2295 GCA_964511995.1 uncultured Mycobacterium sp.
GCCATCGCTTCGGCGGCGGCGGTGCCCTCGTCGAGCATGGACGCGTTGGCGATCTCGAGCCCGGTCAGATCGGCCACCATGGTCTGGAAGTTGAGCAGCGCTTCGAGGCGGCCCTGGCTGATCTCGGGCTGGTACGGGGTGTAGGCGGTGTACCAGGCCGGGTTCTCCAGGATGTTGCGCAGCAGGACCGGCGGAGTGAGTGTGTCGTAATAGCCCTGACCGATCATCGACACCGCTACGGTGTTGCTGTCGGCCATCGCGCCAAGCTCGGCCAACGCCTGGTGCTCGGAGGCCGCGGGGGGTAGGCGGCCGAGGCCGGGAGCGACGTCGGCGGCGGTGAGAACGTCGAGAATGCCCGCGGGCAGTGCCTTCGCGGCCAGCGCATCGAGTGAATCGACTCCGATGACTTCCAGCATGGCAGCGACGTCGCGGGCCGACGGCCCGATGTGGCGGTCGGAAAACGCGATCTCGGTCAATTGGCGACTCCCTCGGGCAGCACGAAGCGGTTCGTCCTCCCCCTCTGTCGTCGACCCGAACCGGGCGCCTGAGAGATTCAGCACCGCGTGCGGAGCCTTTCCCCATGGGCGGGTGGCGGCCGAAGCACGGTCCACCGCTTTCCAGAGGCATCGGGCCGGACGCGGTCCTGGGACCTGAGAGGTTGACGGAGAGGTGTTGCTCCTTCGGTGTCCGTGGCTGGCGGCCACGGAACTCTCCCGCGCCAGGGCGATGCGTTTGCTACTTTACCCCGCTGGTCTGCGGTACGACCGCTCAGCCGATCTTGCGGTCGCGGCTCTTGCGGCGGGATGCCAGCTCGTCCTCGGGGGCCGCGATGGACTCGCCGCCGTCGGCGCGCTCACCGGGGAAATCGGCGATGACGCCGGTCAGCTCGCGCATCGCACCCGATACCGCGATCCCGAAGACGCCCTGGCCGCCCTGCAGCAGGTCAACGACCTCCTCGGCGGAGGTGCACTCGTAGACGGTCGTGCCGTCGGAGAACAGCGTGATGTTCGCGAGATCCTCCACGCCGCGGCGTCGCAGGTGGTCTACGGCTACCCGGATGTTGTGCAGCGAGATGCCGGTGTCGAGCAGCCGCTTGACGATCTTGAGGACCAGGATGTCCTTGAAGGAATAGAGCCGTTGGCTCCCGGATCCGGCGGCGCCCCGGATCGAGGGGACGACCAGCGACGTGCGCGCCCAGTAATCGAGCTGGCGATAGGTGATTCCGGCGATCTGGCAGGCGCTGGGTCCCCGATACCCAATCAGCTCGTCGGGAACCGAATCGTCGGGGAACAGGCCGGGCTGCATCGGGCCAGTTGTGACGGCTTCGGATTCGGGGGTGCAAGACGACGCAACGGTACCCAGGTCGAGCTGTTCCTGCCGTGGCTGTTCGCCCACCCTGAATCCTCTTTCCGATCGTGCCCGGCGGGCCGCGGACCTCTTCGCGGTCGCATCCCAACCAGCCCCGAGTGTTCAAGAGCATACGCTCCTGTCCGGCCCGTCAGGCCGTCCCGGACCGAACTGCTCTCATAAGTATGGGCGTCGCCGGGCCGGCGCACGGACACCGGCATGGCGTGTCGAACCGGGGAGCCCAGTTGAGACGCATCCGTAACATTCCCCGGACGGCCGGCGCGGTCCGGCGCCGCGCACGGCTCAGGTGGCCTTGAAGTCGTCGGGCGAGATGCTGTCCAGGAACTCCTTGAACTTCTCCACCTCGTCCTCGCGGACCGCGCCGGACGATTCCGCGTCGCTGTCGTCGGGGATCAGCAGACCGGCCTCGGCCAGCACCGCCTCCTCGACATAGATCGGCACACCGACCCGCAGCGCGATCGCCACCGAATCCGACGGACGTGCCGACACCTTGATATCCCGGTCGAAGATCAGGTCAGCGTAGAAGGTGCCCTCCTGCAAATCCACGATGCGCACTTCCTTCAGCGAATGCCCAAGGGCGGCAATGACATCACGGATGAGGTCGTGCGTCAGGGGGCGGGCGGGTTCCACGCCCTGCTGTTCGAGGGCGATCGCCGCGGCCTCGGACTGCCCGATCCAGATCGGCAGGTACCGGTCTCCGTTGGCCTCGCGCAGAAGCAGGACCGGCTGGTTCTGCGGCTGCTCGACGCGAATGCCGACCACATGAACTTCACCCATCAGTTGTCCTCCGCAAGCGTCAGCACCCGGGGACAACTCTAGTCCTCAACGGCGCAGAACGTCGCGCACAGCTGACTTGATCAACGATGTGTGCAAGGTGATGGCAAGCGCGGCAACCTCCCGGGCCAGATCGTCGGCGCGGTCGCGGGC
>CAZEHT010000103.1:2395-14292 GCA_964511995.1 uncultured Mycobacterium sp.
CTGACGCGGGTCGGTCCCATCGCGGACGCCGGCAGGTGCCCAGGGCCATGAGAGCCCTGGGAGGCGTCGGAGCTATGAGAGGCATGGGTGTCGCGCACCAGACGCGGTCCGCCATAGGCGGTCACGGCATGAGGCAGCTCGTCGTCAGCCTGGGCGTCCAACTGAGCCTTGATGACTTTCAGCGGCAGATAGTGGTCCCGCTGAGCGCTTAGGATGAACCGCAGTCGCGCGCAATCGTAGGCGGTGAATCTCCGATACCCCGACGCCGTCCGAGCGGGCGTGACGAGCCCCTCGGCCTCCAAGAAGCGGATCTTGGAGATGGTGACGTCCGGGAAATCGGGTCGTAGCAGGTCCAGGACCGCTCCGATCGACATCCCGGCGAACTCGGGAGTGTCGGGGGCGGTCACTAGCTGCTCGGTCCCCCGTCGCCGGTCTTGGGCCCGGTCAGGAAAACCAGCCGAAACTTGCCGATCTGCACCTCGTCACCATTGGCCAGCACCGCGGAGTCGACCGGTTCGCGGTTGACGTAGGTGCCGTTGAGGCTGCCCACATCGACCACCTGGAACTCCCCGGACTCCAGGCGGAACTCCGCATGGCGGCGGCTGACCGTCACGTCGTCGAGGAATATGTCGCTGTCAGGATGGCGGCCGGCCGACGTGCTGAGCTGGTCCAGGAGGAAGCGCGAACCGGCATTCGGGCCGCGTTTGACGACGAGCAGCGCCGAACCGACCGGAAGGCCTTCCACACCCGATACCGCTCCCCCGGTGCCCGCCGTCGGCGGGGCGTCGAGTTCATTGAGAAAGTCCGCGCGGAACACCGATGTGGTTTCCACCGTGACTTCCTCTGATGTGTGGCCGATTCCCGAGGTACTGTCGTTCTCTGTCACGCACCCCTCCTAACTTGGGTAGCTGTGGCGATATGGGCGGCTGGGCCCGCGTCCCTCCCAAAATCCTGCCGCCTCGACCGTACCGTGCGTTCGTCGCCGGTGTGGCGATCACGGCCGGAACGGCGGCATGCAGGCACCCTAACAAGCGATTATTCGGTCAGGATGGCCCGGTATGCCTCGTGGTCGAGCAGCCCGCCCAGCGCCTCGTCGAGAGTCCCGGCGGACACCCGTACCTCCACCAGCCAGCCGGCGCCGTACGGGTCGGAGTTGACCAGTTCGGGATTGGCGTCCAGCTCGGCGTTGACGGCGACCACGGTGCCCGACACCGGCGCATACAGATCGGACACGGACTTGGTGGATTCGACCTCGCCGAACGCCTTGCCCGCGGTCAGCGCGGCGTCCTGGTCGGGAAGCTGTACGAACACCACATCGCCGAGGGCCGATTGGGCGAAATCGGTGATGCCGACCCGCACCGTGCCGTCACCGCTTCGGCGCACCCATTCGTGTTCGGACGTGTAGTGCAGATCGTCCGGGACTTCGCTCACTGTTCTCCTCGTTCGGGATATCCGCCTGCGGTTCGGTCACTTGACCGGCTGAGCGTATTGGCGGGGTTTCGGTTGCCGCAAGGTGGTGATATCGACCCGCTCGGACTGCGCAACCGTCATCGTGCCTCCCACTCGCTCGACGCTGTCCACCGCGCCGCCGGGAATGTTCATCGCAGCCGCCAGCGTCGGGGGATCGCCGATCGCGATGACGGTGAGCGGCGGCGCCAACGTCAGGCCGTCGACCACCAGCGCGCCCGGCGCGCCGACCACCCAGGTATCCACTCCGACCCGCACCGACTGTTCACCGGCTTGGATCTCCATGGCCTCAGCGCCGGAGGCCCGCAACTCGCTGATGACATCGAGCATGGTCTCCGGGCCCACCCCGGCGGTGGGGTCACCGATCGTGACGGTCACTCCCGGCCCAGTTGCGGCGACCGTGCCGATCAGAATCGACAGTGCCGCCAACCGGGAGCGCGCATTGTCGATCGCGGCCTGGTCGGATGTGCCCGAGGCCTGTAACGATGCCAGTGTCCGCTGCAAACCGGCAACCTCGGTGTTCAGTGCGGCCTCGCGCTGCTGCAGGGAGCCCAGCAGCACCAGTAGGTCTGCCGGACGGGCGGTGTCGAGCGAGTCCCCGGATTCCGTCTGATTGACCTGGATGACGATTGCAATTCCCAGGAGCAGGCACAGCGCGACCGCCAGGACGGCGAATACCGGCCTTGAGCGGCCGCGTCCTGCGGCCGGCGGTGGATCCTGCATGTCGGTCACGTTCGCCTCAGGCTCCGAAGAGGCGGCGCCGCAGTGCCGCCGCGTTGCCGAAGATACGGATGCCCAGCACCACGATGATCGCGGTCGACAACTGGCTGCCCACGCCCAGCTGGTCGCCGAGATAGACGATCACCGCGGCGACGAGGACGTTGAACACGAATGACACGACGAACACCTTGGCATCGAAGATGTGCTCCAAGTAGGCCCGCATGCCTCCGAAAACCGCGTCGAGGGCGGCCACCACGGCGATCGGCAGGTAGGGCTGGACGACGTCGGGCACACTCGGGCGAAACACCAGCCCCAAGACGATGCCGACGACCAGCGCGGCGATCCCGATCATCGGATCTCCCCGGGCATCGGCGGGTTTCGGTCATGTCGATTCCCATCGACTGCGCTCACCGTCATCGTCACCGCTCGCTCTGCCTGGCGAAGGTGATGTCACGGGCGGTGCTCGCGGGCAATGTCATATTGTCGCCCGTGGCGAGGGCCACGCCCACTCCGTACGAGTTTTCCAGCAACCGCAGCCGCAGCAGTCCCGGACTGTGTTCGAAGACCTCGCGCATGCCCTTGGGCGGCCCGATCGCCTGGATGGTGTAGGGACTGGCGACAGGGTGATTGTCGACCAGGATCGCGCCTCCGGCCTGCCGGATCGTCACGTTCGGGCCGACGCGCACCCCGCCCAACGAGACGGCCTCGGCGCCGCAGGCCCATAGCGAGTTGACGACCAACTGCAGATCCCGGTCCAGGATCACCTGCCGGCTGCCGGGGACCCGTTCTCTGTAAACGTCGGACAGGTCGCGGCCGGCGCCGGGATCGGTCACCGTCACCGACAGGCCCGATCCGATGACCGGCGTGCTCGCGGCCGACAGGCTCAGCGCGTCCAGCCGGTCCAACAGCTGCCGGCCCTCGGTGTCGTCGCGCAGTTCCGCTCGGGCGACCTCGTCGACTTGTGCCGACAGCGCGTCCCGGTCGACCGTCAGCTCGTCGGCGCTGTGTTCTGCGGACTTCACGCTGGCGACCAGCATTCGCTGCGCGGACGTCACCCCGGGCGCCAGTGTTCGGGCTTGCGCCGCCGCCGCGGCGAACACCGCCGCGATCAGCAGCGCCGCGGCAGCTTCCCATACCCAGTGCCTACCCGGCCCGTCGCCGCGGCGCGTCGCCGCCGCCGCGTACCCCGGATCGAGGTGCTCGGAGAGCAGCGAACGCAGCAGCGAGGGCACCGGCAGCTCGTGGACCTCCCCGGTCCGGCGGGAGTCCAGGCCGGCCCGCGGAGCGTAGCCGCCGAGCAACTGGCTTCCGTCGGTCACGGCCGGCGGACCTTCGGCAGCTGGCGGATCACCATGCCGACCTGGATCATGTAGAGCACGAATGACCACAAATACAAGCCGAGCCCCCAGATCAGAAACGCCCAGCCCCATGCTCCGAGCGCCTGACTCCACCACGCGTCCCATTGCCCGAGCAGTATCCCGGGGAACGCCGTCATCAGAGCGAAGGTCGCGGCCTTGCCGATGTAGGTGACCGGCAGGGCGGTCAGGCCGCGGCTGCGTAACACGGGCAGCATCGCGACCAGTAACCCGTCCCGGACGATCAGGATGGCGATGACCCACCACGGCACGAGACCCGCAAGGGCGAAGGACACCGGGACCACGAGCATGTAAAGCCGGTCGACAGTCGGGTCGAGCAACTCGCCGAGCCGCGAGTACTGATCCATGATCCGGGCGATCTTGCCGTCGGCCCAGTCGGTCGCCCCGCTGAACATCAAGATCGCGACGGCCCACCCGTAGGCCTGGCGCCATAACAGCAGGTAGACGAACACCGCGATCAGGGCGAGCCGCAGTAGGCTCAACGCATTGGGAACGGTCAGCACGCGATCACGCATGTCCCCCTGCTGCGCGTTCATGGCGCCCAACCTTAGTGCCGCTGACGGCCTGTCGAGGGATAGCCGTTCGGATTCGGACATGTCACCGGAATACTCCGGGCAGACTCAGCGCCGATGCCAGGTCGTCGCGCAGCGGGTTGTCGTGGACCATGTAGGTCCACGTCGACGTCGGGCGGGCCAGCCTGGACAAGTCCAGCCCGGCCCCATCCTCGTCGACGCGAGCTGTTTCGAAGGTCTGCTGCGCGGCCTCGACGGCGTTACTGGTCAGGGAGCCGAACGCGTCGACAGCCAGTCGGTGGAATTCGTCGAGAGGGTTCTGCCGCCCGAGCGCGCGCAGGTGGATGCTTTCCCGGATGTCGGCGAGGTAGGCGAGGTGGTCTGCCCAGCCGCGGTCCAGGTGATGCAGCATGATGAGCCGGCAGATACGCTCCAGCCGATCTTCGGGCAAGGTGGCGGCGAGTTCCTCGTAGCGCTGCGGGGCGAGTTCCTTGAGTTCCTCGCGCGCGGCCGGTGTGGCCAGGAGTTTGTTGCGCCGTTCGCCGATGATCGCGCGCTGCTGGGCGATCAGCTGGTTGTAGCGCCAGGTGTTGGCGTGGACGTCGAGCATCCGGCCCTCGGCCACCCGCTGGGCGTGATCGAGCAGGCTCGCCGCCTTGGGGCTGGTGATCCGGCCGTCCTCGTCGGTGTCGACGGGCAGTTTGCCCGGTTCGAGGTGGGAGACGACGACGGGGTCCTCCCAGCTGGCGAAGAACACCGACGAACCGGGGTCGCCTTGGCGGCCGGCGCGCCCCCGCAGCTGGTTGTCCAGTCGCTCGGTGTTGTGTCGTCCGGTGCCCACGACGTGCAGGCCCCCGAGGGCCACGACATCGTCGCGACCGGCCTCGTCGGACCCCCCCAGCCGGATGTCGGTGCCGCGCCCGGCCATCTGGGTGGAAACCGTCACCCCGTTCAATGCTCCCGCCTCGGCGATGACGGCGGCTTCCTGGGCGTCGTTCTTGGCGTTGAGCACGACCGCGGGCACCCCCCGCTTGCGGAGCCTGCGGTGCAGCTCCTCGGACTCCGCGACATCGTGGGTGCCCACGAGCATCGGCCGGCCGGTGCGGTGTACCTCGATGATGTGTTCGATGATCGCGTCGGTCTTGGCGGCGGCGGTGATGTACACGCGATCGACCTCGTCGTCGCGGATGTTCGGGGTGTTCGGTTCGATCGGCGATACCCCCAGCGAGTAGAACTGGCGCAGCTGCTCGCCCGCGGCCAGCGCGGTTCCGGTCATGCCGCACACCGTCGGGTAGCGGTTGATCACGGCCTGGACCGTCATGGTGTCGAGCACCTCGCCGGTCTCGGTGGTGTCGATCCCCTCCTTGGCCTCAACCGCCGCTTGCAAGCCGTCCGGCCAGCGCTGCAACGCCGCGATGCGGCCACGGGAGGCGTTGATAAGGTGAACCGCCCCGTCCCGGACGATGTAGTGCACATCGCGCTGCAGCAGCTCGTGGGCGTGCAGGGCGACATTGACCTCGGTCAGGGTGCTGACGACGTGCTCCTCGGAATAGAGGTCGATGCCGCCGAGTGCCGCTTCGACCTTCTGTGCGCCCTCCTCGGTCAGGTGGATATTGCGGCGGTCGGCATCGGTGTCGTAGTCAACCCCGGAGGTGAGTGAGCCGACGAGTGCGACGATCTCGGGCCGTGGGGTTTCCCGGT
Source organism: uncultured Mycobacterium sp. (assembly GCA_964511995.1). Classification (GTDB taxonomy): domain Bacteria; phylum Actinomycetota; class Actinomycetes; order Mycobacteriales; family Mycobacteriaceae; genus Mycobacterium. The sequence goes on from CAZEHT010000103.1 coordinate 8,172, forward strand.
GTGCGGTTCCGGCCAGCACCAGGGGCACCAGCGCCTCATCGACTAGCACGGAGTCGGCCTCGTCGATCAGGGCGACATCGGGCTGCGGGGACACCAGGTCCTCGGCATCGGTGACCAGCTGATCGCGGAGCACGTCGAAGCCGATCTCGTTGACCGACGCGTAGGTGATATCGCATCCGTACGCGCGGCGGCGGTCGTCGGGGGTGCAGTCGGCGGTGATCCAGCCGACGGTCAGGCCCAGGGCGCGCAGCAGCGGCCCCATCCATTCCGCGTCGCGTCGCGCGAGATAGTCGTTGACCGAGATGACGTGCACGTGCCGGCCGCCGAGTGCGTAGCCGGCCGCCGCGATCGCACCGGCGAGCGTCTTGCCCTCACCCGTTGCCATCTCGACGACGTCGCCGGCCAGCATCCGCAGCGCGCCCTGCAACTGCACGTCGAACGAGCGTAATCCGGTTGTGCGCTCGGCGGCCTCTCGGGCGAGCGCGAGGAACTGGGGGATGTCCGCCGAGGCGGCCAGATCGTCGAGGTTGAGCTGTTGTGCGACGTTGCTGAACTGCTCGCCGTCGAGGCCGGCGGCCTTTTCGGTGAACGCGTCGGCGGCCGCGACCTCGGCTATCGAGCGGGCCTGGTCCTTGTGGGTGCTGGCGCCCAGCAACTTCCAAAAGCGGGCGATGAGCTTTCCGGGTTTGGCGGTGGAGGTCTTGGCAGTGGTCTTGAGGGTGCGTGCCACACGTTCACCGTACGCGGCCCCGCCGTCGGGCTCATCAGCCACTGGGCGCGGGGCCGAAGTCCAACCTGGCGCAGTCCGCCACGCACCGAAACCCGATCCGGTGATATATGGCGGTGGAGACCGAGTTGGCCAGGTCGGTGACCAATCGTCACGAACCCGCCCCACATCCGAGTGAACCCGCACGTCATCACTCAAGGGATGCGCGCGACGTGTCTTGCGTCGGCGTCAGGCCAGGTTGGACCGTCGCGGGTATGCCACAACGGGGTCCGTCAGCACGTTGACCACGGCCGGCACGCCTGACTCGAACGCACGTCGTAGCGCCGGTCGCAGTTCGGCGGGCGCGGCCACCAGTTCGCCGTACCCGCCCAGGGCCCGAACGACCTCGTCGTAGCGGGTGCCCGGGCGCAGCTCGGCGACCACCGAATAGCCGTAGAGCATTTCCATCGGATGTTTCTCCAGCGCCCAGATGCCGTTGTTGCCGATCACCGACACCACCTGAACTCCGTGGCGCACCAGCGTGTCCCATTCCATGCCGGAGAACCCGAACGCGCCGTCTCCCTGCAGCAACACCACCTGGCGGTCGGGCCGGGCCAGTTTGGCGGCCAGCGCATAGCCCGGTCCAGAACCCAGGCAGCCGAACGGTCCGCTGTCCAGCCAGGAGCCCGGCACGTAGCTGTCGATGACCCGGCCCGCGTAGGAACCGAAGTCGCCGCCGTCGATGACGACGATAGCGTCGCGGTCCAGCAGCGGCCTCAGCTCGGCGTACACCCGCATCGGATGCAGCGGCACGCGGTCGTCTGCCAATTCACCGGCTTCTGCCGCCCGCGCGCACGCCTCGGTCGCTCGCAACCGCTCGATCCAGTCCTCGTGAACGCCTACCGCGGCCTGTGCGAGTGCGCGCAGCGTGCCGGCCAGATCTCCGTACAGCTCCGCGGCGACCGGGCGGGGATGATCTCGCTCCGGGCGGCGGCGATCGGCCACGATCAGCGCGGTGTGGGCCCCGAATACGCCGCCGAATCCCAGCCGGAAATCCATCGGCACGCCGACCACCAGCGCCACGTCGGCGTCCATGAGCGCCTGACCGCGCGCCCGCGAGAACGCCAGCCCGTGGTCGGCGGGCATCACCCCGCGGGCCATGCCGTTCATCAGCACCGGGATCCGCAGCGCTTCGGCCAGCGCGCGCAGGTCGTGCTCGGCGTGTCCCCACCACACGTTGGTGCCCGCCATGATGACCGGTCGCGCCGCGCCGGCGATCAGGTCCACGGCCTGCTGCAGCGAATCTGGGTCGGCGGGGACGGTCGGCGGTGGGGTGGTCAGCGTGCCGGGCGCGTCGTCGGCGGGGGCGGTTCCGAACACGACGTCCATCGGGAAATCGACGAAGGACGCGCCCGAGGGCGCCCCGACGGCGGCGCTGAGCGCCTCGTCGATTAGCGCCGGAACGGACTCCGGGGCGGTTGCGGTGGCGGCAAAGCGGGTCAGCGGCGCGACGAACGGAATGTGGTCGATCTCCTGCAACGAGCCCATCCCCCAGCGCAGCGCGGGGGCACGCCCGCCGAGCACCACCATCGGCGACTGGTTCTGCTGGGCCGCGGCCATCGCGCTCATCCCGTTGGTGACGCCGGGCCCGGCGGTCAGCGCCGCGACGCCGGGCACCCGGGTCACCTTCGACCAGCCCTCCGCCGCGAACGCCGCGGTCTGTTCGTGGCGGGTGTCGATCAGCCGCAACCCTTCCCGACGGCATCCGTCGTAAATCGGGAAAAGGTGCCCGCCGGACAGCGTGAAGACGAGATCGACGCCGCTGGCCCGTAACCGCCGGGCGATCAGCTGGCCGACGGGCAGGCCGTCTCCGGGAGCCACGTTGCTCATGGCCGTAGCCTAGCCATGCTCGGGTGAGCGAGTGCTGGCCCGCCGCCGCGACGAGCGGATCGAGCCAGCGACGCGTGGCCGGATCGACCGGATCATCGGGTCGGCGTTGAGCCGCGGCGAGGACTTACTGTTCGCGCAGGTCTCGGGGCGGTTGTCGCGACAGTTCGGTCGAGGCGCTCCGAAAACGGCTGCCTGGGCGATGTCTACGACGTGGCAACTAGGGCTGCGGCTCCGCACGCAGGTGTTGCGCCCAAGTGCCTGTGGGCGCGTAGGTACTTTCGGGTGATGGCGTCGAGTATGACCGATGCACGGCGCGGCCTACTTGCTCGCCGCATCCGGGCTCTGGTCGCGGCCACGATCTCGTCAACGTCGCCGAGGCGGCCGTCGCCCCCAGCGAGGGGGCGCGTGTCTCATCTACGGAGCTGATCGGGTTCTGCCTGGACGCGGTCATCGAGGTGTCGTCGGCATGGCAGTTCGCCGGGCGCGACCCCGAGGCGCGCGAGAAGGTGGCGCTACGAATCATCGCGTTCTCGTTCTTCGCGCTCGATGCCGACGTCCCGGCCGACGCTATCCGCGCGTTGCTGGGGATCGGTGAAGCCCCAACACTCACCGATTGGCATCACCCCTGCGGCGGTTCTTCTCATGGGTCTGGTGCTCAACAGCCGGTTCGGCTGGGCCTGGGCCGATCCGATCGCGGGTCTGAAGATCGTGGCCCTCGCGGTGAAGGAGGGCATCGACGCCGGGAAAGGCCAAACCTGCTGCCCCGCGCCGGTTACAGCGGTATCAGGCACGCCCCGGCGAGGCTGCGATTGCTGCGCCGGCTGGCGTTAGGTGCAGCAGTGTGGATTAAGCACGGTGCACAGTGCGACCAGCGCATCTTGCTGCGGGCGGTGATAGACGTTCATCCCGCGCCGTTCTGACTGGACGAATCCGGCCTTGCGGAGCTGCGCCAGGTGATGACTGACCGTCGATTCGGTCAACCCCACCGCCGACGCCAGATCGCAGCTACACACCGCGCCCGCCGTCGAACCGAACAACAGCGACACCAACTTGACGCGCACCGGATCGGCTAATGCCTTGAGCCGCAACGCGATGGCCAGCGCGGAGTCGTCATCGAGCGGCCCGGCGGCCACAGGTGAGCAACAGACCGGCGCGGAGATGTCGATGGTGGGCAGTGTCTTGGGCACGCACCCAATCGTGGCAGATAGATTGACATATATCAAAAAGGTGGCACTATCGTGTGCATCCCAGTTCGATATACGTCACATAGGTAGGAGGTCGCCATGTCCCGCGTCCAACTCGCCCTTAACGTCGACAACCTGGCCGAAGGGGTCGCGTTCTACTCAAAGCTGTTCAACGACGCACCCGCCAAGCTCAAGGACGGCTACGCCAACTTCGCCATCGCAGAGCCGCCGCTGAAACTGGTGCTGATCGAAAACCCCGGACACGGCGGCACGATCAACCACCTCGGCGTCGAGGTCAAGACCAGCGACAAGGTGCACGACGAAATCCGCCGGCTCTCAGCCGAGGGGCTGTTCACCGAGGAGGAGATCGGCACCACGTGCTGCTTCGCCACCCAGGACAAGGTGTGGGTCACCGGCCCAGGCGGTGAGAAGTGGGAGGTGTACACCGTGCTCGCCGACTCCGAGACGCTCGGCACCAGCCCGCAGCACCAAGACGCCGCCGCCGACGGCGGGTGCTGCGGCGGGTCGGCGACGAAAAGCGCGCAGCCCAGCACCATGGCGGCGTGCTGCTGACCAGATGACCAACAGGATCAGCGCCGCCCGACCGCTGCTCGCCGAGTTCGTGGGCACCGCGCTGCTGGTGACCATCGTCGTCGGCTCGGGAATCGCCGCCGCGCAACTGTCACCCAACGATGTCGGGCTGCAATTGCTGGAGAACTCGATCACGACGGCGCTCGGACTGGCCGTGCTGATCCTGGTGTTCGGCCCCGTCTCGGGCGCCCACTTCAACCCGGTAGTCACCGCCACCGACTGGCTACTGAGTCGGCGCGCCCAGACCGGCATCAGCGGCGCGGGGGTCGTGACCTACACTGCCGCCCAGACCCTCGGCGCAGTCACCGGGGCGGTGCTGGCCAACGTCATGTTCGACCGAGCCGTTGTCGAAATCGCCACCAAACACCGCCTCACGCCCGGCCACCTGGTCGGCGAAATCGTTGCCACAGCGGGGCTGATCGCATTGATATTCGCCTTGTCGCGGTCAACGCGCACCGCCCTGTCAGCGGCGGCGGTCGGCGCCTACATCGGCGCGGCCTATTGGTTCACCAGCTCCACGTCGTTCGCCAACCCGGCGGTCACCGTCGGCCGGATGTTCTCCGACACCTTCGCCGGGATCGCGCCCGGCTCGGCGCCGGGCTTCATCGCCGCCCAAATCGTCGGCGCACTCCTCGGTCTGGCGCTGGTCGTCGTGCTGTATCCCGACGCGCCCGACACCGCCGATCAGGCCGTCATCCCCCATCACCGATAACGGAGTCAATCATGACCAAACCTGCGGTGCTGTTCCTCTGCACGCACAACGCCGGGCGCTCGCAGATGGCGCTGGGCTTCTTCAACCACCTGGCCGGGGATCGCGCCACCGCCTACTCAGGCGGCTCACACCCAGCCGACCACATCAACCCCGCAGCGATCGCCGTCATGGCCGAGCGCGGCATCGACATCACCACCGAGCACCCCAAGCGGTGGACCGACGAGTTGATCGAGACCGCTGACGTGGTCGTCACGGCGGGCTGCGGTGACAGCTGTCCGTTCGTGCCGGGGCGGCGCTACGTCGATTGGCCGCTACCTGACCCGGCGGGTCAGCCGGTAGAGGCGGTGCGCCTCATCCGTGATGAGATCGAGGACCGCGTTCGGCAGCTGCTCAGAGAACTCGGCATAGAGCCCGCCTAGCCGCTCGACGATTCGACACCATCCCGCTATTCACGCATCACCAACAAACTGTCGCAAGTCGATCCTCAAGCGCGGCTAGTGCGCGATGAGCTGCGACGGCGCGGCGGCGCCGTCGCGCGCGGAGTCGGGCTCGCAGCGTTCAAACAGGATGCCGATGGGGTGACGTGACGGCCACGCTGACCGACGGCACCACTGTGCGAACCGCCTACCTGCTCGGCGCCGACGGCGGGCACAGCACGGTGCGCAGAGAACTGGGCCTGAAGTTCGAGGGCGGCGCGTTCCCCGAGCAGCACATGCGCGGCGAGACTGGTCGGTCCCTCGCGGCTATGTCCTGCACGCATACGCCAGACCGACGGCGTGACTGACGACCTCCTGGTCTGCTTCCGCTGCCGGGCCGCCGACGTTGCCGGATGCCGATGCTGGTGCCACACGACTTGGCGGCACCCGCCGACGACAACCGCGTCGCGCACGGCGTGAATGCCGTGGAAGGCGGGCGTGCCCCGGAGCTGACACATGTCCAGGCCGTGCTCAACCCGCTGGCTCGGGAGCCGACCAGAGCAGGCAACCTGTGCTGGTCGTCGGTGTTCAGGATCAGTCACCGCATCGTCGACCGCTACGG
>CAZEHT010000104.1:0-13641 GCA_964511995.1 uncultured Mycobacterium sp.
TCATGGCTTGCGTGCGACATGTCGTCGGTGGCACGGGGATCGAGGAATTCACCGACGCCACGGCCGACGGGGCACAGTTCGCCCTGTTCTGATCAAGCCCGTTCCGGCCAGGTCGCTGGGTGCCGGCCCGTCATCGCCGGCCCAACGGTCGACCCGGTACGACACAAGCCAGTTCTGCAGGATCGACATGAGGGGTCGCGACGCACAGGCCGCCCATCACAGCCAACAGGACAGCGCCCCCGGCCTAGTCGGAGGCGACCAACGCCATCAGCACCAGTGTCGCTCCCAGCAGAGCGAACGCGCCACCGACAACCAGGCGGAGCGTTTCACCACTCCGCTTGACGGGGATCACCCGCGACGGTACCGGGCCGTTCATTCACGGTGAACCGAACTAGCTGAGCACCTTAGCTTTCAGAGCATCGAACTCGGCCTGGGTGATCGCGCCGGAGTCCAGCAGGCCCTTGGCTGCGACGAGCTCTTGCGTCGCGGACCGGCCGGCGGCCTGGCGGATGTAGTCGTCCGTCTCGCGTTTGTTCTCAAGGGCGGCCGCCCGGGCGCGAGAAGCCATCCCGTCGCCACGGGCGATCAGGTATACCAACGCCGTCAAGTAGGGGAACAGGACCAGAAACACCAGCCATAGCGCCTTGACCCAGCCGCGTGACTGTTGGTCGCGCCAGAACAGATCGATGAGAATGTGAAAGAGGATGATCAAGTAGGCGATGAAGGCGAAAACGACCAGCGAATACCAGATCAGGCCCCACAGGGCATCCCAGTCGAATTCCACGTCGAACTCCTTATCTGACAGCGGAATGGCGCTGTCACGCCCCGCGTAATCGTGTTCCCCGGAAAGGTTACAGCGCGGCGGGAGTGCGCGGTGATCTTGTATTCATAGTGTGACGTCGCACCCGATCCGCGATCCGATCACCCGGAGCGCCGGGCGGCCCGGTTGACGGCCGATACCACCGCGCGCAGTGACGCGGTGGTGATCGATGTCGCGATCCCGACCCCCCACACGGTCTGCCCGTCCACCGAAGCCTCCACGTACGCGGCCGCCTTGGCCTCTTCGCCGGATGACATCGCGTGCTCGGAGTAGTCCAGCACGTGCACGTTGACGCCCAGGGAGGACAGGGCGTCGACGAAAGCAGCCAGCGGACCGTTGCCCGCGCCCCTGATCTCGGTCTCGACGCCGTTGAGCTTCACCACCGCGGTGATGGTGTCGGTGCCGCCGTCGATCTCGGCGGCGTCCACCTTCTGGCGCATCCGTTCCAATGGCGTGACCGGCGCCAGGTACTCCTCGGCGAACGCGTCCCACATCTCCTTGGGAGACACCTCGCCGCCCTCGCCGCCAGTGCCTTCCGCGATCGTTTGGATCACCCGGGAGAACTCGATCTGTAGTCGCCGCGGCAGCGCCAGGCCGTGATCTGCCTTCATGATGTAGGCGACGCCGCCCTTACCCGATTGCGAGTTGACCCGGATGACCGCTTCGTAGGTGCGGCCCACGTCCTTTGGATCGATCGGCAGGTAGGGCACCTGCCACAGGATGTCGTCCATGTCGCAATCCTGCTCGTCGGCGGACACCTTCATCGCGTCCAGACCCTTGTTGATGGCGTCCTGGTGGCTACCGGAGAAAGCGGTGTAGACCAGGTCACCGCCGTAGGGATGACGTTCGTGCACGGGCAGTTGGTTGCAGTACTCCACGGTGCGCCGGATCTCGTCGATGTTGGAGAAGTCGATCTGCGGGTCGACACCGCGGGAAAACAGATTGAGCCCCAACGTCACCAGGCACACATTGCCGGTTCGCTCGCCATTGCCGAACAGGCAGCCCTCGATCCGGTCGGCACCGGCCTGATAGCCCAATTCCGCTGCGGCAACCGCGGTTCCACGGTCGTTGTGCGGATGCAGGCTCAGGATGATCGAATCGCGGCGAGCGAGATTCCGGCTCATCCATTCGATCGAGTCGGCGTAGACGTTCGGTGTGGTCATCTCGACGGTGGCGGGCAGGTTGATGATCAGCGGTGCCTCCGGGGTCGGCTGGATCACGTCGGCCACCGCGTCGCAGACCTGCTTGGCGTATTCCAGTTCGGTGCCGGTGTAGGACTCGGGGGAGTATTCGAACCGCCACTTGGTGCCGGGGTACTTCTTGGCTTCCTCGACGCACTTCGCCGCACCGTCGGTGGCGATCTTCTGCACGGTGGCCCGGTCCGCGCGGAACACCACACGGCGCTGCAGGATCGACGTCGAGTTATAGAAGTGAACGATCGCCCTTGGTGCGCCAACGCATGCCAGGAAGGTCTTCTCGATCAGTTCGGGACGACACTGGGTCAGCACCTGGATCGTCACGTCATCGGGGATCGCGTTGTCGGTGATTATCTCGCGCACGAAGTCGAAGTCGGTCTGGCTTGCCGACGGGAAGCCGACCTCGATCTCCTTGTACCCCATGCGCACCAGAAGGTCGAACATCCGGCGCTTGCGGGCCGGGCTCATCGGGTCGATCAGGGCTTGGTTGCCGTCGCGCAGGTCGACCGCACACCACATCGGTGCCGTGCCGATCACTTTGTCGGGCCATGTGCGGTCGAACGCAGTGGGTGCGCCGGAGGCCGGACTTCCGCCCGGCACCTCGGCGGCGAACCCGCGGTAACGGGCCACGGGCATGGATGTGCCGCGCTGGGTGTTCCAGGCGGGCTGGCCGGTATTGGGCGGCCCAACGGGCGTCGAGATCGTCCGGACAGACGAGAACGCGTCAGGGGAATCTACGGAAGGCTTGGTGAAACTGGTCATGATCGTGGCTCCGGATGGTCTTGTGATGGATTTCAGACCGGCACGTCACGAAAGACCCGCGACGGGAAGCCAGTCTGGATCAGACCCCGTCGCGGCGTCCGAGGAGGAGCACCCGCGCAGTGAACATCGTCTGGCTACTCTACTCTGCGGTCACCTCTGGCCAAAACAGCCAATGTGTCCCGCCCCGAGCCCGCTTACCGGGATAACGTCGAGCGGATGACGATGACCGATGTCCGCGAGTTCGGGGCCTGCGGTGACGGGAAAGCCGATGACCGCGCCGCGTTGACGGCCGCCATCACCGCCGCCGATCGGGCCGGCGGCGGCACGTTTTCGTGCCCACCGGGGTCTACGCTCTATCGGCGCCGTTGGGACCCGGCGACCCCGCGATCTCGCGGGTGTGCCTGCTCGGCGACGGCGACCGGGCCTCGCGGCTGCTGGCGACCGGAGACTTTCCGGTGATTGCGGGAGCGTGGTTCATGAGCCGAATCGAGAACCTGTTCCTCGACGCCGGCGGCCACGGTTCTCCGGCGATTGTCGTCGATCTGGACAAGAGCTACGTCCGGCACTGTTGGGTGGACGGCTGGTCGGGTGCCGGCATATCGCTCAACCCCGACCGTGACGGGCTGCTCAACTGGATCGACGACAACTTCCTCGAACAATGCGCGGGCACCGGAATACATACGACGTACCGGTTCTTCGACTCGTGGATCGTCAACAACAACATCGGTTCGACGGGACCGAACTTGTCCGTGGAGGGCGGCCCGGTCCGCATCCTGGCCAACCATCTCAACGGGACGCCGCGGCACAACATCGAACTTCGCGGCAACAATTCACTGACGATCATCGGGAACATCTGCGAGGGCTCACGCCGGGAGGCGATTTGTTACACGATGCCGCAGGTCCTGGATCGTGACCGCCCGCAAGTCCAGATTGTCGCCAACAACATCACCAACGGAGGTAAGCAGCAGCCGGGCCGCTACCCGGCTATCGGCATCTATTCCCGCGACGCTGACCACCGCACCGGCGGATTCAACGTCACGGGCAACTACTTCGCCTGCGAGGACGCCGACGCCGGCTGGTCATACGCAGTCGATGCCGAATTCGTCGACGTTCTCTCCATCACCGGAAACCATTGGGACAACCAGGGATACACGATCGCTCCGGTACGGTCGGCGGGAACGGGCGTGGCCACCGCCGGCAACACCTCGGGAAACGACGCGGGTAGGGTCCTGACGCTGTCGGCGCCGACCGTCCTGCTTGTCGCGGCCGGCGAGCACGGGTACGGCCTGTACTTGCTGGCCGACGGTGCGGCCGTCACGCTTCCGGCCGCGGCGTGCGCCGCGGCGCGCTACACGTTTAGGAGCCTGGCTTCCGGAGACGTGCAGATCTCCGCCGGGACCGGTGAACGCGTCGACGGAAGCCCGGCAGTGACCGTGGCCCCCGGGGCTGCTGTGGAGGTCGTCTCCGACGGAACCGCATGGTGGGCGCTTCGATGAACGCCGACAGGCGCTGGTGGATCGCCCTCGGCTGTGTCGTCGTCGTTGCTGTAATTGCACTGTCGCAGACTGTGTTTGGTGGGTCATCCGAAGAATGCGGGCCGGTGCGCGATCTACTGGATTACAACCGAGCGCAGGGCGAGCTGATCGCGTCGAAAGCCGACGACACATCGACCCCGACCGTGCCGTCGGTCGCCGAGGACGCGGCCTACCAGCAGTGGGCCGACGGGCTGGCCCAGCGCGCGCAGGATGTGTACTCACCGGAGCTTGCTGTGCACGCCGTCCAGGTCGCCGACCTGGCCGCCCAGTTCGTCGCCAAGCTGCCCCGACTGCGCGCCGAGACGCAGGCGCGGGCACCCGGCGCGGGCGCACCTCCGGTCGCATACGAGATGGCGTCGCTCGACGACCGGCTCTCCGCAGAGTTGGCGCAGTTGTCCAAGGCTTGTCCGGGGTAGGGCCTGTTCGGGATGACCCCTCTCCGGGGTAACCAGTGTCAGACCGGCCAGTTGAGCACGACCTCGTCCAGTGGACGACGTTCGCGCGGACGGGCGTCCCGTTCGGCGAGTTCCGCGTCGGCCTGGGCGTAATCGCCCGCGCTGCCGACGGCAACGGTGACCAACGGCCGCAGTTCGCCGGCAAGCCCGAACACCTCCCGTGCGCCCTCGGCGTCGAAACCGGCCATCGGGTGCGCGATCAGGCCGCGTGAGACGGCCTCGATCAACAGGTTGGTCATCGCGGAGCCGGTGTCCACGCCCGAGTACAACGCGGTGTTCTCGTCCGGCCCCTGGTCGGCACACAGCAGGATGAGCGCCCCGGCGGCGCGCGCATAGCCGTTGCCGCGGTTGAGCAAGTCCGCCAGCCGAGCGAACGTAACGTCGCCGCGCACTCCGACCACGAAGCGCACTGGTTGGCGCCGCCCCCAGGTGGCCGCCCAGCGGGCGGCTTCCAACACGGCGATCAGATCGTCGTGGTCGATGTCGGCGGCGGAGTCGAACACCCGGGGGCTCCACCGTGCGGCGATAGGAGGATGGATCGGGATCGCGGTGACGGCCAGCCGATCGGTCGGTTCGTGCGGCACCCGAGTCAGGCTACCGGCGACCAAATCCCTGTGCCCGGTTCCTCTATCCTTATGTGCTAATCCTCCACCCGCTTGAAAGGGCACATAGTGGCGCTCGTCGTGCAGAAATACGGCGGATCCTCGGTGGCCGACGCCGAGCGCATTCGCCGGGTCGCCGAGCGCATTGTCGAGACGAAGCGGGCGGGTAACGACGTCGTCGTGGTGGTTTCGGCGATGGGCGATACCACCGACGACCTGCTCGACCTGGCCAAACAGGTGAGCCCGGCCCCGCCGCCACGGGAACTCGACATGCTGTTGACCGCCGGCGAGCGCATCTCCAACGCCCTTGTGGCGATGGCCATCGAGTCGCTGGGCGCCCAGGCCCGCTCCTTCACCGGATCGCAGGCCGGCGTCATCACCACCGGCACGCACGGCAACGCCAAGATCATCGACGTCACTCCCGGCAGGCTGCGCTCAGCGCTCGACGAGGATCAGATCGTCCTGGTGGCCGGATTCCAGGGCGTCAGCCAGGACACCAAGGACGTCACCACGCTCGGCCGGGGGGGCTCCGACACCACCGCCGTCGCGGTGGCCGCGGCATTGAAGGCCGATGTCTGCGAGATCTACACCGACGTCGACGGGATCTTCACCGCAGATCCCCGTATCGTGCCCACCGCGCGCCGCCTCGACACGGTGTCGTTCGAGGAGATGCTCGAAATGGCCGCCGCCGGCGCCAAAGTGCTGATGCTGCGCTGCGTCGAGTACGCCCGGCGCTACAACCTGCCCATCCACGTGCGCTCGTCGTATTCGGACAAGCCCGGCACCGTGGTCAAAGGATCGATCGAGGACATCCCCATGGAAGACGCCATCCTGACCGGAGTAGCCCACGACCGCAGCGAGGCGAAGGTCACCGTCACCGGTGTCCCCGACGTTCCGGGCTACGCCGCCAAAGTGTTTCGCGCGGTCGCCGACGCCGACGTCAACATCGACATGGTGCTTCAGAACATTTCCAAGGTCGAGGACGGCAAGACGGACATCACCTTCACCTGCTCACGGGAGAGCGGGCCGCGCGCCGTCGAGAAGCTGACGGCTGAGCAGGTCGAGATCGGTTTCACCCGAGTGCTATACGACGATCACATCGGAAAGGTGTCGTTGATCGGCGCGGGTATGCGCAGCCACCCTGGAGTGACCGCGACATTCTGCGAGGCGCTCGCCGATGCCGGGATCAACATCGACCTGATCTCCACCTCGGAGATCCGGATCTCGGTGCTCATTAAGGACACGGAATTGGACAAGGCCGTCGCCGCGTTGCACGAGGCGTTCGGGCTCGGTGCCGACGAAGAGGCCGTGGTCTACGGCGGAACGGGGCGATAGCGGTGGTCTCGATTGGGGTGGTCGGTGCGACCGGCCAGGTCGGCCAGGTCATGCGCAATCTGTTGGAGGCGCGCGACTTCCCCGCCACGAGCGTGCGGTTCTTCGCATCGGCGCGTTCGCAGGGTCGCAAGCTGTCGTTCCGCGGGCAGGAGATCGAGGTCGAGGACGCCGAGAAGGCCGACCCCAGCGGGTTGGATATCGCGCTGTTCTCCGCCGGTGCCACCATGTCGAAGGTGCAGGCGCTGCGGTTCGCCGCCGCCGGTGCGGTGGTCGTCGACAACTCCTCGGCCTGGCGTAAGGATCCCGACGTTCCTCTGGTGGTGGCCGAGGTCAACTTCGACAGGGACGCGGGCGTTCGACCCAAGGGCATCATCGCCAACCCGAACTGCACCACCATGGCCGCTATGCCGGTGCTCAAGCCGCTGCACGACGAGGCCGGCCTGGTCCGGATGATTGCGTCGAGCTATCAGGCTGTCTCAGGCAGTGGGTTGGCAGGGGTGCAGGAGCTCGCGGCCCAGGCGCGCGCGGTTATCGACTGGGTCGAGGAACTGGTTCACGACGGCTCCGCGCTGGACTACCCGGCACCGGTTAAATACGTTGCGCCCATTGCCTTCAACGTGGTCCCACTGGCAGGTGCCCTGGTCGACGACGGCTCCGGGGAGACCGACGAAGACCAGAAGCTGCGCAACGAGAGCCGCAAAATCCTCGGCATCCCGGACCTCGCGGTGTCGGGAACCTGTGTGCGGGTCCCGGTGTTCACCGGCCACTCGCTGTCCATCAACGCCGAGTTCGCCCGACCGTTGTCGGTTGATCGGGCCCGGGAGCTGCTGGCTCGCGCGCCGGGTGTGAAGCTGGTCGACGTGCCGACGCCGCTGGCCGCAGCAGGGGTGGACGAGTCGCTCGTGGGCCGCGTTCGCCAGGATCCCGGTGTGCCCGACGGGCGTGGGCTGGCACTCTTCATCTCCGGCGACAACCTTCGAAAGGGAGCCGCGCTTAACACTATTCAGATCGCCGAGCTGTTGGCCGCGCAGTGGTGATACGCCCGGCCAATGCATGGTGATCCGGCCGTCCGATGCGGCTGCGCTGACAAAGTCCGGGTAACTCTAGGCCTGGTATCGATCTCAGCGCTGGCATTGGGAGGGTGGGTCGCTCCGCCGGCCGTCGCCGATTCGTCCAACCCGACGCCCTTCCCGGCCATGTTGGTGCCCGGCCAGGTCGTGCGCGTCGGCCCGGTCGCCGGAACGGGAACGCCGACCGCGGACTACGGCGTGGGTGCGACCGATCTGTGCGAATTTCTGGAGTTCCCGACCGAGCTGCTGCAGGTCTGTGGTGACAGTTTCGCCGGGCAGGGCGTCGGATTCGGGCCGTGGTTCTCCCCGGTCGCCCTACACGTCGACCGCTCATCGATCGACAGCGCCGAGGGCTTCGCCTACTCCGGTGTGACGGGGCTGCACACACCACTGCTGGCCGATGCGGCACCGCCCGGTGCCTCGCAATTGCCCGCCGGGGTGGTGACGATCAACCGGGAGAATTACCTGCTGGTGACCACCACGAAGTCGCTCGTTGCGGTGAGCTCCCGGTTGGTGAAAGCCGAAGTGGCACGAGGACGTTGGCAGACCGTACCGGGGTCGGTACGCGACGCCGGGTATCTGGGCGCCACGCAGTCGCAGATCAGCGGGTACTACGACCCGGTTCCCACGCCGGATTCGCCGACCGGCTGGGTCTACATCGTCTCCAACAACTTCGACCGCAGCGCTCCCGTGCACCTGTTCCGCGTTGCGCCAGGGGATTTCACCGACAGGAGCAAGTGGCAGGGCTGGTCGGACGTCGGTGGTTGGGGCAAGCCGCCGATGCCGCTGTGGCGGGACCGGGTGGGGGAGATGAGTTTGAAGCAGATCGACGGCAAGACGGTGCTGTCCTACTTCAACGCGAGCACCGGCAACATGGAGATGCGGGTGGCGGCCCATCCGACGGCACTGGGTGCCGCGCCCGTGACCACTGTGGTGCGCGCCGACGGTTGGCCGGACCCCGCCGACAGCCTGCCCGCGCTGGACGACAACACCCTCGCGCAGCCGTACGGCGGATACATATCGCCGATCTCGACGCTCGACCAGGTGCGTGTCTTCGTCAGCCAGTGGAACACCGCCTCCCGGGACGCCGCTCCGTATCGGGTCATCCAGTTCGCCGTCAACCCGTTCAAGCCCTGGTCTGACGGCTGATTTTCGGGCCCCGATGCGACCCGGTGTTGCGACGTTCACCGGAACCCGCCACGCGTTTTCTGACCCCGGTCTGGCACGGCGTGCTTCACAGCAACTTCATAACCAGGACCTAACCGGCGCTGTGCCGAGGGAGGGGATCATCGCAGACATGAGCGAATCATCTAGTCACACCCTCGAAACGACCCCCGTCGCCCCGACGACAGTAGCGGCTGCCAAACCCAAATCCCCCAACCGGCTCTACCAGGCCGCCGCGTGGGTGGCGATCGTCGCGGGCACGCTATTCATCATCGCCGTCATCTTCTTCACCGGGTTCGTTCTCGGTAAGCACTCCGACGGACCTGGACGCTTCGACCGGCACCGCGGGAACTTCATCATGGAGCGCCATGGTGGCCCGCCGGGGGGCCCGGGGATGCACCGAGGTGGCCGGCCGATGATGCTCCCGGGCGGCCCTGGCACTGAGCCTGGAGGTCCTGGCCCGGGCAACCCCGGTCCCGGTCAGCCGCCGACGCGCTGAGCCCCCGGCCCGTCGGCCCCCGGCCCGTCGGCCCCCGGCCCGTCGGCCGGCTGACCCGCCAACCCGTTGAGATGGCACTGAGAGCGAGATTTCGCGAGATTCCCGCTCTCAGTGCCACCTCGATCCAGAAAGGGCCCCCCTCGCCTGTCGGAAGCGGCCTGGCATGATCGGATCCATGACTATCGAAGCCATCTACACCGCAGAATCGACCGCGTCCGGCGGTGGCCGCGACGGCCACGTGAAGTCCGCCGACGGCAGAATCGACCTGGACACCCGTCCGCCGAAGGCAGCCGGCGGCAGCGGTGAAGGTGTCAACCCGGAATTGCTGTTCTCGGCAGGGTATGCGGCCTGCTTCCTGGGCGCGCTGCGTTTGGTGGCCCGGAACGAAAAGATCGCGCTCGACGACGCGACGGGCGTGACCTGCCAGGTCGGCTTCGGCAAGGACTCGGCCGGCGGCTTCGGCATCGACGCCCACCTCATCGGCTACGTTCCCGGCCTCGAACAGAGTGCCGCCGAGGAGCTGATGCAGAAGGCGCATCAGGTGTGCCCGTACTCGAAGGCGACGCGCGGCAACATCGACGTCAAGTTGTCGGCCAAGGTGTAGTACGTGCGGCGAGCAGCGGCCGCCGTCTTCGTCGGAATCGCGCTCGTTGCGGTCCCGGCCGGAAAGGCGGCGGCGCGGCCGTCCAATCCCGGTGTGGTGAACTACGCCGTACTCGGAAAGGGCTCGGTCGCCAACATCGTCGGCGCCCCGATGGGATTCGAGTCGATGTTCACCGAACCGATCCAGGCGTACTCGGTGGACGTCCCGGTGTGCAACAACTGGGCCGACATCGGACTGCCCGAGGTGTACCTCGACCCGGATCTCGCGTCGTTCAACGGCGCCATCACGCGGACGTCGGCGACCGACGACACGCACCTCGTCAAGCAGGCGGTCGGGGTGTTCGCGACCGCGGATTCGGCTGGTGGGGCGTTTCATCGCGTCATCGACCGAACCGTCGGCTGCTCGGGGCAGACCACGACCATGCGGCTGGACACCGGAGCCATACAGGTGTGGTCGTTCACCGGCGGTGCACCCGGACCGGCCGACGCCGCATGGACCAAGCAGGAGGCGGGCACCGACCGGCGGTGTTTCACGCAGACCCGGCTACGGGAGAACGTCCTGCTGCAGGCGAAAGTGTGTCAGTCCGGCAACGGCGGGCCGGCGGTGAACGTCCTGGCGGGAGCCATGCAAAACATTCTGGGTCAGTAGAAGGGTCGCAACGACGCGGGGTTTGGGTACACGTTTACGTGTGCACCCCTCCAACGACACGAATTTGTCGGTAGCGTCGCCGAAGATGGCTCTATGAGGTTCGCCGCCACGCGGGTGGACGTACCGACAGTGCGGGAGCTGACCGATTCGGTGGCTGCCGCACTGCACATCGCCGGAAATGCGTTGGCCGACGGTGGGGTGGGCAAGGTTGGCCTTGAGATGGAAGCCCACTGCTTCGACTTGGCGCGCCCCCGTCGCCGTCCGGGTTGGGAGAGGATCACCGATGTGATCGCCGCGCTGCCCCGGCTCCCTGGCGGCAGTGTGGTGAGTGTCGAGCCGGGCGGTGCCGTCGAACTCTCCGGTGCGCCCGCGGCGGGCCCGATCGCCGCGATCAGGGCTCTGGCGGCCGACCGCGCGATGCTGCGAACCGCCTTCCGGCAGGCCGGGCTGGGTCTGGCGTTGCTGGGTTGCGACCCTTTGCGCAAGGCGGAACGGGTGAACCCGGGTGGCCGCTACCGGGCGATGGAAGAGTTCTTCGCCGCCTCCGGAACCGGCGCCGCGGGTTTGGCGATGATGACGTCCACGGCCTCGCTCCAGGTGAACGTCGACGCCGGCCCGCGCAGCGGGTGGCGGGAACGTGTTCGGCTGGCGCACGCGCTCGGTCCGACGATGGTCGCGATCGCGGCCAACTCACCCTTGTTGGCCGGGGGTTTCACCGGATGGCTGTCGAGCCGGCAGCAGGTATGGGGTGCGCTCGACTCCGCTCGCTGCGGCCCGGTGCTGGCCGCCGGCGACGAGGACCCCAACATCGACTGGGCCCGCTACGCGCTGCGGGCGCCCGTCATGCTGGTGCACTGCCCCGACCCCGAGCCCGTCCGCGACTGGGTGCCCTTCGCCGACTGGGCCGACGGCCGGGTGCTGCTCGGTGGCCGCCGCCCCACCACGGCCGACCTCGAATACCACCTGACCACCCTGTTTCCCCCTCTGCGTCCGCGGGGCTGGCTGGAAATCCGCTACCTCGACGCGGTGCCGGATGCGATCTGGCCGGCGCTGGTGTTCACCCTGGTGACGCTCCTCGACGACGAGCGGGCTGCCGGGCTGGCGGCGGAAGCGGTCGAACCGGTGGCCACCGCGTGGGACACCGCGGCGCGGCTGGGTCTGGGTGACCGGCGCCTACGAACCGCCGCCGACCGCTGCATGGCGATCGTGGGGGAGCGGACTCCTCCTGGGCTCGTCCGCTCGATGGCGTTGCTGACCCGGCTGGTCGAGCGCGGGCGGTGCCCGGCGGACGATTTCGCCGAGCACGCGATCCGCACGGGGATCGGACCGGCGATCGCGCAGCTCTCGAAGGGATCCCCGGCGGGATTCCCGATGGGATTCCCTGAGGGTCTCGCGGAGGGCCTCACGGAGGAAAGAGTGTGAACCACCGCGAGGATCTGGCCGGCCAACTGACGCGGGCGCGCGAGCGCACACTGTGCCTCGTCGCATTCGACGACGACGAGCTGCGCTGCCAGTTCGACCCGCTGATGAGCCCACTGGTGTGGGACCTGGCTCATATCGGCCAGCAGGAGGAACTGTGGCTGTTGCGGGGCGGCAAACTCGAGGTGCCCGGATTGCTACCCGTGGGTGTAGACGGACTCTACGACGCCTTCGTGCACCCGCGCGCCAGCCGGGCGAGGCTGCCGCTGCTGTCTCCCGCCGAGGCGCATCGATATCTGAATGCGGTGCGTGCCAAGACCTTCGATACCCTTGACGTGCTGCCGAGCGACGACGGGGGTTTCGCGTTCGGCATGGTCGTCAGCCACGAGAGCCAGCACGGGGAAACGATGATGCAGGCACTGAACCTGCGCCGCGGTGCAGCTCTTCTGGATGCCGGCACAGCGCTGCCTCAGGGGCGGACGGGTGTGGCAGGCACGTCCGTGGTAGTGGCCGCGGGACCGTTCGTGCTGGGTGTGGACGAGGCCGACGAACCGTTCTCACTCGACAACGAGCGGCCCGCCCACGTGGTGGACGTGCCGGCCTTCCGTATCGGCCGGGTGCCGGTGACCAACGGCGAATGGAAGATGTTCATCGAAGACGGCGGCTACGACCGACCCCAGTTGTGGTCGCGGCGCGGCTGGCGGTATCGCCAAGAGGCCGGGCTGGTCGCGCCCGGGTTCTGGAACGGCGGTGAACTCGCGGGCACCCGAACCCGATTCGGCCACATCGAGCCGGTGCCTGCCGACGGGCCCGTCCAGCACGTCTCCTTCTTCGAAGCGGAGGCCTACGCGACGTGGGCGGGCGCCCGGCTTCCTACGGAGATCGAATGGGAGAAGGCCTGCGCCTGGGATCCGCGCGCCGAATCGCGGCGGCGTTTCCCCTGGGGCGCGGAGCATCCCACGGCTCGGCATGCCAACCTCGGCGGCGATGCACGGCGGCCCGCTTCCGTGGGGGCCTATCCGTTGGGCGCATCGGCCTACGGCGCCGAACAGATGATCGGGGACGTCTGGGAATGGACCTCGTCGCCGTTGCGGCCCTGGCCGGGCTTCACCCCGATGGTCTACGAGCGTTACAGTCAGCCGTTCTTCGACGGCGACTACCGTGTCCTGCGCGGCGGGTCGTGGGCGGTGGCGCACGAGATCATCCGGCCCAGCTTCCGTAACTGGGACCACCCGATCCGGCGCCAGATATTCTCCGGTGTCCGCTTGGCCTGGGATGTCTGATGTGCCGCCATCTCGGTTGGCTCGGCACGCCGGCGTCGGTGAGTTCACTGGTTCTGGATCCACCCAACGGCCTTCTGGTGCAGGCGTACTCGCCGCGGCGGCAAAGGTACGGCCTGCTCAACGCCGACGGCTGGGGAGTGGGCTTCTACGACTCCGGCGCCGCGGGCTCGCCGCCCCGCCGCTGGCGCAGCGCAGCACCGCTGTGGGCCGACGCCTCGTTCTCATCGGTCGCGCCGGTGCTGTCGAGCC
>CAZEHT010000105.1:0-13633 GCA_964511995.1 uncultured Mycobacterium sp.
GAGCGCTGCCTTTGCAAGGCAGAAGTCAGGGGTTCGAATCCCCTAGGCTCCACACTCAACAAGCAGGTCAGACGAACAACGTCTGGCCTGTTCTGCGTTCGAGAAGCGCCGGACCGCCAGCTCAGGGCTTGGGCTCGACGTCCACGCTCGGGGGCAACGGCGACGGCTCCGGGGGGCGGACCGTTCGGCGCAGGGCCGAGAAGACCGCCGCCCCGCCGGCGAGTACCACGCCAGCGGCGGCGAGGAGCCTGCGGATCCGCGGCTTGCCCCGGTGTTCGGCGCGCGCGTCGGCGAGGGTTTGCGGCAGGTTGACCACCGCTTCCTGGGCAGCCGTGAGCTCATGACGCAGCGCGTTCTGGGCATCGGCCAGGTCTTGGCGAAACTTGCCGCGGACCCGTCCCGCGACGCCGGAGGCAGCCGACGAAACAGCCTGCGCGCCGAGCCCTACGACGCCGCGCGCGACGTCGACAGGACCCGACAAGGTGCGGGTGAGTCCGCGGTTGAGGCGCTGGGCGGGGGTCAACGGGGTATCGGACTTGGCGGTCATGAAGATCCTCTCTGCGACTGTCTTCACCCTGCCATCTCCGCAGTCGTTTGGGGAGCGACTGCGCGGATAGGACGGGTTGGACCGGCCGCGCCGGGATGTCTGCGGGCGGGATGGCACACTGTAGTGCCGTGACTACGAGCCCTATTCAGACCGCCACCGCCACGCTGCACACCAACCGCGGTGATATCAAGATCGCGCTCTTCGGCAACCACGCCCCGAAGACCGTCGCCAACTTCGTCGGCCTGGCGCAGGGCAGCAAGGACTACTCCACCGAGAACGCCTCGGGCGGCACGTCCGGCCCGTTCTACGACGGAGCGGTGTTCCACCGGGTCATCGGCGGGTTCATGATCCAGGGCGGTGATCCGACCGGTACGGGCCGCGGCGGGCCGGGCTACCGGTTCGCCGACGAGTTTCACCCCGAGTTGCAGTTCAACAAGCCGTACCTGCTGGCGATGGCCAACGCCGGTCCGGGCACCAACGGTTCCCAGTTCTTCATCACCGTCGGCCAGACGCCGCACCTGAATCGTCGGCACACGATCTTCGGCGAGGTCGTGGACCCCGATTCACAGCAGGTCGTCGACGCCATCGCCACGACATCGACCGACCGCAATGACCGCCCGGTCGAACCGGTGGTCATCGAGTCGATAACGATCTCCTAAACCGACTGTTCTACCCCCCGCACCGACTTTCCCTCGAATGAGCCGCGTGCGGGTTTAGCCGGCGTAGCCGGCTGCGGCCAACGCGTCGAGGACGTCGACGGGGTCGGCTCCAAGATCCCATCGCGTGAAAACCGTCAGCCGGTCATCGGTGGTGTCGATTTCCAGCAGGCGCACCCTGCGCCCGATACGGCGAAATTCGGTGACCCGGATCAACCGGATCTCATCGCGGCGCACGGTCCTGGTGCTCCACCATCCACGGACGGACAGGCCGCCGGGGCTGATTGCTAGCTTGGGCCGCGCGTGCCAGGACACGGTTGCGAACGCAAGTAAGCCGACGCCCGCCAGGCCGGCCAGGACGCGGCCAGGCGGGTCCATTGCAACGGTCAAACATGTGATAGCCATCACTGAACCGGCAACCCCAAGAGCTGCGATTCCCGGTGTAGAAGGCTGCCATTTAGTTTGCTGGGCGGGTTCCATCGGCACCTCTAGCTGCGCAGATCGAGTTATCCACAAGCGCTATCCACAATGGGGATGAATCACAAGAGTGTGATTGTTGACGGGGACGTTGCCGAGATGGTTGCCGGTGGCTCGATCCGCTAATGCCAACGCATGGTGAGCAACAACCCGACGATCATGAAGCCGAAGGCGATGGCATAGTTCCACGGTCCGAGTTCGGCCAGCCATGTCAGCTCTGCGCCCGCCAACTGGAACACCAGCAGCCACGCCAGCCCGATCAGCATCAGGCCGATGAACAGTGCCACGAACCACACGCTCGACGGCCCGGCCTTGATCTTGACCGGGGTGCGCGAAACCGAATTGACGGTGAAATCGTTCTTCTTGCGGACCTTGGACTTGGGCATGGCTACCTTCACAAGCGGTCGAGGTGCGACGATCATGACGATCATTCATTCGCAAACGAGATTAGCGCAGGACCTGGCCGAACCCGGAATCCGTCCTGTTGGCGCCGAGGAGGACCATTGCCACGGCTATCCGGCCGTTCCACCCGGTCGCTGTGGCGATACGGCGTTCCGGTGGTCTGCGTGCTGGCGGGTCTTCTGCTGGGGGCCACCCACGGGGTGTCGGGCGGCAGCGACATCCGCAGCAGCGACTCGCCGCGGCTTGTCGACCTGGTGCGGGAAGCACAGCACGCCGTCGACAAGCTCACCGACCGCCGTGACACGCTGGCCGCCCAGATCGACACCACACACGGCAGGTTCGCGGACCGGGCGTTGGTGGCGATCCAGGCCCGGGCCGACGGGCTCGCCGCCGATGCCGGCCTGACGCCGATGCGGGGTCGCGGGCTGACGGTGACGCTCACCGACGCCCAGCGCGACGCCAACGGACGGTTTCCCCGGGACGCCTCCCCCGACGACCTGGTCGTGCACCAGCAGGACATCCAGGCCGTACTCAACGCGTTGTGGAGCGCCGGTGCGGAAGCCATCCAGATGCAGGATCAGCGGCTGATCGCCACCTCGGCTCCCCGGTGCGTCGGGAACACGCTGCTGCTGAACGGCCGCACCTACAGTCCGCCCTACACCGTGACGGCGATCGGCGATGTGGGTGCGATGCAGGCCGCGCTGGCCGCCGCTCCCCTGGTGGCGCTGTACAAGCAATACGTGGTCCGGTTCGGCCTGGGCTACACCGAACAGGTTCGCGACGACGTCGAGATCCCCGGATACACCGAGCCGGTGCGGCCGCACTACGCACAACCGGCCGGGCCGATCGGGTACTGACGGCCTGTCGAACCCCGGTAACCTGTGGCGATGCGGGTGTTGGTCGTCGACAACTATGACAGCTTCGTATTCAACCTCGTCCAGTACCTGGGCCAGCTGGGGGTGGCCGCGCAGGTGTGGCGCAACGACGACGCGCGCCTGTCCTCCGAGGCCATGATCGGCGAGGTGGCCGAAGATTTCGACGGGGTGCTGCTCAGCCCCGGTCCCGGTACACCGCAGCGGGCCGGCGCGACGATCGGTCTGGTCGGGGCATGTGCTGCCGCCCGCACTCCGGTGCTGGGGGTGTGCCTCGGCCACCAGGCCATCGGCGTCGCGTTCGGCGCGACGGTCGATCGCGCACCCGAACTTTTGCACGGCAAGACCAGCACCGTCTTCCACACCGATGTGGGTGTTTTGCATGGACTGCCCGACCCGTTCACGGCAACCCGGTACCACTCGCTGACGATCCTGCCCGAGACGCTGCCACCGGTGCTGGAGGTGACCGCATCAACCCGCAGCGGGGTGATCATGGGTGTGCGGCACACCGAACTGCCGATCCACGGCGTCCAGTTCCATCCCGAGTCGATCCTGACCGAGGGCGGCCACCGGATCCTGGCGAACTGGCTGTCGTTCTGCGGGCAGGCACCCGACGAGAGCCTGGTGCGCCGACTGGAGACCGAAGTCGCCGATACGGTGCGCGCGGCTACGAGCCGAACGTCAGCGCGATCGTCCCGTTGAAATTCACGCCCTGACCCGCCGGCGGCGACTGGGTCATCACACGGTTGCGGTTCTGGTCGCCGGCATTGGGCACGTCGGCACCCTTGATCATCACCCCGGTCCATCCCAGGGCCCGCAGATTGGGCTCGGCGTCGACCCAGAACTGCCCGGCGAGATCGGGCATCACGAACTGGTTACCCCGGGAAACGCGCAGTTCGATGACCGTGTCGAGGGGAACGGCCTGCCCGGGCGCCGGAGCCGTGCTCAGCACCGTGCCCGCCGGCCGGGTGCTGTCCACCTGTGACTGTGTGAACTTGACGAAGCCGTACACGGTCAAATTCTGCTGGGCGCGCTCCGCCGTCTGGCCGGTCACGTCCGGCATCTCTTTGGCCTCGGGTCCCGTTCCGACGATCAGGGTGATCACGTTGGTGACGGCCGAGCTCTGATGGGCCGGCGGGGTGGTGCCGAGCACCTTGTCCTTCAATTCGGGTGTCGACGGCGCGTCGCCCTGTTTGAAGACGCTGAATCCGGCCGCCTTCAGCTTCTGCACCGCATCGCCGTAGGACAGCGACGCGACATCGGGCACCTCGCGCTGCTCGGGCCCGGTGGAGACGTTCACTGTGACCTCGCCGCCGGCGGCGACCGACGAGTTGGCCGCCGGGTCGGTGCCGATCACGTGGTCCGGGGGCACTGTTGAATTCGGCTTCTGCAGGGTGTGCGTACGGAAACCGTGATTCTGCAGGGTGGCGATCGCATCCGCCGAGACCTGGCCCTGGACGTCGGGGACCTGCACTTCGCGGGTCTTGCCGCCGAAGGTGTTGATGGCGATCGTCACCGCAACGGTCAGCACCGCAAGCACGAGCGTGGCGATGAGCCAGCGGATCACCGAACGGCTTCCTCCGCGGTCGTCGTAGGCGTCGCTGTGGAGGGGGATTTCGTCGGTGTCGGCGTCCACCCGGCTCGGCATCGCCGCCAGCAACGAGGTCCGCTCGTCGTCGGTGAGGACCTTGGGTGCCTCCGGTGCCTCGCCGTTGTGCACGCGGACCAGGTCGGTCCGCATCTCGGCGGCAGTTTGGTAGCGGTTGTCGGGATTCTTGGCCAGCGCTTTGAGCACCACGGCGTCCAGCTCCGGAGTGATGCCGGCGTGCTGGTTCGACGGGGGTACCGGATCTTCGCGGACGTGCTGATAGGCCACGGCAAGGGGGGAGTCGCCGCTGAACGGGGGCTCACCGGTGAGGATTTCGTAGAGCACACAGCCCAGCGAGTAGACGTCGGACCGTGCGTCGACGGTGTCGCCGCGGGCCTGCTCGGGGGAGAGGTACTGGGCCGTGCCGATCACCGCGGCGGTTTGGGTCACGCTGTGGGAGTCGGCCAGCGCCCGTGCGATGCCGAAGTCCATCACTTTGACCGCGTGGTTCTTGGTGATCATGATGTTGGCCGGCTTGACGTCGCGGTGGATGATGCCGTGGTTGTGGCTGAAATTCAGCGCCTGGCACGCATCGGCGATGATCTCGATAGCGCGACGGGAGGGGATCGGCCCTTCGGTGTGCAGGATGTCGCGCAGCGTGACGCCGTCGACGTACTCCATCACGATATAGGGGAGTGGCCCGGAGGTGGTATCGGCTTCGCCGGTGTCGTAGACCGCGACGATAGCGGGATGGTTCAGCGCGGCAGCGTTTTGTGCTTCGCGGCGAAACCGCAGGTAGAAGCTCGGATCCCGGGCCAGATCGGCCCTCAGGATCTTGACCGCCACGTCTCGGTGCAGCCGCGTGTCCCGAGCTTTATGCACCTCGGACATGCCGCCGAATCCGAGGATCTCACCGAGCTCGTAGCGGTTGGACAGAAGCTGAGGGGTGGTCATGTCGTCATCTCGCTGTGCGCGGGCGGCAGGATTAGCCGCACAGAAGGGGGGGATGGAGGATGGACACGGGAGATGCGGGTGAAACGAGGCGTCTCGCGGTCCTCGGAATCACCGGTGACGCGACGCGGCGTCCACGCCGTGGGTGCGACGGGCGGCTCCTCGGGCGGGCTCACGCTTGTCGTGACCGTGGGAGGAACCTCCTCCTGCGGTTGCTGGCCTTCGGTGCGTGCGTTTACGACGATGAGCACAGCGATCGCGATCGCCAGCGCACCGAGGACGCCGGCGGCCCAGAGCAGTGCCCGCTGGCCGGAGGAGAAGCTGCGCCGTGGTGGCGGGGTGCGGTGACTGCCGCTGGAGGGTCGGGGTCGGACGGCGACCGCGGCCGGACGCATTTCGGCCGCGGTGCGAGTCGTTGCTCCGGAGATTGCCGCGGGAGCGGCGCGGCCGATCGCCGGGGCGTGGTTGGGCCGGGGAGGCCGGCGCCCTGCGCGCACCGCGGCGACCGCGTCAGCGAATGCGCCGCCGTTGCGGTAGCGCATGCCGGGGTTCTTGACGAGTGTGATCTCGATGAGTTCGCGCACATTGGGAGGAAGGTCCGCGGGCAGCGGTGCCGGCGTTTCCTTGATGTGCTTCATCGCCACGGTCAGGGCGCCGTCTCCGGTGAACGGACGCTTGCCGGACACCGCTTCGTAGCCGACGACTCCCAGGGAGTAGACGTCGCTGGAGGCGGTGGCGTCGTGGCCGAGCGCCTGCTCGGGCGCGATGTACTGAGCGGTCCCCATCACCATGCCGGTTTGCGTCACGGGTGCGGCGTCGACGGCCTTGGCGATGCCGAAGTCGGTGAGTTTCACCTGCCCGGTCGGGGTGATCAGGATATTGCCAGGTTTGACGTCGCGGTGCACCAGTCCTGCGTTGTGGGCGACCTGCAATGCCCGGCCGGTCTGTTCGAGCATGTCCAGCGCGTGCCGCAGCGACAGGCGGCCGGTGCGTTTCAGCACGGAGTTCAGCGGTTCGCCGTTGACCAGTTCCATCACCAGGTAGGCAGTGCGGCCTTCGCCGTCGATCTCGGTTTCGCCGTAGTCGTGCACGCTGGCGATTCCCGGGTGGTTGAGCATCGCGACCGTGCGTGCCTCGGATCGGAACCGTTCGACGAACTCGGGGTCAGAGGAATATTCAGCCTTGAGCACCTTGACGGCCACCCGCCGGCCCAGCCGGCTGTCGACGGCCTCCCACACCTGACCCATGCCACCGGTCGCGATCAGGCGCTGTAAGCGGTAGCGCCCCGACAAAGTGACGCCTACCCGGGGGCTCATTGCTGGACTCCCACGCGTTGCTCGCCTCCCACGCGCTGCGGTCCTCGCTGCGCTGCGATCCTCACGCGCGGTCGCCTTGGCGAGCTCATGATCCTCCCTGAAGGGCCGCGGCGATCACGGCCCGCCCGATAGGAGCCGCGACCGCTCCGCCTGTTGCGGCCAGCCTGTCACCGCCGTCTTCGACCAACACCGCGACCGCGACCTTGGGGCTCTGCGCCGGCGCGAAGGCGATGTACCACGCATGTGGCGGGGTATTGCGGGGATCGGTCCCGTGCTCGGCGGTGCCAGTCTTCGATGCGATCTGCACGCCGGGGATGGCCCCTTTCTGCTGTGTGTTTTGCTCGGCGCCGATCATCAGTTCTGTAAGTTTAGCTGCGACCTGGGGCGACACCGCACGCCGCAGTTGGGTGGGTACGCCGGTGGCCACGATGGCCAGGTCAGGCCCCTTCAGGCTGGACACCAGGTACGGCTGCATCATCACGCCCTGGTTTGCGATGGTGGCCGCGACAAGGGCGTTTTGCAGAGGGGTGACGGCCACGTCCTTTTGCCCGATGCTCGACATCGCCAGCGCGGCACGGTCTGAGATCGGACCGATGGTGGACTCAGCAACCTGCAAGGGGATCGGGTCGAGCGAGCTGTCCAGGCCGAACGACGTCGCCGTGGTGCGCAGGGCGTCCGTGCCGATCCGCAGACCCAGCTGAACGAAAGCGGTGTTGCACGACCGCGCGAACGCTTCTTTCAGGTCGACGGTGTGTCCCGTGCCGCACGGCGTTCCACCGTAATTCTCCAGAGTCGCCGTGCTGTCGGGCAGCGCGATTGCCGGCAACGTGGTGAGCTGGACATCTTCGGTCAGGCCAGCTTGCAGCGCCGCGGCGGTGGTCATCACCTTGAAAGTCGATCCGGGGGGGTAGCGCTCCGAGATGGCGCGGTTGGTCATCGGCGAGTACGGGGCGTCCCTGAGTTGCTGCCACGCGGCCGACTGCTGGCCGAGATCGTGGGACGCCAGCAGGTTGGGGTCGTAGGAGGGCGAGGAAATCAGGGCCAGGATCCTGCCGGTGGAGGGGTCCAGGGCGACGGCGGCGCCTCTGCACCCGCCGTCGCAGCCCTGCTGCATGGCGTCCCAGCCCGCCTGCTGGACGCGCGGCACGATCGTGGTGTCGACGTTGCCGCCGCGCGGGTCGCGCCCTGTGAAGAAGTCGGCGAGCCGGCGCCCGAACAGCCGCGGGTCGGAGCCGTTGAGGATGGGGTCCTCGGCACGTTCGAGTCCCGTGCTGGAGTAAGTCAGCGAATAGAAGCCGGTCACCGGCGCATAGACGAACGGATCGGGATAGATGCGCAGGAACCGGAAGCGGCCTTCGGTGGCCAGCGAGTAGGCCATGAGCTGCCCGCCTGCCGAGATCTGGCCGCGTTGGCGAGAGTATTCGTCGAGCAGAACCCGCTGGTTGCGCGGATCGGCACGCAGGCCGTCGGCCCGGAACACCTGCGTCACGGTCGCGTTGACCAGCAGCAGGACGAACAGGCCCATGATGGCCATGGAGATGCGTCGCAGCGAGGTGTTCATACCTTCTCGATCACCTCGGTGCTGGCCGCCGCGAGCGGCTGCTGCGGGACGGGGCCGGTCACGATGGGCCGCCGAGCCGCGTGGCTGATGCGCACCAGCAGCGCCAGCAAGATGTAGTTGGCCAGCAGCGACGACCCGCCGTAGGACATCCACGGTGTGGTCAGCCCGGTCAACGGGATGAGTTTGGTCACGCCGCCGACCACGATGAACAGCTGAATCGCCAGGGTTGACGCCAGCCCGGCGGCCAGCAGCTTGCCGAAGCTGTCCCGCACCGCGATCGCGGTGCGCATACCGCGGATGACGAAGATCGTGTAGAGCATCAGGACGCCGGCCAGTCCGACCAACCCGAGCTCTTCACCGATGGCGGCGATGATGAAATCCGTCGATGCGGCGGGGACCGTCCCGGGCTGGCCGTTGCCGAGCCCCGCACCGAAGATGCCCCCCGTGGCGAAGCTGAACTGGGCTTGAACCATCTGGTAGCCCGCGCCGTCGGGGTCGGCGAAGGGATCGAGCCAGCTCTGCACACGGACCTGGACATGGTCGAAGCTGTAGTACGCCGCGACGCCGCCGGCGGCGAACAGCACCATGCCGATCACCACCCAGCTGAACCGTTCCGTGGCGATGTAGACCATCACCAGAAACGAGGCGTAGAGCAGCAGCGAGGTGCCCAGGTCCTTCTCGAAGATCATGACGACGACGGAGACGATCCATGCCGCAAGGAGGGGAACGAGGTCACGCGGGCGCGGCAGATCCATGCCGAGCACGTGCTTGCCGGCGGTGGCGAACAGATCACGCTTGGACACCAGCACCGACGCGAAGAAGATGAGCAGCAGGATCTTGGAGAACTCGGCGGGTTGGATGGAGAAGCCGGGGAACCGGATCCAGATCTTCGCGCCGTTGGCTTCGGAGAACCGCGACGGCAGTAGCGCCGGGATGACGAGCAACACCAGGCCCGACAGTGCGCATACGTAGCCGTACCGGGAGAGCTGGCGGTGGTCCTTGAGCAGGATCACCACGGCTGCGAACGCGAGGACCCCGACCAACGTCCAAAGCATCTGCTGACCCGCGCTGGGGCCTCCGGCGGGGTCGGCGTTTCCGCCGTTGGCCAGATCGAGGCGGTGGATCATCACCAGCCCAAGCCCGTTGAGGAGCGCGACCAGCGGCAACAGCAGCGGGTCGGCGTAGGGCGCGAAGCGGCGGATCGCCAGGTGCGCGCCGGCGAACATGGCGAGGAAGGTCGCGGTGTAGCCGAGCAGGTCGGCAGAGAGGCCCTGTTCCTGATTCGCCTCAACGAGTAATAACGCCACCGAGGTGATAACGGCGGCAAAGCCCAGTAACAGCAGTTCCGCGTTGCGCCGGTTGGGCAGCGGCGGCGTCAGTGCCACCGGCGACTGCGGCGCGGTGGTCACGCCGCCGCCCGGCAGTCGGTCCCCGGTTTCGGTGGTGGCGGCGGCAGCGCGGTGACCGTCGGGGGCGGGGGAGGGGCGCTGGTAGTCGGGCTGGCCGTGGGACCGGTGGTCGGGGTGGAACCCCCTGCGGTGGCAGGCGTCGTGGCAGACGTTGTGGCGGTGGTCGGGGTGGCAGGCGCAGTGGTGGGCGCCGGACTAGCGGCGGCCTCGGGCACCGGGCCGGGGGCCGGGCCGAGCACCGGCGACGTGGCTGTCTCGGCCGAGGGGTCGACGGCAGTGGGCGGGGCGGCGGGCTGAGTGGACGCGCGGGGCGAGGGGAGCGCTGTCGCCGTCTCGTCGGGGGCGTGGGCGGGCGGCGCTGCCGGTACCGGGCACGGCGGCAGAAGTGAGGTATGGGCAAGCTCGCGCAACTGTTCGATCGCTTCGTCCAGCGTGCCGCCCGGCAGCCCCGCGGTCACCTGCGCGCGTTCCGACGGGCGCAGGTCCTGCACCTGCATCAGCCGGCAATCGAGGTTCTCGACCGGCTGGCCGTAACTGATCTGGGAGAGCTCGTTGCGTTCGTTGAGGCACCCCAGCAGGTAAGGACTTTGCATCGGAATGCCGAGGATCGAACCGGAGATGCCCCGCATGATCGAGACGGTGCCCTCGTGCGCGGTGACGTAATAGTTGTTGCGGATGATCTCGCGGCCGACCGCCATGGCGGCGAGCAGCACCAGCAGGGCCAGCCCCGCCGCGATGAACAGCCGGCGCCGCGAGCGGGGTTTCGCGGCGGTCGTGTCCGGTTGGGGAACAACGCGTTTGGCGGCGGTGCGCGGGTTGATGGCCGACGCGCGGCCCGCGGCGGTGTTCAGGGGAGCCGGCCGGTCGTCGTCACGTCCCGAGACGGCCCCGGCCAGGATCGGCTGTGTCTGCCCGTAGTCGAAGTCCACCACGTCGGCGACCACCACGGTGACGTTGTCGGGGCCTCCGCCGCGCAGCGCCAGTTCGACGAGACGGTCGGCGCTTTCGTTGACGTCTTCGATCTGCAGCGCTTCGAGGATGGTCTCCTGGCTGACCGGGTCGGACAATCCGTCCGAGCACAGCAGGTAGCGGTCGCCGGCGCGCGCTTCGCGGACGACAAGGGTGGGTTCGACCTCGTGCCCGGTCAACGCCCGCATGATCAGGGAGCGTTGCGGATGGCTATGTGCCTCCTCGGCCGTGATGCGGCCCTCGTCGACGAGCGTCTGGACGAAGGTGTCGTCTTTGGTGATCTGGGTGAGTTCGCCGTTGCGCAGGAGGTAACCGCGCGAGTCGCCGATGTGGACGAGGCCGAGCCGGTTGCCCGCGAACAGGATGGCGGTCAGCGTGGTGCCCATGCCTTCGAGCTCGGGCTCGGCGTCGACGTGTGCGGCGATGGCCGCGTTGCCGTTGTGCACCGCCGCGTTGAGCTTGCTCAGCAAATCCCCGCCGGGCTCGTCGTCGTCCAGGTGCGCCAACGCCGCGATGACAAGCTGGGAAGCAACCTCGCCGGCGGCGTGCCCGCCCATACCGTCGGCCAGCGCGAGCAGCCGTGGCCCGGCATACACCGAGTCTTCGTTATTGGCGCGGACGAGCCCGCGATCACTGCGGGCTGAGTAACGCAAGACCAGGGTCACGGGCGCAACTCGATCGCCGTCTTGCCGATGCGTACCGGCGTGCCAATCGGAACTCGTACCGCCGTCGTCACCTTCGACCTGTCAAGGTATGTACCGTTGGTCGATCCTAGATCCTCCACGTACCACTCCGACCCGCGCTGAGACAGGCGCGCATGGCGCGTTGAGGCGTAGTCGTCGGTGAGTACCAGGGTGGAGTCGTCGGCACGGCCGATGAGCACCGGTTGACCGCCGAGGGTGATTCGCGTGCCCGCAAGCGATCCCGCGGTGACCACCAGATAGCGGGGCGTCGTCCGGCGTTGCTTCTTGGGCAGCAGGGTTCCGCGCAGCGCCAGGCCCCGGCGAACCATCACCGCCTCGGTCGGCGCGTAGATATCGGTACGCAGCACACTGAGCACCGACCAAATGAAGACCCAGAGCAGCAGCAGAAAACCGGCGCGCGACAGCTGCAGAATCAGTCCCTGCATCCACCGTCCTTCCCGTCCTGCTGCCGAAGCCTCGTGGCAACGTCACGATACTGTGGCGACCTCCGGCGCGAGGGGAAGCGCGCCAGCTTCGCCCCGGGTCGGCGGCAAGGTCCCGAGGGACTTCAGTGAACGCGGACGACGATCTCGGAGTGGCCCAGCCGGATCACGTCGCCGTCGGCCAGCTGCCACTCCTGGACCGGAGCGTTGTTTACGGTGGTGCCGTTGGTGGAGTTGAGGTCGGACAGCAGTGCCACCTGCCCGTCCCACCGGATTTCCAGGTGCCGCCGCGACACCCCGGTGTCGGGGAGGCGGAACTGGGCGTCCTGGCCCCTGCCGACCACGTTGGCGCCCTCCCGCAGCTGGTAGGTGCGGCCGCTGCCGTCGTCGAGCTGCAAGACCACACTTGCTCCGCCGGTCGGCCGATACTCGCCCTGGCCGTAGTTCCCGTAGCCGCCCTGCTGCGGCGGCTGGCCGTAGTCGTAGTCACGGCCCTGGTCGGGGTAGCGGCCGTAATCGGCTTGGGGCGGGGGGTAGTCCTGGCGCCCGTAGTAGCCCTGCTCGAAGCCCTGGTCCGGATACGGCGAGCGGCCGTAGTCATCGGGGCGCGGGCCGGGCGGGCGGCCGTAGTCGTAGCCCGGGGGAGGACCCGGAGGGGGACCGTAGCCGCCGGGACCCTGCCGATAGCCCTGGTCGTAGCCGGGCGGAGGCCCGTAGCCCGCCGGCGGGCGCTGGTCGTAGGAAGGCGGGTAATTGCCCTGGTCGGGATAGCCCTGCCGAGGCGGATAGTTCGGATCGTGCTGCGGGTAGCCGCCCTGGCCGTAGCCGCGGGGGTCGCGACCGCCGCCGCGGGCATCCTCGGGGGGACGGCCGTAGCGGTCGTCGTTGTAGCAGTCGTCGCTGGGCCGATCCTGCCCCTGGCTGCGGTAGGTCGGGTTGTCGCTCATCGGTGGTACTCCTGGTTCTGCTTTCAGCGCCCGCTGTGATTGTCGCTGAGCGGGATCATCGGTGCTCTGGGTGGGGGTAGGGGCGTGCGGTCCGGAGGGAGCGGCGTCGGGGTTGACGACACTGCGCGCGCGGACCTGACCGGTGTGCAGGGCCGGCGACTGCTCGAATGTAACGACCACATCACCATACGTTTGCCACCCCTGATCGCCGATATATCCGTCGAGATGATTGGCAAACGTGTCTGATGTGAGATCAGGATCTGCAAGCAGTTTCTCGTGGTCGGCCACGCTGAGGGTAACGACGTATTCGTTTGGGGCCAAACGGCGATCGCCCGCCAAGGTGCGCACCTGGTCGGCCGCTTCGCGGCGCAGCAGGGCTTCGATGTCTTGCGGAACCACCGACCCGCCGAACACCCGGGCAGCGGCGTCTTCGACAGTGGATTCCAGCTTGCGTTCGAACCGCTCAACGAGACCCATATCACCGCCCATTCCTCTAACTCTGCGTAACTCTGCTTACAAGCGGATGGTCTACCGCGTGTCGCGCCGTCGTGTCGTATCACCTGCATGGTATCCGGCGGGTGCACTCGCCGGGTGCCGTGGTGACCCCGCCGGACGTATCGGCCCAGTTCAGAGCATTAATTGTGGGTGTTATCGGGCTGCTGGCGGGGAGGGACCGTGTGTGATCGCGTCCGGTCGGACATGGTAGGCTCCCTCGGTCGCTCGGGCGAGTGGCGGAATGGCAGACGCGCTGGCTTCAGGTGCCAGTGTCCTTCGGGACGTGGGGGTTCAAGTCCCCCTTCGCCCACACAGAG
>CAZEHT010000106.1:0-2825 GCA_964511995.1 uncultured Mycobacterium sp.
GTGATCGCCCTTCAGGCCGCCGAACAATTCGAGCGCTACACCGGCGTCCGGCCGGGGCCTGAACTCGTCGCCGCGGCGTCGGCCCGCTCGCGTTCCTGACATCGCCGTGCGATATGCGAAGCAGCGCAACCCCTTTGGCGTCTTCAGGCGGTGATCTTGAGTCCTTTGTCGATGGCGCTGGTGGCGGTCATCAGGGGCTCGATATCGCTTTCGAGACCGTCGGCGGTCAGCTGCAGCACAAACAACGCACCCTGCGCGGGTATCGCCACGGTCTTCTGTGCGAGCAGGCGCGAGTTGCCGTCCTTCGAGTAGGTGCCGCCGGCCTGCTTGGTTTTGAAGCCCGCGATGGTGCCGTCGTAGTAGTCGCCCATCAGTTGGAAGCCCGGAATGCTCTGCAGGTCCGCTGGGGCGAGCTGGAGGACCTGGGCCGGGTCGGCGTTCCCTGTCAGTTTGAACAACGCGGCATTGATGCGGGGCGCATCTGACGGGCTGATGGGCTGGCTTTGGACGAGGCCGCCGTACGGCGCATCGGCGCTCACCGCGGCACGCTTCCATCCTTCGGGTACCGGCAGATCGATGACGGGTCCCGGATCCCCGGGGCCTACCGGTGTTTTGGTGATGTTGTTCTCGCGCAGGTAGGAGTCGAGTGTCTGGCCGCCTCCGGCCTGTGGCACCGGGGGCGACGTCACAGGTGCCGACGATGTGGCGGGTGCCGACGATGTGGCAGCGGCGGAAGGCGCGGCCGATTCCGATCCTTTGCTTGCTTTGTCCTCTGGGGCTGCGCCGTTCCCGCAAGCGCTCAGCGCAAGACCGAGGGCGGCTGCAGCGAGTCCCGCGCGGGCGGCCGAGACGAGGTCTGGCATCTCCGTCATCTCCTTCGGCGTGGTTACGGGCGCGCGACCCTATTCCCAGCACAAGGCGGCCGCACGTGCTCGGGTCGAGCCTATCCGAACGGCACGCGGCAGTTGCCGAAGACCATATCGCGTTTGCCTGGAAGCGGCTCCCACGGCCACGTCAAGCCCCGGCGTGCGAGTGTAGCGATCTGACCGAAATGGGTTCGCTGACGACGGAAATGGTGCAGGATGCGCGCTAACTGCGGGTAAAGGGTTCACGTCGACACCGCAGCGATGTCGCTGACGGTGTCGGCGGCGAAGAAGTGCTGCATCGGGGAGCGGTGGGGTATGGATCGTATTCGTCGTTCGCTGGCCGTCATCGTTTTCGTTGTCGCATGCGTCGTCGCGCTCGGTTTGCCGTCGCCGCTGGCCGCCCTCGTGCAGCTCCTCGGCACGACGGCGCTGATCATGGGCGGCACCCAGCATCCGCTGGTGGACCCGACCGTTCGGTTGCCCGATGTTGATGGCTTCGCCAGCTACGGCCTGGCCGAAAGCGGATTGGCCGACCCCCAAGGCCGGCCCGCCGGCTACGTGGAGGCCGCGC
Source organism: uncultured Mycobacterium sp. (assembly GCA_964511995.1). Lineage (GTDB taxonomy): Bacteria > Actinomycetota > Actinomycetes > Mycobacteriales > Mycobacteriaceae > Mycobacterium. The sequence goes on from CAZEHT010000106.1 coordinate 1,438, forward strand.
TGACCAAGTACATCAAACCGACCGGACCCGCCGACGAGCCGCACAAGGTGATCGCGGTCTGGACGCCCGAGGAGTTCTGGCCGGTCTTCGGGAAGCGGACCTTCGACGCTTCGGTTCGCGCCGGAAAGGACAACTTCGACCGATGCGTGCGCGCCGGATCTTGCACAGCGCACCTCTATCCGAGCGATGAGCCCGTACCGGCCGACGGCTATGCGGTGTTCGCTTACTCGCAAAGCGCCCGGATCGCGTCGCTGGCAAAGGCACAATTGATCGCGGAGTATCGCGCCGTCGAGGATCCGACGGCCCAGCGCACGGTTTTCATCATGATCGGAAGTCCGACACGCGGTAACGGCGGAATGCTGCAACGGCTCGAAGGCCTCCGCATTCCGATTCTCGAAGTGACCTTCGACGGGGCGAGCCCGACCGACAGTCCCGTCGTAGACGGTGACTTCCTGTATCCGACCATCGACATCGGGCGCCAGTACGACGGCTGGAACGACGCTCCGGTCTATATCTCCAACGTGCTCGCCTACTCGAACGCGATTGCCGGGATCCTCTACCTGCACGGCGACTATTTCACCGGCACCCAGGCCAATCCCGTGGCCGGTCAACCGTATCTGTATCAGGGTCAGGTCGGCGACACCAATTACTACATGATCGCCACCAAACGGCTTCCCATCCTGCTGCCGTTGGCCTCTATCGGTGTTCCCGACCCGGTGCTCGCCGTCCTCGACGCACCGCTGCGCGTGCTCATCGAGCAGGGCTATGAGCGCGACATCCCGCCGGGAGTGCCCGTCCGCGCAAAGCTGATCAGAGTGTCCAATCCCATTGACGACTTCGTGAATCTCGCCGTCGCAACGGTTACCGGTCTCGACGACGGGCTTTCGCTGGCCGCCGATGACCCCAGCTATCGGCCGTTCCACACCACGCCGGTCAAGAGCACGTTCGGTGTGGGTGGTCCGGTGCTTCCCGAAACCACCGACCTGGTTGCCCCGACGCCGCCGGTCGATACCCCTGTTCTCGACAAGCACCTGGATGACGGTGCGGGCATCACAGCGTTGGATGCCGCTCGTTCGCTCGGAGCAAGTAAGCGTGCGGGGTTGACCGAGCCGGATCCGACGAAGGCTGATGTCGACGTACCGAAGGGGCTGCAGACCGAGCCTGGGCCGACGAAGACCGATGCCGACCTACTGAAGGTGATGAAGACCGAGCTGGATCCGCAGAAGGTCGTTCCTGACGAACCGAAAAGCCCGAATAGCCCGAAAAGCTCCGTGACGACCGACACTCAAACCGACGCCAAGCCCGACGCTGGGGACTCCGCGGGTGCGGCCGCCGCCGGCCCGGACGCCCGAAACGCCGAGAACGTCCAGGACGACAAAAATGGCAAG
>CAZEHT010000106.1:2925-13604 GCA_964511995.1 uncultured Mycobacterium sp.
TGGCAAGGATGGCAAGGATCGCACGGCCGCGCCTGAGGGGACGAATGGGGGCCATCGGTTGGGCATTGACCGACCGGCCAGGAGCGGCGGAAGCGCTGAAATTCGACGAATCGGCCGCGATCCCGGCGCCACTGCGAAGCCCACCGATCGTGGCACTCCGACGCCCAGGGCAACCGGCCAAAAGCATCGGGCACCACACGATGGCGGCAAAAGCGTTGGCGTGAAACGGCATCCGGATGCATCCTCCCCTGACGGCAACGCCACGGGGAACTGACTTCGTCGTCTTGCCAGGTTTGCCGATGAGTCAGCCCGGGTAAAGGCTCAGCCATGCCGACGTCGACGGTCATAGCAACCGGTGCTGCGACAGCCGGCGCCGCGGTGCTCGGAAGCGCTTCGAGCAAGCGCGGCGTTCAGAACTGGTACCCCAGCCTGAGGAAACCGCGATACATACCGCCCAACGGAGTCTTTCCGCTGGCATGGACGACCATCTACACCGTCATTGCAGTGGCGTCGGCCTCCGCGATCGACCGGTTGCGCTCCACCGGCGACGATGCCGGAAGGAGGCGCTATATCGCCGTCCTGGCGAGCAACCTCGCGGTCAACGCGGCCTGGAGCTGGCTGTTCTTCTCGCGTCATAAACTCGGCGCCTCCGCGCTGGGCGCCGCCGCTTTGACGGTCAGCAGCGCAGAACTCACGCGCCGTACCGCGCGCGCCGACCCAGTCGCCGGGCTGGCGTTGAGCGCATACCCGGCGTGGTGCGGCTTCGCAACGGCGATGTCGACCGACATCTGGCGGCTCAACCGCTGACCGGCTCAAACCGCCGGCCAGCTCGACCGGCCCCGGTGAGAACCCGCGATACTTGCGCGCCACGGCGCCTGAAATCCCGGACTGCCGGACCGGACGTGATATCAACGGCGTGTGCGTCTTCTGACGCTTGGGATAGCCGCGGTGGCCTTGGTCGCTGGATGCGCGCAACCGCAAAGCGACGATCCCCAGCGCCGGCTCGGCCCCAGCGGACCCGCAACTGCGGCGCCACCGGCGCCGGGTCGTATCGACGCCAACCGCGTCAACCGGATCCGCGGCGACTTGCCGCGCGGATACGAAGCCGGATCCGCAAACGACGTGCATTCGCCCGCCGGATATTGGGGGTTCAGATCGAACTGGGTGGCCGATCCCGAGCCGTGCGGAGTGCTCGCGGGGCAAAGCCTGCCCTTGGGAGGCGCGCGCGGACTGTCGGCGTCGGGCCCGGGTGGAATTCTCTATGTGGCGGTGCTCGGCAGCAACGAGGCCGCGGTCGATCCCGGATTGCTGGCACGGTGTGCGAGCTGGACGATGCGCAACGAGCATTCGACTGCACTGGTCCAGCTCGGCGACGCGCCCGCGATAGATCGCGCGCAGACGACAGGTATGACCGCGGCGATCCGGACCGTTGTCGAATCGGGCACCGAAACCGCTTCCACGGCGCATACCTACTGTGCGTACGTGGACGATCACGTCGTGTTCGTCGTGCTGGTGACCGATCCGGGCGCGCTGGCGCAGCCCCTCGACCCGCGGTTCGCCGCCGACCTGCTGGTCAAATCGGTCGCGGCCTTGCGTGCGTGAGTCGGTAGATTTCCTACGTGCCCAAGCCCATGATCCTGGTTGCCGCCGCGTGCGCCGGCACGCTCGCCGCCTGCTCGTCCGGCGATGCCGACAAGCCGGCGCCCGACATCGGGAGGGTTACGCAACTGAAGTCCTCATTCGGGCCTGATTTCAAGGTCACCGAGCTGTCGACCGCGGGCGTGGACCCCAAATTCCTGACGGCGCAGAAGCTGCCGGACGGGCTGAAGTTCGAACCGGCAGACTGCGCGACGTTCGCGGCCGGTCCGCCGACCCCGCCGAACCTCAAGGGCAATATGGCGGCACTGACCGCAGAGGGAGCGGGCAACCGCTTCATCACGATCGCGCTGGAAACCTCGGAGCCCATGCCGATGGTCGAGCCCACCGACAACTGCAAGAGAATCGAGGTGGCCGGCGGCGCGGTGCGCGGGGTCGTCGAGATGATTCCCGCGCCCCAGATTCCGGACACGCGAACCCAGGCGGTCCACCGCGTCTTGCAGGCGATCATCGACGGCAAACCGCAGACCGGTGAGGTGTACACCTACCGTGCGCTTTTCGGCGATTTTCAGGTGATCGTGACCGCCAACCCGCTGGTGGTGCCGGGTGAGCCGGTGGTCGCGGTGGACACCGCGCGGGCCGAGAACCTGCTCACCTCGGCGGTGGCGGCGATCAGAGAAGGCGGCTGACTCAGCGCACGTCGTGCGGCCGGAACTGGATGCTGATCCGCGGCCCGATCGGGGTGGTGGTCTTCGGAACGGCATGCTCCCAGGTGCGCTGACATGAACCGCCCATGACCAGAAGGTCACCGTGGCGGTGCTGGATACGGATGGAGCGGCCACCTCCGCGCGGCCGCAGCGCGAACGTCCGCGTCGCTCCCACGCCGACGATCGCGACCATCGTGTCCTCGACGGCGCTGCGGCCGATCGTGTCGCCGTGCCAGGCGACGCTGTCGTTCCCATCGCGGTACAGGCACAGCCCCGCGGTGGTGAACGGCTCGCCCAGTTCACCGGCGTAGATATCGTTGAGGCGGCGCCGAAGCTGGCGAAGCGCAGGGTGCGCGCCGGCTTCGCGAACCAGGTCGTGAAAGCTCACCAGCCGCGGGACGTCGAGCACGCGGTCGTACATCCGGCGCCGCTCGGCCCGCCACGGCACCCCGGCCACCAATTCGTCGAGGAGCGTCGCCGAGCCGTCCGAGCCGTCCGAGCCGCCGAGCCAGCCCGACCGCACGTCGATCCAGGCGTCGCCGCTCAGGTAGCGCCTTTCGGCGTGGTCGAACAACGACCCCTGGACTGCTACCGTCACGCCCGCAGTCTATCGCACAGACGTTCGACCGGGGTCTGGCGAAACGCCCTCGGGCGTCGGTTGCGGTGCGGCAACGAAGGACCGTCGGTGGTGGTCGCTCGCGCTACGGTTGCTAGCTGTGGGTGACGTCCTGGGCTGCGATTCCGAGGTCGGGAGGCTTCGGGTCGTGATTCTGCACCGGCCCGGTGCTGAGTTGAGTCGTTTGACTCCCCGCGACCGCGACAAGCTGCTATTCGATGGCCTGCCCCAGGTATCCGTGGCCCAGGACGAGCACGACGTCCTCGCCGAGTTGCTGAAGTCCCGGGACGTGGAAGTGCTCCTGTTGGCCGACCTGGTGACCGAGGCGCTGCGCAGCGGGGCGGCCCGCATGCACGGCATTTCGGCGGCGGTCGATTCGAGGCGCTTGGGTCCGACTCTGGCGCAGGATCTCTCGGCCTATCTGCGGACCCTGGACCCGTCGTCGCTGGCACATGTGCTGATCGCCGGGATGACGTTCACCCAGCTGCCGGTGGCCGGCAGCCAGCTGTCCCTGGTGCGCCGGATGCATCGCGGCGATGACTTTGTCGTCGATCCCCTTCCGAATCTGCTGTTCGTCCGCGACTCGTCGTTGTGGATCGGGCCTCGTGTGGCCATCCCGACCCTGGCACTGCCCGCACGCATGCGGGAGACCTCGTTGACTGATCTTGTGTATGCGCACCACCCGCGGTTTCTCGGGGTGCGGCGCGCCTACGAATCCCGTTCGGCTCCCGTCGAGGGGGGTGACGTTCTGCTGCTGTCGGCGGGCGTGGTGGCGGTGGGGGTGGGCGAGCGGACGACCCCGGCCGGCGCGGAGGCCCTGGCCCGAAGCTTGTTCGACGACGACTTGGTTCACACCGTGCTGGCGGTGCCCGTCGGGCAGGGGAGCCCGCGACTGCATCTGGATACGGTGTGCACGCTCGTCGACACCGATGCCGTCCTGATGCGCCCGGAGGTCGCCGACGGTCTGACGGCGTTCACGATTCGGTGTGAGGACGGCGCGGTCACGATAGCCGACGCCCAACCGTTGTTTAGGGCGGCCGCCGACGCGCTGGGCCTGGACCGGCTGAGGGTGATCCACACCGCACAGGGTTCGGGTGCCGACGGGAGCGAGTGGTTTGACGACGCCAGCGACACACTCGCGTTGGCTCCCGGTGTCGTCGTGGGCTACGAGCGCAACGCCGGGACGAATGCCCGGCTGGAGGAAGCGGGCATCGAGGTGCTCCGGATCCCCCGGTTGGAGGGGTCGGAGGGGTTGGGTAAGTCGCGCGGGGGACCGCGCGCCGTGTCGTGTCCCATCGCGCGGGACCCCGGATAGGCGCGGCGCCGGACGGAACGGCTACCGCCAGCTCGGCAGCCAGATCTGCATGTTCCAGGTGCCCTGTGAGATGGGCATTCCGGTCAGTACCGGGAACAGCCACGCAAAGTTCGTCACGACCAGGGCGACGTAGCAGCAGACCACGATCAGCCCGAGCTGGCGGCGCTCGGGACCCTGCCCCGGTTTGTAGAGGACGTCTCCGCAGATCAACGCGATCATCATCACCATGAACGGCGCCATCGCCACCGCATAGAAGAAGTACATCTGCCGGTCGATGTCGGCGAACCATGGCAGCCAGCCCGCGCAGTAGCCGACCAGGACCACGGCGTAGCGCCAGTCGCGCCGCACCAACGCCCGCCACGACGCGTAAGCGAGTGCCGGCACCACCACCCACCACAGTGCGGGTGTGCCCACCAGGAGCACGGCTTTCACGCAGGAGGCCGCACCGCAGCCCGGCACGTTCTCCTGTTCGATCGCGTAGAGCACCGGTCTAAGCGACATCGGCCAGGTCCAGGGCTTGGACTCCCACGGGTGGTGGTTGCCCGCCGCGTTCGTCAGACCCGAGTGGAAGTGGTAGGCCTTGGCGGTGTAGTTCCACAGTGACCGGATCGCATCCGGCGGTTGGTACCACGCTCGTTCGCCGATCGAATGGCCCACCTCGTAACGGTTGATGGCGGTCTCCGAAGCGAACCACATCGCATACGAAGCCAGATAGACCCCGAACGGGATGAGCAACAGTGCGTACAACGCCGGTCCGACATCGCGGCGGATCGTGCCCAGCCACGGCCTGCGCACGCGGTACTGCCGTCGCGCGGCCAGGTCGAACGCCACCGACATCAGACCGAAGAACAGCACGAAGTACAGCCCGGACCACTTCGTCGCGCACGCCAGTCCCAGCAGCACACCGGCGCCGAACCGCCACCAGCGCACCCCCAGGCGCGGACCCCACGCGGCGTCGGCGATGCGTCCGTCGAGCAAGACGTTGTGCATCCGCTCGCGCACCTGGTCGCGGTCGACGATCAGCGCGCCGAACGCCGCCACGATGAAGAACGTCTGGATGCCGTCGAGCAGCGCCGTCCGCGCTGCCACAAAGGTCACGCCGTCGGCGCACAAGAGCACCCCGGCGATGCCGCCGACCAGGGTCGAGCGGCTGATCCGCCGCACCGTCCGGGCCACTATCGCAACCATGACCACGCCAAGCAACGCTCCGGAGAATCGCCAGCCCAGGCCGTTGTAGCCGAAGATCGCCTCGCCGACCGCGATCAGCTGCTTGCCGACCGGGGGGTGAACCACCAAGCCGAAGCCCGGGTTGTCCTCGACCCCGCTGTTGGACAGCATCTGCCACGCCTGCGGCGCGTAGTGCTTCTCATCGAAGATCGGGGTGCCCGCGTCCGTGGGTGACTGCAGGTTGATGAACCGGGTCACCGCGGCCAACGCGGTCACGACCGCGGTCATCACCCAGCCCTGCAGACGGTCGACCGGACCGAAGTCCGCGACGGGGACCAACGGGCCGGGGCTTATCACGGGTACGGCGCGCTCCTGAAGCACGGCGGTGGGAGCGGTCATCAGAGACGATCGTAGGCTGTGACGCATGACGGGCGGCCGACTGTTGCTGGCTGCCACGCCGCTGGGCCGCCCCGACGATGCGTCGGCCCGACTGGTCGCCGCGCTGGAAAGCGCCGACGTGGTCGCCGCCGAGGACACCCGCCGGGTGCGGTTGCTGGCGCAGTCGCTGGGTGTGCCGATCGGCGGACGGGTCGTCAGCTTTTTCGATCAGAACGAAGCGACACGCGTTCCGGCGCTGATCGGGGAGTTGCGTGAGGGTGCGGTGGTGCTCGCGGTGACTGACGCGGGGATGCCGTCGGTCAGCGATCCCGGTTACCGCCTGGTGGTGGCCTGCATCGAGGCGGGGTTGCCGTTGACGTGCCTGCCGGGCCCGTCCGCCGTGACTACCGCGCTGGCGGTTTCCGGCTTGCCGTCCGATCGGTTCTGCTTCGAGGGTTTCGCGCCCCGCAAACGATCGGCGCGGCGCGGGTGGCTGGCGGCGCTGACCGCTGAACCGCGCACCTGTGTGTTCTTCGAGTCACCGCGACGGCTCGCCGAATGCCTGCGCGACGCGGTGGACGAGCTCGGCGGCGACCGCCCTGCCGCGGTCTGCCGGGAGCTGACAAAGACTCACGAGGAGGTGGTTCGCGGCACGTTGGCCGAACTCGCCGAATGGTCGGCCGGCGGTGTGCTCGGCGAGATCACCGTGGTGATCGGCGGGGCTTCCCCGTGCACCGGGATCGCCAATCTCGCCACCCTGGTGGCCGAGGTCGCCGCGCTGACCTCCGACGGGGTGGGTCTCAAGGACGCGTGTGCACAGGTGATCGCGTCGCGTCCGGGTTCGCCGTCGCGCCGCGAGCTCTACGACGCGGTTCTGCGCTCTCGCACCTGAGCGGGGGGAGCGCCGGATGCGGGTGCCAGACTCACCGTCGCTGCCGCCTTGTGCAGGCATTCCTGCCATTCGGTGTCGGGGTCGGAGTCGGCGGTGATGCCTCCGCCGACACCGAGCACGACGTTTCCTGCGCTGTCGAGTTCGACCGTGCGGATTGCCACATTCAGTTCGGCGCCGGCCACCGGCGACGCCAAACCGACCGCGCCGCAGTAGATCCCACGCCGCCGCGATTCCCATAGCGAAAGGAGTTCGCGGGCACGGGATTTCGGTGTGCCGGTCACCGATGCCGGTGGAAAGGTGGCGTCCAGGACGGCGCACATCGGCATCGACGCGGGCACCTTCGCCGCCACGGTGGACACCAGATGCCAGACGCCGGGAGCGGGTTTGACCGCCAGCAGTTCGGGCACGTCGACCGATCCGGCCACCGCGATGCGGCCCAGGTCGTTGCGGACCAAGTCGACGATCATGATGTTCTCGGCGACGTCCTTGACCGATCTCAGCAGGGTGCGGGGATCGGCGCCGAGCGGCAGCGTCCCTTTGATCGGGCTGGACATCAGGGAGTCGCCGTGGCGGCGCAGGAATAGCTCGGGCGACAGCGACGCCACCGCGCCCCACGGCCCGGCGAGGTAGGCGGCGCGTGCCGGTGTGGTGCGTGCGACGGCGTCGGCGAAGAAGTCCAGCGGGGAGCCGTCCAGAATGCCGCCGAACTGCGTGCAGACGCAGGCCTGATAGATCTCGCCCGCGCCGATCGCCTCCAGGCAGGCGAGCACGCCCCAGCGGTGCGCGTCGCGATCGGGACCTGTCCAGCCGACATGCCAGGGGGACGGCGCCACCCTGGTGGTGATCGCGGAGCGCAGCCAACCGGGAATCGGCGCGCCCGACAGGCTCTCGAACCACCACTGGCCGCTGAGATCGCAGCGTAGGACGCAGTCGGTCCATCCGCCGGCGGCTTCGGGGACGCGCGCGGGTGCGCCATCGGCGCCCTCATCCGGATACGACAGGTAACCGATCCAGCCGCCGCCGACGGCCCGGGTCCGGGTGCTGCCGGGCCGCACGCCGAACACCGCGCCGGTGCCGACGGGCGAGATGACGACCGAGGGTGCGATCACCGCTAGGGATCCGAACCACTCGCCGGTCAGGGCGGCAGGTGGCGGCAGGCCGAGACCGGCGGTCGCGGCGGCGACGGCCCGCAGCACACCGGGTGCTGCGCCCAGCTTGCCGAGCCGCTCGATTCGCACCCGATCAGCTTGTCAGATCCGCCGGTCAGCGGCTGAGTCGGCGGGGCACCGTCACCGAGGCGAGCTTCGCAGGATTGCGGATCGCGTAGAAGTTGGTGATCACGCCGTCGACCACCTCGATGCTGACCACCCCTTCGAGGTGGTCTCCGAGGTAGAGCACCAGTGCCGGCGCGTTGTTGTACACCGCGGGTTCGGTGCGGCCGTCTGGGCCGGCGAGGCGGATGAGGCCGGTGATGAGCTTGGCCACCCTGTCCGCCCCGACTACCGGCCGCCGGGCCGCACTCACCTTGCCGTCGCTGTCGGCGGTCCACACGACGTCCGGCGCGAGCATCGATATCAGCTGTTCCATGTCGCCGGTGGCCGCGGCGGCGAAGAACCGGGCCGTCAACTCCATGGACTGCCGCGGGTCGACGGGATGGAACCGTGTGCGGCGCGCCCGGACGTGTTCGCGCGCCCGATGCGCGACCTGCCGCGTCGCAGCGACGGACTTGCTTATCGCGGAGGCGATTTTGTCGTATTCGAACCCGAATACCTCGCGCAGAACGAACACCGCGCGCTCCTCGGGGCTCAGCGTCTCCAACACCACCATCATCGCCATCGAAACCGACTCGGCGAGGACCACGTCGCCGGCCGGGTCGTCGCCGGTGCCGGAAGTGTCGAGCAGCAGCGGTTCAGGCAGCCACGGACCGACGTAGTCCTCGCGGCGTCGCGCCGCGGTACGCAGGGCGTTGAGTGCTTGCCGCGTCACCAATTGCGCCAGATATGCCTTGGTGTCAGTGACGGTCGCCAGGTCCACCTCTGCCCAGCGCAAGTAGCTGTCCTGCAGCACATCGTCGGATTCTGTTGCTGTGCCGAGGATTTCGTATGCGATCGTGAACAGCAGCGGTCGCAGGTGAGTGAACCTCTCGGCATGGGCCTCGGTTCCGGTGGCGCCGGTCATCGCGAAGTCGCCTGCTGAGCCGATCGGGGGGAGAGTGCACGATCCCGCCAGTCGCTGCCGAACCAGGCGAAAGACCCGGGCTTGCGGGCTTCGCGCCGAAGTGACGACACGGTATAGCGGCATACCTGTTCTTTGACCAGAGCGGCCGCCCGCCCACCGATGTACCCCCGCCGGGGGGTGTCGTCGGGATTCGAGAGCTGGACCGTTCCCGCGTGCCGGCCCAGGCTGATGCACTGACCGGTGAAGGCCTGGCGCACCGCCGCGGCCCGCATGCCGCCGACACGGGACAGCACGGTCTGCGCGGCCTGAGCACCCAGCGGCATCGCGGCCTGGCAGCTCATTCGCAGCGGCAGACCGGACGGTGCGGCCGCGTCACCGGCCGCCACGATCCGGGGGTCGTCCACGCTCGTCAGCGTCTCGTCGGTGAGCAGACGGCCAACCGCGTCGGTGGAAAGCCCGCTTGCCTGCGCCAGCGCCGGCGCCCTGAATCCGGCGGTCCACACTGTGACCGCGCTCGGCAGTGTCCGGCCGTCGGCGACCATGACCCGGTCGTCGGCGACCGCGGTGACTTTCACGCCGGTCACCACGTCGACGCCGAGTCGGGCCAGCCGCTTGGCCACCGAGCGTCGGCCCGAGTCGGCCAGCGAGGGGGCCAGCACGTCACCGACCAAGGTGATCGAGCTTCCCGCTTCGGCGAGTTCGGCGGCCGTCTCGATCCCGGTGAGACCGGCGCCGACGACGACGAGCGGCGACGAGGGCGGCTCGCCGTCCAAGCGCGCGCGCAGCTGCCGGGCCTGCTCCAGGTCACCGAGCGGATGAGCGAACTCGGTGGCGCCGGGCACACCGGCAGGCACCGCGGATTGGCTTCCGACGGCGTAGATCAGATAGTCGTAGTCCAGCGCGTTGCCGGATTCGAGCTCGATCCGGCGGGCGGCAGCGTCGATCCTGACGGCACCGTCGACCACCAGTGACACCCGATCTCCCAGCACGGCGTCGTAGCGTTCGGTGGCGTCGTCGCTGCCGGTCACGTACTGGTTCAGCCGGATCCGTTCCACGAATAGCGGGCGCGGATTGACCAGGGTGATGTCGACGTCGTTGGCCAACTGCATCCGGTTGGCGGCCAGGACGCCCGCGTAGCCTCCGCCGATCACCACAACCCGGGTCTTGTTCTCGGTCATGTCTGCTCCTGTGAGGTTGTTCGCGGCTCGACGAGCCGCTACAGACCTCAAGACACCGCCGGCAACCAGTCTGTGACAGGTGGCACCGCGTCTGTGGCGCGGTTCACAAGTTTGGTTGGGTTCGGCTGCTTCCGGGGTGTTCGGCTCATTGCGCTTGGTAGCGCGGGAACACCCCTTCGGGCTGGGGCAGGGCGGTTCCGGATGCCAGCCGCGTGCCGATCGCGGTGAAGTCCCGTTCGTCGGACGGCTGACCCAGCTGGTCGAGCAGAGCCGCGGCCGACGCCGGCATCACCGGCTGAACCACCAATGCGGCGATGCGCACCACCTCCAGGGTGGTGTACAGCACGGTGCCGAAGCGACGCTGGATGGTCGCCTCGGACGACTTGCGCAGCACCCACGGCTCCTGAGCGGAGAAATAGCGGTTGGCCGCGCCCAGCGTTAGCCAGATGGCTTCCAGCGCCAAATGCATCGCCTGGTTGTCGAAATGGCCCCGCACCGTGTCCAGCAGCGCGTCGGCCTGCGCCAGCAGCGCCTCGTCATCAGCGGTGAAATCGTCCGGGGCGGGAACGATTCCGTCGAGATTGCGGGCAACCATCGACAGCGACCGCTGGGCCAGATTGCCCAGCTCGTTGGCCAGATCGGAGTTGATCCG
>CAZEHT010000107.1:0-13558 GCA_964511995.1 uncultured Mycobacterium sp.
CGGATAGGCGAAGCCGGCGATCGCGGCTCCGATCAGCGGCGCCAGCCAGAACACCCACAGCTGCGCCGGGGCGCCATCGCCGTTGAAGAACGCCACAGCGGTGCTGCGCGCCGGGTTGACGGAGGTGTTCGAGATCGGGATGGAAATGAGGTGGATCAGTGTCAGGGTCAAGCCGATGGCCAGGCCCGCGAAACCCTTGGGCGCCCACTCGTGGGTCGTGCCGAGGATCACGAAGAGGAACATCGCGGTCAGCACAATCTCGGCGATGATCACCGCGACCAGCGAATAACCTCCTGGTGAATGGGCACCGTACCCGTTGGCAGCCATGTGCCCAACGGCGTCGAATCCCTCTTTGCCGCTGGCAACGGCATAGATGACGAGCCCTCCGACCAGGCCGCCGACCACCTGTGCCACCCAGTACAGCGGCACGGCCTTCCATTCGACGCGACCGGCGAGCGCGGCGCCCAATGTGACGGCCGGATTGAAGTGCCCGCCCGAGATGGAGCCGAACGCGTACACGCCCGTGAGCACGGTCAGGCCGAACGCCAGCGCTACGCCCAGGAATCCGATGCCCACCGGAATTCCATCCGAGACGAATTTCGCGGCGAACACCGCGCTGCCGCATCCGCCCAGAACCAACCAGAACGTGCCGATGAGTTCAGCGGTAAGACGGTGAAACATGGAGGGACGATTCATCCTGAGCTTCCTTACAGTTGCCGATATTGACCGTCGACGTTCACCGTAACCACGACGGCGTCCCAAACTGGTCGAACTTCTCCAAATTGTGTCTTCGCGGATCGCCGCACCCACCGTCCCGATAGGGTCGGCAACCGATGACCGATCCGAACGCCAGCTGGATAGCGCAACTTCTCCGGTTCGAGCGGGAAGGCGACGCATTCCTCGTCGCGCAACCTGGGAACGGTCCAGGTCCCCGGCTGTTCGGCGGATTGATCGCGGCTCAGGCGCTCGCCGCCGCCGGCTCCACCGTCGGATCCGACAAGCACCCGCAATCGCTGCACCTGTACTTCGTCCGGGGCGGGCGATATGGCGAGAAGGTGGAAATGTACGTCGACCGGGTGCGTGATGGCCGCTCATTCGACACCCGGAGGATCACCGCTTGTCAGGGTGGGGAAGTGATCCTGGAGATGATCGCGTCCTTCCACCGGCCGGAAACCGGCGCCGACCACCACCCGGATGCGCCGTCGTCGGTGCCCGTCGAGGATGCCGTCCGCAAGGAGCACTTGCCCGAGTTCGCCGCCCGATTCGAGATCAAGACGATGTCACACGACTCGTCGCCGTTCGCGCTGCCACCCTTCTGGATTCGCGCACAGGATGAAATCGAGCGCGATCCGCTGATACGCGCGTGTCTGTTGACGTTCATGTCCGACATCGGGCCGGTGCCCGTCGGGCGGCCGCCGGGAACGGCGCTGCGGCCCGGCGCCGGTTACTTCGCCGCCAGCCTTGACCACTCCTTGTGGTTCCATCGACCCTTCGAACCAAGCCGATGGCATCGATATGTGGTGACATCGCTGAATAACAGCGACTCCCGCGGACTGGTCGTCGGCAGTCTGTACAGCGCCACCGGATCGTTGATCGCCAGTGCCGCGCAAGAATCGCTGTGGCGCTTGTGAACGAGCCGGTTACAGACGCAGCTTGACCGCCGCCGAGATGCGCGCGCCGTCGGCCTTTCCCACCGCCAGCGCGCGGGCGGCCGTCATCACCCGGCCCATCTGCCTCATTCCCGGTCGCTCACCGATGTCTTCAGCCACCTGGGCGATCGCGGTGTCCACCACGGCGGCCAACTCGTCGTCATTCAGCGGGGTCGGCAGGTACTCGTCGATCACCGTAGCCTCCGCGCGCTCCATGGCGGCAAGTTCCGGACGGCCGTTGGTGGTGTAGATCTGCGCCGCTTCCCCCCGCTTCTTCGACTCGCGGGCCAACACGTTGATGATCTCCTCGTCAGCCAATTCGCGTGCCTGCGTTCCCGAGATCTCCTCGGCCTGGATGGCGGAGAGCACCAGCCGAAGCGTCGCGGTGCGCAACTTATCCCTGGATTTCATCGCCGAGGTGAGATCGGACCGCAACCTGTCCTTCAGTTCCGCCATATGGCAACGCTACGCGCCTTGTTGTGAGCAGACGGCCCGACAGGGAGGATGGGGGGCCAACAGCGACGGAGGTGTCTTGCAATGACCGTGCCGCCCACGGGACCGGAATGGCATCCTGCCGGGTACCCGCCGCCCGGCCAATTTCCAGCCGGCTATCCGCCGCCGGGCTACCCACCGCCTGCGGCGCCCCCAGCGCCCGGTCACTACCCCAGCTATCCCCCACCTGGGTACCCGGCGCCCGGCTACCCGGGCTACCCGGCGCCCGCGCAACCGGGCGTCATCCCATTGCGGCCGCTGACGCTGGGCGACATCTTCAGCGGAACGGTTCGCTCGATCCGTGCCAACCCTCGAGCGATCCTCGGCCTGACGGTGTTCGTCGTCGTCATCGCCCAGGCCGTCGCGTTGACTGCCCGTATCGGAACGCTCATCGTGTACGGCGACCCGCAGGCGCTCACCGACGAAGGGCAGGATTTACCGGATTCGGTCGGCGACTTACTCGTGGGTGCCTCGTCGGATCTATTCGACGGGCTGATCCAAGCCTTGGTGGCGATTCTGCTCACCGGCATGATCACGATTGCCGTGGGACGGTCCGTCCTCGGATCCTCCATCACGATCGGCGAAGCCTGGCAACGGATCCGCGGCCGCCTGCTGCCGCTGATCGCGCTCACGCTGCTCGAAGCGATGGGTGCGGTGCTGCTCTTCGCGGCCACCGGATTGATCGTCGCGACCATCGCGATGTCGGCCAACGGCATTGTCGCCTTCGCCTTCGGTATACCGCTGGTGCTCGCGGTGCTCGCCCTCTTCGTCTGGCTCAGCACGCTGCTGTCCTTCGCTCCGGTGATTGTCGTGCTTGAGCGTAAGCCGGTGTGGGAGGCCATCACCCGATCTTTCGCGTTGGTGCGAAACGCATTCTGGCGGGTGTTGGGCATTCGGATACTGGCGGGATTGCTGGCCGTCGTCGCGGCGGTCGTGGTGTCGGTGCCGTTCGCCATTCCCGCGGCGATCATCGCCGTGTCGTCGGACTACCAGCTTGGCGCACTGGTGCTCAGTGCTGTGATCATCGCGGTCGGCACCGTCATCGGTCAGGTCATCACGATGCCGTTCATCGCGGGCGTCACCGTGCTGCTCTACACCGACCAGCGCATTCGCATGGAGCGATTCGACCTTGTGTTGCACAGGGCCGCCTACTACAACCAGACCAGCGGCTCACCCGCGGACCACCTCTGGCTGACCGGCAGCTAGCAGCCCGCCACGCCGGTCACGATGTGGGCGACCCCGGTGCGGCATCGGGTGCAGTCAGCGGCGGGCCGGTGGACGCTTGGCGCTGGCTGCGCCCGGCGAGGCGGGCCGCCCCCGACGTGACGACAACGGTGATCAACGCGCCGAGAATGAGCGCCGACGGCTCGCCGGGGGACAACAGGTCCTGCGCCTCGCCCAACGCGGCGGCGGCGACCGGAACGCCCAACTGTGCCGAGGCCAATGCGGCCATGGTCAGCGGCTGACCCAACAATCGGCCGGTGCAGTGCGCCAACAGCGCGCCGAGACCGAGCGCCACACCGAGGCCGATGTATTCAGGCCGCTCGCGTAACTCCCCGACGTGCAGGGACGCACCCAGCCAAACGAAGAACAGCGGGGCGAAGAAACCTTCGGTCACGCCGAACAGTTGGCGCGCCAGCCGTCGCGGCTCCCCGATCCCGGACACCACCAGCCCGAGCGCGAACCCGGCCAGCATGATCGACACTTGTGTGGTGACGGCCAAAGCCGCAAGCGCGAACAGCAAGATCAGGCTTATGCGGAGTTCCAGGGCCTGCCGGTGGTCCTCGGAGTAATCGTGCAGCGACTGTTGTGCACCGGTGCGCCCGAACGCCCTGAGCACGATGAACAGCAACGCCGCGCACCCGGCGACGGCCAGGCCGCCGAGTGCTGCCCGGCCCGCGTTGGACGGGTCGATCACCAGCGGCAGCAGGACGATCGACGCGGCGTCGGCGATGGCGATCTGGGCGATCGTCGACAGCACCGGCGGCCCGCTCAGCCTCAGCGAGTCGATCACCGGCAGGGCGAGCGCGGCCGACGACGACGCCATCAAGACGGCATACAGCGGCGCGTGACCCGTTCCGAACACTTTCGCCACGGCGACGCCTAGGACGACGGCCACCACTCCGACGGCCACGGCTCGCGCCACGGCCATGGGAAGGCCGGTCCGAAGGGTTGTGTCGCGTACCGGAACGTGCGTTCCCACCACGAACATCACCAGGGCAAAACCCACCTCGGCCAGCAGCACGAAGGTCGGATCGGTGGGATCGACGACGTCGAAACCGGTTCTGCCGATGACGATTCCAGCGATCAGTTCACCGACGACAACGGGAATGCGCAAGCCCGGAACCGCCGCCAGCATGGGCCCCGCCAGACCCACGGCTGCAAGCAGCGCCAGCGTGTCGAACCCGAACTTGTCCATCGGCGGTCAGTATCCCTGGCATCCCCGTAGGTCGTGTGCCCGGTGGTCGAAACCGGTTTACGGGCACCGCGACCGCTCGCGAGGACGGGCAGCTAGCCCGCAATCCAATTTCCGTGAAAACCGTACGGAACCCTTTGCGGCAGGCTGATTTTCCCGACCGGCCTACCCGCGAAGTCCGAGGCGTCGAGGATCACCAGATCGCTTCCCTCGCGGGCCTCGTCGTAGACGTACGCCATGTACCAACCGTTGCTCTCATCGGCGGCGCCCGCACCCGACGGCACGAACACCGCCTCCCCCGGCCGGCCGGAGCCGAATCGATGCTCGACGGCGCCGCCACCACTCAGGTCGTAGCGCACCAGGCGATCACCGGCCACCGAGACCGTGTAGCGGGCCGATACACCGACCAGCCGGTCGTCGATCCTGGGGAATTCGACTCGCCGGTCGTCAAGTTGACGCTCGGTCACGGTGCCGTCAGCGAGGTCGATCGTCCAGCTCCATAACACGCCGTCGGCGTCGAAGACGCCGTCGTGACGCCAGAGCTCTGGATAGCGCACGGCCTGCAGCTCGATCGAGTCGCCGTCCGCGCCGTCGTACGCGTTGACGACATGGAAGACGTAGCAGGGATCGACGCCAAACCAGCGGATCTCGCCGAAAGGCTCGTCGCGGCGCAACACGCCCAGTCGCGCGCCGTAGTCGTCGTCCCAGCGGTAGGGCATCCCCTTGCCCGACATGGCGGCATCAAGGTTGAACACGACGGGCAGGTCCATGAACACGATGTGGGCGGCGGTCATCGCGAAGTCGTGCATCATCGTCAGCGCCGGCACCTCGACCGGACGGTTGATCACCAGCCGGCCCTCGGCGTCTGCGCGATGATAGGTGACATGCGGAGCGAGAATGCTGCCGTAGCCGAAGAAGTGCAGCTCCCCGGTGGCCGGGCAGATCTTGGGGTGCGCGGTCATCGAGTCGATCAGCTTGCCGTCGAAATCATAGGCGCCGAGCGTCTCCAGATCGTTGGTGATTTCGTACGGTAGGGACGACTCGACGAGTGCGAGCGTCTTGCCCGCGTGATTGATGACGTGGGTGTTGGCGATGCTGGCCCGCAGGTTGCGGCTGCCGTCGGCGTTGTAGAGCGGAAATGGCTCGATGAAGCTGTCGGTGCGCACCCACCGGTTGCGGTACCACTTCGCTTCGCCGTGCTCGATTCGAACGCCGTGGATCATTCCGTCACCGACGAACCAGTGCGGGCTGTCAACACGCGGGTTGGGGCCGTTTCGCAGATACCAGCCGTCGAGTTCGTCCGGGATCGCGCCCTCCACGGTCAGGTGGAATTCGGTGAGTTCGTCGGCCACGGGTGCGAAGTTGCCGGTGCGGAAGAAGTCGCGTGTGCCGGGCGGCACATTGCCGGTCCGGGTTTCGTCACGGGTATCAGTCATGCACCCACACTGACATTCCTATAATGACATGTCAAGAGTGATCTATTCGCCTAGCATGCTCACCGTGAGCCTTCGAATCGCAGCGCTCGGCCTATTGGCCCAACATCCCGGCAGTGGATACGACCTGCTAAAACGCTTCGAAATATCAATGGCCAACGTCTGGCCCGCCACCCAGAGCCAGCTGTACGGCGAACTCAACAAGTTGGCCGAATCGGGCCTCATAGAGGTGAGCGACATCGGGCCACGGGGCCGCAAGGAGTACCGAATCACGCCGGCCGGACGCGCCGAACTGCTCCGCTGGGTGACCAACACCCAAGACGACCCACCGCTTCGACGGCCCGACGTGCTGCGGGTCTTCCTGCTCAGCGAGGTCCCCGCCGCCACGGCCCGCGAGTATGTCGAGACGCTGACCACCGACGCCGAGTCGGAGCTGGCCAGGCTCCAAGCGCTGCGCGACACATTTCCGTGGCGCGAGTCCGCGCCCGACTTCTTCGGGCGTGCCGCACTCGAGTACGGGCTGCGCAACGCCGAGATGGAGGCCCAGTGGGGCCGGTGGCTCACCGGAGAACTGGCCCGCCGCCAACAAGCCAACGCCAAATCAGAATAACTAGTTGCATCGCGATAGTTATCGATATATCGTCAATGCATCGGAGCGCGTCGGCGCGCTCCCTCATCAAGCAAGGAACGCAAACATGAACACCCCTTTTGAACACTCACACGGCCCGCTGCGGGGCCAACCCGGCTTCGGATTCGGATTTCGGCCAGACGCCAGACGCGAGCTGCATGGGCGCCGCCGCGATGCCCATCGTCACCTGCATGACGCCGTACGCGATCATGCGGGGCCGGGCGAGGATTGGCCCGTCTTCCCCAGCTTCGGTTCCGGGTTCGGTCCCGGCTTCGGACGCGGCTTCGGACCGGGCTTCGGTCCCGGTGCGCGCCGCGACCCCGGTCATGGCGGCCGCGGACGGGGCCGCGGGAAGCGCGGCGACGTACGGGCGGCGATCCTCAAGCTGCTCACCGAACGGCCCATGCACGGCTACGAGATGATCCAGGAGATCGCCGAGCGCAGCAGCGAATTGTGGAAGCCCAGCCCGGGCTCGGTCTACCCGACGCTGCAGTTGCTCGAGGACGAAGGTTTGATCGTCTCCGGCGAGAACGCGGGCAGCAAGAAACTGTTCGAGCTGACCGAAGAAGGCCGGGCCGCGGCGGAGAAAATCGAGACGGCGCCGTGGACGGAAATCGCCGAAGGCGCAGACCCGACGCAGATGAACCTGCGCAACGCGATTCGCCAACTCATCGGAGCCGTCCGCCAGTCTGCCTTCACCGCGTCGCCGGAACAGCAGCAGCGCATCGTCGGCATCGTCAACAACGCACGCCGCGAGATCTACCAGATCCTCGGCGAAGAGTGATTTGTGGTGGTTGAGCCGCTCTCAGCGCGGCTCAACCACCACAAACCCCTCAAACCGAAACCCAGTCGAGGGTTCGCTGCACGGCTTTGCGCCAACCGGCGTAACCCGCGGCCCGCTGGTCCTCGCTCCAGGACGGCGACCACCGCTTGTCCTCTTGCCAGTTGGCCCGCAAATCGTCGGGCCCCGACCAGAAGCCGACCGCCAACCCCGCCGCATAGGCCGCACCCAGTGCCGTCGTCTCGGGCACCACGGGCTTCACCACGTCGACGCCGAGAACATCGGCCTGAATCTGCATGCACAGATCGTTGGCCGTGACCCCGCCGTCAACCTTCAGCACCTCCAGATGCACACCGGAGTCGGCCGCCATCGCGTCGACGACGTCTCGGCTCTGATAACAGATCGCCTCCAGCGCAGCGCGCGCCAAGTGCGCGTTGGTGTTGAACCGGGACAAGCCGACGATCGCCCCCCGGGCGTCCGACCGCCAGTACGGCGCAAACAATCCGGAGAATGCCGGAACGAAGTAGACCCCGCCGTTGTCGCTCACCTGGCGGGCCAACGCCTCGCTTTGCGCGGCACCGCTGATGATGCCCAGCTGGTCGCGCAACCACTGGATCGCCGAACCGGTAACCGCTATCGAGCCCTCCAGGGCATAGACGGGTTTGGCGTCGCCGAACTGGTAGCACACCGTGGTCAGCAGGCCGTGCTCGGAACGCACGATCTTCTCACCGGTATTGAGCAACAGGAAATTGCCGGTGCCATAGGTGTTCTTGGCCTGTCCGGCCGACAGGCAGACCTGGCCGACCATCGCGGCCTGCTGGTCGCCCAGTATGGCGGTCACGGGCATCGCACCCACCAGTGCGCCCGACTTGGCGGTCACACCGTACGGTTTCGGCGACGACGACGGCTTGATCGTGGGCAGCATCTGCCGCGGGATGCCGAAGAACCCCAACAATTCGTCGTCCCAGTCCAGCGTCTCCAGGTTCATCAGCATGGTGCGACTGGCGTTGGTGACATCAGTGACGTGGACGCCGCCCCGACGACCGCCCGTGAGGTTCCACAGCACCCAGGTGTCGGGGGTGCCGAAAATGGCGTCTCCCTTCTCGGCAGCCGCCCGCACCCCGTCGACGTTCTCCAGAATCCACTGCACTTTTCCGGCCGAGAAGTACGTCGCGGGCGGAAGACCGGCCTTGCGCCGGATGACGTCACCGCGTCCGTCGCGATCCAGCGCCGCCGCGATGCGGTCGGTGCGGGTGTCCTGCCAGACGATCGCGTTGTAATAGGGCCGTCCGGTGTGACGATCCCAGACCAGCGCGGTTTCGCGCTGGTTGGTGATCCCCAGCGCCGCGAGGTTCGAATACTCCAGATGGGTGCGGTTCAGCACGGTCGTCAGAACCGAGTCCGCGCGCTCCCAGATCTCCACCGGATTGTGCTCAACCCACCCGGCGCGCGGCAGGATCTGCTCGTGTTCGAGTTGGTGGCGACCCACCTCTCGACCGGTGTGGTCGAAAACCATAGCTCGCGTACTGGTGGTGCCCTGATCGATGGCTGCTACGAAGTCGGGAATCTCTGCCTCCTCCACAGATTCGACCGGTAATCGTCCATGATGGACCACATGGGCGCTCGGACACGCCGCATTTCCTCGATGCCCCGCGGTGGGTTCGATGCATCCTGCCTCGATCGCCTGCTGGAAACCGACCGCCTCGAGTACCTGGACCGCGACGATGTCGACGACCGCATCAAAAAGCAGGTCATCGACGCACTGGATTGGACCGGCCGGGTCTTTCGCCAACACGACAGAATCGCCGAGTTCGTCCTCGATGTGGTGGCCCAGGTGCCCGATCCGAAGATCCTCGAGCTGGGCGCGGGACACGGCGCGGTGTCACGGCTGCTGCTGGAGAATCACCCGACCGCCGAAGTCACCGTCACCGACCTCGACCCGGCGTCGGTCGCCCGGATGGCCGGCGGTGACCTCGGTGAGCACGCCCGAGCCAGCGTCCGGGCGATGGACGCGACGCTGATCGACGCCCCCGACGGCGCCTACGACCTGGCGTTGTTCGCCCTGTCGTTTCACCACCTCCATCCCGAACAGGCCTCGCGGGTGTTCGCCGAAGGAACCCGCGTCGCCACCACGCTGATGATCGTGGACCTGCCTCGGCCGCCCGCTCCCCTGCATCTGCTCCGGTTGGCGACGATGCTGCCGCTGGCCCCGTTCATTCCGTTCGTGCACGACGGCGTCATCAGTTCGCTGCGGGCATACAGCCCGTCGGCGCTGAGAACCCTGGCCGCACGCGCCGATCCGGCGATCGACGTCACGTTACGCGGCGGCTGCATCCGGCCGCAGATCGTGCTGGCACACCGCTGAATTTGGGCGAATACGTTGCGTCGGCTACCGCGAACGGGTTGCATCGGCAGCGTGGGCGATGAGGTCAATCAGAGCCGGTACGGCCGCGCGCACCGGCAGGAGTACCGGCGCAAGGTGCAGCTGTGCCTGGACGTCTTCGAAACCATGCTCGCCCAGTCCAGCTTCGAATTCGAGCGGCCGCTGACGGGCATGGAAATCGAGTGCAACCTGGTCGACTCGGATTACCAGCCGGCGATGACCAACCGCGAGGTACTGGCCTCGATCGCCGATCCCGCCTACCAGACCGAATTGGGTGCCTACAACATCGAATTCAACGTGCCTCCGCGGCCGCTGCCGGGCTGGTCCGGTCTCGACCTCGAGCGCGACATCCGCGCCAGCCTCAACGCCGCCGAATCGAAGGCGAACATCGAGGGCGCCCACATCGTGATGATCGGCATCCTGCCCACGCTCATGCCCGAGCATCTGGCCCACGACTGGATGAGCGAGTCGAAGCGTTACCAGGCACTCAACGATTCGATCTTCACCGCGCGCGGCGAAGACATCCTGATCGACATCAACGGCCCAGAACGGCTTAGCCTCCACACCGCCAGCATCGCGCCGGAGTCCGCGTGCACGAGCATGCAACTGCACCTGCAGGTTTCACCCACGGACTTCGCCGACAACTGGAACTCCGCACAGGTGCTGGCCGCGCCTCAGCTGGCGCTCGGGGCGAATTCGCCGTTCTTCTTCGGTCACCAGCTGTGGGCCGAGACGCGCATCGAATTGTTCGCGCAGGCGACCGACACTCGCCCCGAGGAGCTCAAGGCCCAAGGCGTGCGGCCGCGGGTCTGGTTCGGCGAGCGCTGGATCACGTCGATCTTCGATCTCTTCGAGGAGAACGTGCGCTACTTCCCCACGCTTCTTCCGGAGCTGTCCGACGAGGATCCGGTCGCCGAACTCGCCGGCGGGCGAACCCCTCGACTACACGAGCTTCGGCTGCACAACGGCACGGTGTACCGGTGGAATCGGCCGGTGTACGACGTCGTCAACGTCGACGGGGTGGACCGTCCGCACCTGCGGGTGGAAAACCGGGTGCTGCCTGCCGGGCCGACGGTCGTCGACATGATGGCCAATTCGGCCTTCTACTACGGCACGCTGCGCGCCCTGTCCGAAGACGACAGGCCGGTGTGGACGAAGCTCAGTTTCGCCGCGGCCGAGGCGAACTTCACCGCAGCAGCTCGTCACGGAATTGAGGCGCGCCTCTACTGGCCGCGGATGGGCGAGGTGACCGCGGACGAACTGGTGCTGCGCCGGCTGCTGCCGATGGCCCACGAAGGTCTGCGCCGCTGGGGGGTCGCCGCCGAGGTCCGCGACCGATTCCTCGGGGTCATCGAGGGACGCGCAAAGTCCGGCCGCAACGGGGCGACCTGGCAAGTGGCGACGGTGCGCGCACTACAGGAGGGCGGCATGCCACGCCCGCAGGCCCTCGCGGAGATGCTGCGGCTGTATTGCGAGCGCATGCACAGCAACGAGCCCGTCCACACATGGGACGGCCCCGGCTGACCCACCTACCCAGCGCTCGGGGCTATTCGGGCCGGTCAGAGTCCCAGGTCATGGCGGAAACCGTCGGGCACGATCACGTCCGCCGGGCTGAGTTCCTGCAGCGCCCGCAACGGCGCAGGGGTGCCGTCAAGGTTGTTGCCTCCGTGGTTGAGACCGAGATTGCGGTGACTCCGGCGTCGACGGCGCGCTTGGCGTCGTCGACGCGCATCACGCCCTTGAGCAGAAACGGTCCGCCCCACTGCTCGCGCAGCCACGCGATGTCCTGCCAG
Source organism: uncultured Mycobacterium sp. (assembly GCA_964511995.1). Classification (GTDB taxonomy): domain Bacteria; phylum Actinomycetota; class Actinomycetes; order Mycobacteriales; family Mycobacteriaceae; genus Mycobacterium. The sequence continues at coordinate 11,576 of CAZEHT010000107.1, forward strand.
GCCGGAGGCGGCGTCTGCATCCACTCGGCCCATCGCGCCGCCGCAACCTCCCCGTCGGGGTGCACCGCTTGCACGCCGGTCGGCGAGATCAACACGGGCATCGAAATGGACTGGCCCATAACCGTTGGCGCCAGATCACGCTTGTTCGACAAGCCGGCCACGTGGGGCGAAGCCGAACTCGGCGAACGCGGCCTGGTTGTCCGCGACGGTCAGTCCCTCTTTCCGAGTCCGCGACCAGCGCGCGGTACAAACTCGGTGCCAGACGCTTGGACGCACGGCGCTGCGCCTCGGCGACTGTCTCGAACCATCCGCTGTTGGCCATGCTCCCTCTCCTTTGGTACCGCTCATCCATCGGAAGATTCGCAGCCGAAGCGGCAGCGGCGCGGGATATCTCAGGCAATGCTGCTCAGACTGCCCCCCGCTGGCCCCGCATCACCCCGGACGTCCCCTGGATGACCCTCGGATATCGGATGTCACAACGCTTTCACCGAGGCTGTGGCACGCTGTGCCGCAGCGGTACCGGCCCAATGGGCAGTGGCCCGGCCCACCCGGACGGGTCGCCCATCGCACCCGTTCGGGCCGCGCGTAAAGATGCCGAGGACGAATAGCGTTGTCAGACATGGGATGTGCGCTGATCGACCCCTTGGCACCGTCGCCGCGCGGCATGTGGGCCTCGCCAGGTGTACGGGTCTACCGCAGACCCGAACCGCACCGCAACCACGGCGACGGCGATCCGCTGTGCACGCCTCGGTTCTGCGTGCGCCGGCGCGGCGACATGCTGACTGTGGAGCACAACCTCACCCCAGACGAACTGTGCGACGGACTGGCGGTCATCCTGGCCGAACAGTTGGCGGACCGGGGAGCGTTGCGCGGGCAATCGGAGTTCGAGACCGTGTTCACCGGCATCGTGCGGTCCACCGTCGACGGCGGGCTGGCCGCATGGCTTCGGTTCTACCGGAATTCCCTGGCCCAACTGGAGAGCGGGACCGCCGCGTTCGCGCCGGTTCACGCCTGGGCCGCGGGCCTGATGCGCGGCCACCGACTCGTCGATTTGGGCTCGTGTTTCGGCTTCTTCCCGCTGCGGATGGCGCGGCGCGGATTCGACGTCACCGCAACCGATCTCAGCGAACCGACGATGGACCTGTTGAAGCAGGCCAGCAGCCACCTGCGCCGACACCTGAAGACGGTCAGCTGCAGTGCCGCCGAGGTTCCGTTGGCCGACCTCGGCGCGGACACCGTTACAGCCCTGCACCTCATCGAGCACCTGCCGGAAGCCCTGGCCGACAGGGTCGTCGAGGAGGCCCTGCGGCTGGCACGCTATCGCGCGGTGATTGCGGTGCCGTTCGAGGACGAGCCCCGGGAATGCTACGGGCACCTGCGACGCTTCGACCTGGCCGTCCTGCATGAGCTGGCCGGCCGGGTGCGCCGGTACCATCCCGACGTCACGGCCAGCGTGTATGAATTCCACGGCGGCTGGTTGATTCTCGACCGCGGCGCGCCCACGACGTCTGCCACCTGCAGTAGCTGCGACTCGATGCAACTGCCCCGCCAGCCTTAACCTTGGGCTAGATGAGCCCTCGCTTGCTCGCGGCGTACACCGCCGCGGCGCGCCGGCTCACCTCCAGCTTGCGCATGATGTTGCTGACGTGGAACTTCGCCGTCGTCGCGGAGATGCACAGCGTTTCGCCGATCTTGTTGTTGGACAGCCCCGCAGCCAACAAGCGCAGGACTTCGATCTCGCGATCGGTGAGCTGCCGGCAGGATTCCGGCCGGCCCGACAGCGAGCCCACCACCGCCGCCGCGCTGCGTGAGTCGAACGCGCTGTCACCGGCCGAGATCGCGCGAGTCGCCCGCACGAGTTCAGTGGTGTCGACATCCTTGACCACATACCCGAGCGCACCGGCGTGCACCGCGCGTACGACCAGCCCCTCGTCGAGGAAGGTGGTCACGCCAGCAATCCGAGTTCGGGACGCTCACCGGATA
>CAZEHT010000108.1:0-2131 GCA_964511995.1 uncultured Mycobacterium sp.
CGCCCAGGACGCGTCCGGTCGGGTTACCCGGCGAATTGAGGTAGATCAGCGCCGGCGACTGCGGGCCCAGCTGGGTCAGCGCATCGGCGGCGGCCACCCGGGCACCGGCAAGCCGGGCTCCGACGTCGTAGGTCGGATAGGCCAACTCCGGGACGACGACGAGATCGTCGGAATCCAGGCCGAGCAGCGTAGGCAACCAGGCGATCAGCTCCTTGGTCCCGATCACCGGAAGCGCCGCGCTGTCGGATAAGCCGGTGACGCCGTAGCGGCGCCGCAGAGCCGCGACGATCGAGCGCCGCAGTTCGGGTGTGCCCGCGGTCGCCGGGTAGCCTGGCGCAGCTCCGCCGGCGGCCAACGCTTCGGTGATCACGGCCGCGACCGGGTCGACGGGGGTGCCCACGGAGAGGTCGACGAGCCCGCCGGGATGCCGGCGGGCTATCGCGGCGACGTCTGCGAGGGTGTCCCAGGGAAACACCGGTAGACGCGCCGAGACCGGCCGCCGGGGCATCGTCAGGCTCAGTCCTCGCCCTGCGGGGGCAGGTCCTTGATCGCCTGCGGGTCGTTGTCGGTCTGACCGACCTTCGACGCCCCGCCCGGCGACCCGAGCTCGTCGAAGAAGTCCGCATTGGCCTGCGCGTAGCTGGACCACTGGTCGGGTACATCGTCCTCGTAGTAGATCGCCTCGACGGGACAGACCGGCTCGCACGCGCCGCAGTCCACGCACTCGTCGGGGTGGATGTACAGCATGCGTGCGCCCTCGTAGATGCAGTCGACGGGGCATTCTTCGATGCACGCCTTGTCTTTGATGTCGACGCAGGGTTGAGCGATCACGTATGTCACAGAACTCTCCTCGGCTCCTGTTCCAGCGGGCTGCTGCGGTTCGGTGTCTCGCTGGGCCTCTCACCAGGTATCCGGCGGCTGAACCGGACGCCTGTACCAGTATCCCTCATCGCGGTCCTGGCTAGGCCGCGGTTACTGATACTAGCCGTTGCATATACAAAACGCCCAACCGTTGCTTTGCGCGATGGGTCTCAGTGCGTTTCCCAGTTGCGGACCAGTGCGGACCAGTTGCGGACCAGTTCGGGACCAGTTCGGACCAGCACGGACCATCGCCGACGCATTGCGTCGCGCCGCGGCCCCGCCTTAGGCTCACCGGAACCGACACCCCCGGGCACGTAACCGCAGTGGGAACGAAACAGATGACCGCCAACCCGTATCCGAGACTGCTCTCACCGTTGGATCTCGGTTTCACCACCCTGCGCAACCGGGTCGTCATGGGATCGATGCACACCGGCCTGGAGGACCGCGCCCGTGACACCGGGCGACTGGCCGAGTACTTCGCCGAACGCGCCCGCGGCGGCGTCGGGCTGATCATCACCGGGGGCTACGCCCCGAACCACACCGGCTGGCTGCTGCCGTTCGCCGCGCAACTGGTGTCGCCGCAGGAAGCGAAGCGGCACCGGCGCATCACCTCGGCGGTGCACGATGCCAGCGGCAAGATATTGCTGCAGATCCTGCACGCCGGCCGCTACGCATATCACCCCTTCTCGGTCAGTGCCTCGTCGATCAAGGCCCCCATCAACCCCTTCCGCCCGCGCGCGCTGTCCGCCCGGGGCGTCGAGCAGACCATCGACGACTTCGTCAGGTGCGCCGTGCTGGCTCGCGACGCCGGCTACGACGGCGTCGAGATCATGGGCAGTGAGGGCTACCTGCTCAACCAGTTCCTCGCGCCCCGGACCAACAAACGTTTCGACGCATGGGGCGGAACGCCCGAAAAACGCCGGCGCATGCCGGTGGAGATCGTCGCGCGGACCCGCGCTGCCGTTGGGCGCGAGTTCATCGTCTGCTACCGGATGTCGATGGCCGACTACGTGGAGGACGGCCAGAGCTGGGAGGAGACGGTGGCGCTGGCGACGGACGTCGAACGCGCCGGTGCGACCATCATCAACACCGGGATCGGCTGGCACGAGGCACGTGTGCCCACCATCGTGACCTCGGTGCCCAACAGTGCGTTCGTCGACATCACCAGCGCACTGGCCGAACACGTGACAATCCCGGTCGCCGCGTCAAACCGGATCAACATGCCCGAGGCCGCCGAACAGATCCTCGCCGAAACGGCGGTGCGCCTGAT
>CAZEHT010000108.1:2231-7194 GCA_964511995.1 uncultured Mycobacterium sp.
CGGCGCATCCCCGGCAAGGAGGAGTTCAGCGAGACCATCCGCTACTTCACCACCATGCTGGCCAGGCACAAGGTGATGGTGCGGCTGGGCGTGCGGGCCGGACCGAACGACCTCGCCGGCTTCGATGATGTGGTGCTGGCCACCGGTGTCGTGCCGCGCAGGCCGGCGATCCCCGGAATCGACCACCCGATGGTGCTCAGCTATGCCGAGGCGATCTACGGTGTGCGGCCGATAGGCCGACGGGTGGCCGTAATCGGCGCGGGCGGAATCGGATTCGACGTCAGCGAGCTCCTCGCAACCGACGAGTCGTCGACGCTGAACCTCAAGGAGTGGAAATCCGAGTGGGGTGCCGCCGACCCGTGGGAGGCCCGCGGCGCACTGGCGACACCGATCATCGCCTCGCCGGCCAGACAGGTGTATCTGCTGCAGCGTTCCAAGGGGCCGCAAGGAACGGGGCTCGGCAAGACGACCGGGTGGGTGCATCGCGCGTCACTGCGCGCCAAAGGTGTCCAGCAGCTCTCCGGAGTGAACTACGAATGCATCGACGACGCGGGCCTGCACATCAGCTTCGGCTCCCAGCACAGCCGGCCCCAGGTCCTCGCCGTCGACAACGTCGTGATCTGCGCCGGCCAGGAACCGGTGCGCGAACTCGAAGGAGCCCTGCGCGGCAATGGAATAACACCGCACGTCATCGGCGGCGCCGCCCGGGCGGCCGAACTCGACGCCAAGCGCGCCATCCGCCAGGGCACGGAATTGGCCGCGCGGCTGTAACGGGCCGCCCGAAGAAAGCCGTGCGGAGCAGGCTCAGGCCGCGCGCTCGCCGTAGGTGGTGGTGCGCTGCCGGGCGGGCCGCCCGATTCCTTCGGCGATGGAAACCAGCTCGGCGACGCTCTTGGCCGAGCCGTGTTCGGAGCCGGCCATCCGTGAGATGGTCTCCTCCATCAGCGTGCCGCCCAGATCGTTGGCACCGCCCCGTAACATCACCTGGGTACGCTCCACGCCCAGTTTGACCCAGCTGGTCTGTATGTTGGAAATCCTGCCGTGCAACATGATTCGAGCCAGCGCGTGCACGGCGCGGTTGTCCCGGTGCGTCGGCCCGGGGCGCGCGGCACCTGCCAGGTACAGCGGGCTGGACTGGTGCACGAACGGCAGCGGCACGAACTCGGTGAAGCCGCCGGTGCGGTCCTGGATGTCGCGTAGCACGTTGAGATGCCCGACCCAGTGGCGTGGGGCGTCGACGTGGCCGTACATCATCGTCGAACTGGACCGCAGCCCGACCTCGTGCGCGGTGGTGACGACCTCGATCCACATCGATGTCGGCAGTTTCCCCTTGGTCAGCACCCACCTCACCTCATCGTCGAGGATCTCGGCGGCGGTGCCGGGAATGGTGTCCAGACCCGCTTCCCGAAGGCCGACGAGCCATTCGCGGATGCTCATCCCGCTGCGGGTCACCCCGTTGGCGATCTCCATGGGACTGAAAGCGTGCACGTGCATCGACGGCACCCGGGCCTTGATCGCCCGCACCAGATCGGCGTACCCGGTGACCGGCAGCTCTGGGTCGATGCCGCCCTGCATGCACACTTCCGTGGCTCCGTCGACATGCGCCTCCCAGGCGCGGTCGGCCACCTCCTCGGTGGACAACGAGTACGCGTCGGCGTCTCCCTTGCGCTGGGCGAACGCGCAGAACCGGCAGCCGGTGTAGCAGATGTTGGTGAAGTTGATGTTGCGGTTCACGACGAACGTGACGTCGTCGCCGACGACGTCCCGACGCAACGAATCGGCAAAGGCGGTAACCGCTTCCAACGCGGGACCGTCGGCACAGGCCAGCGCCAGGTACTCGCCGTCGGTGCAGCGCGCCGGGTCGCGCTCGGCGCTGCGCAACGCCGCCAGCACGTCGGTGTCGACGCGTTCGGGGGCGCGCGCCGCCAGCTCCTGCACGTGGGCACGGATGGACTCCCAGTCGCCGAACGCACTGTCGAGGTCGCTGCGGGCCTGGCTGCGCCGCCCTTCGGTGTCGATCGCCGCGTGCAGATCGGTGCGGCCCAGCGACTCCGCCGCCTCATCGGGCTCCTGCCACGGCAGGCCGACCGGCTCGACGTCACGGGCCCAGCCGGTGCGCGGGTCGGCGAGCGCGTCGACGTGGGCACGCAACCGCGGGTCTATCCATGCCGCGCCTGCCTGCACGTACTTGGGTTGCGCGGTCAGCCGCTGCACGAGGTCGTAGCCCGCCCTGGCCGTCACATCGGCCAGGTCGTCCAGCGCCGGCCACGGCCGTTCGGGGTTGACGTGATCGGGCGTGAGCGGCGACACCCCGCCCCAGTCGTCGACCCCGGCGGCGACGAGTGCCAGGCACTCCTCGGGCGACACCAGGTTGGGCGGCGCCTGAATTCGCATCCCGGCGCCCAGGACCAGCCGCGACACGGCGACCGTCGCCAAGAAGTCGTCGATGGCGGCATCGGGCGCCGCGGCCATCGCGGTGTGGTCCTTGGCGCGGAAATTCTGCACGATGACTTCTTGCACATGGCCGAACTCTTTGTGCAGCTTGCGAATCGCGTGAATGGTCTCGGCGCGTTCGGTCAGCGTCTCGCCGATTCCGACCAGCAAGCCGGTGGTGAACGGTATGGACAGCCGTCCCGCGTCGGCAAGGGTTCGGAGCCGCACGGCGGGGTCTTTGTCGGGACTGCCGTAATGTGCGCCACCCCTGGTCTCGAACAGGCGCCGGGACGTGGTCTCCAGCATCATGCCCATCGACGGCGCGACCGGTTTGAGCCGCGAGAGCTCCGGCCAACTCATCACGCCCGGGTTGAGGTGGGGCAGCAGGCCGGTCTCCTCGAGGACCCGGATCGCCATGGCGCGCACGTAATCCACGGTCGTCTCGTAGCCGCGCTCGTCGAGCCACTGGCGCGCCTCCGGCCACCGCGTCTCCGGCCGGTCGCCGAGGGTGAACAAGGCCTCCTTGCAACCGAGCTCCGCGCCCTGCGCCGCGATCCCCACGATCTGGTCCGGTTCGAGGTACATACCCCGGCCCTGCGCCCGCAGCCTGCCCGGCACCGTGACGAACGTGCAATAACTGCACCGGTCGCGGCACAGATGGGTGATCGGGATGAAGACCTTGCGGGAGTAGCTGATCGGCAACCGGCCGTTCGGGCCGCGCCGGCCCGCCGACTCCAGGCCGGCGTCACGCACCCGCGCGGCGCTGGCGCACAGATCGGCCAGGTTGTCACCGCGCGCCGTAAGCGCAGTGGCCGCTTCTTCGATGTTCAGCGCCACACCGTCGCGGGCACGGCGCAGCACCCGCCGAATCGCGTCAGGACGAATCGGGTCGGCCGCCGCGGGCACGACAGGAGTGGGCAGGGCGCACCGCCGGGTGTTCAACGACACTGCCGTGTAACCGATCCGTCTACCAGATTCATCCGCACGCCTCACAGTTCGGTCTTCGGCGTCCTCCCCTACCGCAACCACCCTAGCGGTGCCCACTGCCCGCTGTTGCGCGCGCTCCGCGGCGCGACAGCACCCACAGCGGCGGCAACGCGCCGAACACCATCAATAGAGTCACCGCACCGATCCCGCTGAACATGCGGTCGCCGCCGGGGCCGCCGATTACAAGCACGCCTACGACGGCGAACCATGTAATCAACGGCAGCGCCGCCATCCGGTCCGACGGTGCCCATTGCATCGCAGCCCACACCAGTGCGGCGTTCACCAGACCGGTGAGCACCGCACTCAGCGGAAACCACACCACTCCGAGGTGGGAAGGCAACAGCAGCACTGCCGCAACGGCATTGATGGCGCCGTCCAACGCGAGCAACGCCAGTACGGTAGCCCCGATCACGGGGGCGAAACGGTCCTCGCTGGTCAGGTCGGAATGCTGTCCAGCATCCCCACCAACGAACCCAGCACCCACTGGAAGTTGTCCATGTATCCCTGCCAATGCTGCAGGTTGGGGTCCAGATCCTGGTCCATGGCACGTCCCTTCCGCTTGCCGCTTCGATGGGAGCTTACCCCCGCACGTCGCCGCCCCGGGTGACAACTCGGCGATCGATCGTGCGCGGGAATTCACCCTCCGTCGAGTCCCGCCAGCAGATCGCATTCGAAACCCTGCGCGTCGCGCTCGCCGAGTTCACCGTCCACCAGCCGGTAATGCTCGACGCCCAGGATCGGCAGCGCCAGATCGTTGGACAGGGCGCAGACACGGCCGGTCGGGCCGACGACGACCTGAGTGGCGTGCGCACGCAACGCGGCGATCTTGGCCGGCAGGGCGTCCGTGGCGTCGATGCGGGTGGTGATCTGGACATCCTCGAACCCCGCATCGCCGGCACGGAACTCCGGCAACGTCCAGTGGGGCAGCAGATCGTCGCCAGTGAGTTCACGCGCCGCGGCGGCGACCGCACTGCTGGAGGAAACCGTCCAGTAGAACTTCGGGACCGTCCACGCCGCTCCGGTGAGGCCTTCCCCACCCGCCGCCGAGGCGACGGCGGCGGTGGTGACTTCGTGCGCACGGATGTGATCGGGATGACCGTATCCCCCGTCGGGGTCGTAGGTCACGATCACGTGCGGGCGCAGCGTCGCGATGATGTCGGCGAGGGCGTCCACCGCTTCCGCACCCGACCGCACGAACGGAACCGTTCGCGAAACCGGTTGCGTTCCCTCCATTCCCGAATCCCGCCAACGGCCCGCCCCACCGAGGAAGACGGGATCGCCGATGCCCAACAGACGCAGAGCCGCGCTCAGTTCGCTGATGCGGTAGCCGCCGAGCTGATCGGCGTGACCGGTGGCCAGCAGCGCCCAACGCGGACCGATGACCTCGCCCTCCTCGCCGAGCGTGCAGGTCACGACGTGAACATCGGCGCCACGGGCCGCGTAGTGCGCAATGGTGGCACCGTTGTTGAGGGTCTCGTCGTCGGGATGCGCGTGGACGAACAGCAGGCGCGGGGCCTCGACGGGCATCGCCTCACCTTATCCG
>CAZEHT010000108.1:7294-13409 GCA_964511995.1 uncultured Mycobacterium sp.
CCCACGAACCCGCATTTCCGACGATGCCCACCGGCACCGGACCACTGAGGCTGACGTTCTGCACACCGGGCCCGACCGCCACGATGGTGTTGTCCTGCAGGATAGGCATGACCGTCGCCAGCGCCCACAACCGAGGTTCGACGGCATCGATGACATCGCCGACGTTCGTCGAACCATCCAGTGCCGCATCGATATTCGCCTGAATGCTGTCATCGCACACACCGGTGATATTCGACGGGGCCTGCAACAGCGCTCCGCCTTCGGGCGCGGACGGCGGCGGGGCCAGCGTCGTAGGCGTCGGCGGTGGAGGGGGTTCCGGCCGCTCCGAGGCGGCCTGAGTATGCATCGACATCTTCGGCGCAGCGGCCAGCGTCGATACTGTCGTCGCCTCCAACGCCGGACAGCCGTACCTCGAGGCCAGTGCGGTCGCGAGATCGCCACCTGCTCGATGCCAGCCGACGATCGCGTTCACCCGGTTGTTGGCGAGCGCCTCGCCGTAGAGCACAACGGGATCCAACGCCGATACGGTCGCCGCGATACCGACGTTTCGGAGCTGGTCGGCCGCCGTGTTGGCGACGGCCACCGACGCCGGATCGTTGGCCGCCACCCCGATCACCAGGGTGAGCGGCTGGCCGGCCCTGCTGATCCGCCATCGGGTGGTCGCGGACGTCGGCGGGACACCCGGCCTGACCGGCGGTGCCGTGACCGCTGACTCGGTGTCGATCGAGTAACCGGCGTCGGCGAGCAGACCCAGTGCCGCCTGCTGGGTTATCGCCGGCGGCGCGGTGGGCTGGTAGCCGGGATCCGAGGGCGCCCTCACCTGTGCTCGCGCCAGGGTGACCGTACTGTCGCTTCCGGCGCCGACGGAAGCGAGCAGGTCCACGTCGAGCAGGCCGAGCAGTGCCTTACGCGTGCGAACGTCGGCGAGCTCGGGCTGGTGTGCGCGCAGCGACAGCTGCAGCACGCGCGGGGTGAGGATCCTCGCGGTGCGGACCTCGGGTATCGCCGAAAGCTGTGCGAACGCCGCCGCGCTGCCGTGAACCTGGGCGGTCTGGGTGTCACCGTTGCGGATCGAATCGGCGAGCATGGCCGGGGTGCCGGCGCGGCGGAAGAGGATCTGGTCCGGTTTGGCGGGCTGGCCCCAGAATCGGTCGTTGCGGGCCAACACAATCTCGTCGCGCTGCGGGTCGATGCTGTCGACGCGGAACTGGCCTCCGGTGACCGGCATGGTGCGGACCATGCCCGCACCGAATCCTCCGGGGGCGTCTTTGACGATGTGCGCGGGCAGGATGTTGCTGAACAGCTCGGGCCATGCGGGGTAGGGCTGGGAAAAGGTGACGACCGCGGTCTTGCCTCCGTCGATCGACTGCACCCCGGTGATCAGGTCGTAGCCTGCGGGGTCGACGACACCGGGCTGACTGACCATCTGGCGCCACAGGTACCAGAAGTCGTCGGCTGCGATCGGGGCGTTGTCGGTCCAGGACGCCTCGGGCCGGATCTTGTAGGTCACGGTGAACGGTTCGTGTGCGGTGACATCCGCCGACAACAGCAGCGAGCCGTCGAGTTCCCAACGGGAACCGGACGGGCTGCTCTCGTCGGGCACCGGCCGGAACGAGCTGGGCAGTACCAACGCACTGATCGCGGCGTTCACCGGCGACTGGTCGGACAGCAGGTGCGGGTTGAACCCGGGACCGACGTTGTCGATGCCCATGATGATCTGCGTCGCCCGCATCGGCGGAACGACGACGCTCTGCGTGGTGTCCGTGCTCTGCGGCGCGGGCGGCGCGTCGACCGTGCAAGCCTGGCAGAGCAGCAGAGTCACCAACACCGGCATCCGCACTGCGGTCGCCAGCGGGCGGCTGGCCCGGGAAGGCGAACGAGGCGGCACGCACTCAGGGTATCGACCTGGGCGCGTTCTGCCGCGTTGGCGCGCTCGGCTCAGGATTTCGCCTGCTGTTTGGCCCGGGAGCGGCTGCGCGCACGGGTGGTGGCGTCCAGATCGACTTTGCGCACCCGCACGATCTCGGGCGTGACCTCGACGCACTCGTCGACGGCACAGAACTCCATCGCCTGCTCCAGGTCCAGCTCCAGCGACTTGGCCAGCGTCTCGATGACGTCGGCGGTGGAGGACCGCATGTTGGTCAGCTTCTTCTCGCGGGTGACGTTGACGTCGAGGTCTTCGGGCCGCGGGTTGATGCCCACCACCTGGCCTTCGTAGGTTTCCTGACCCGGCTCCACGAAGAACTGGCCGCGGTCGGCGAGCTGGAGCATCGCGAACGGCGTGACCGTACCGACGCGGTCGGATACCAGCGACCCCGTGTGACGGGCCCTGATTTCGCCGGCCCACGGCCGGTACCCCTCGAAAACCGCGTTCGCGATGCCGGTTCCCCGGGTCTCGGTGAGGAAGTCGGTGCGAAACCCGATCAGGCCGCGGCTGGGCACGACGAAATCCATCCGTACCCAGCCGGTGGTGTGATTGGCCATCTCCTCCATCCGGCCCTTGCGCGCGGCCATCAGCTGGGTAACCGCGCCGACGAACTCCTCGGGACAGTCGATCGTCATCGACTCGAACGGCTCGTGCAACGCTCCGTCGACGATGCGGGTGACCACCTGTGGTTTGCCGACAGTCAGTTCGAATCCCTCGCGCCGCATAGTCTCGACGAGCACCGCGAGCGCCAGCTCACCGCGTCCCTGCACCTCCCAGGCATCGGGACGGTCGATGTCGACGACCCGGATCGACACATTGCCGACGAGCTCGGAGTCCAAGCGGCTCTTCACCATTCGCGCGGTCAGTTTGTGCCCGGACACCTTGCCCGCCAACGGTGACGTGTTGGTTCCGATGGTCACCGAGATCGCCGGCTCGTCGACGGTGATGCGCGGCAGCGCGTGGGCATGATCAGGATCCGCCAGCGTGTCGCCGATCATGATGTCGGGCAGACCGGCGACCGCGACGATGTCGCCGGCGACGGCTTCGGTCGTCGGTGCGCGTTCGACGCCTTCGGTGGCGAGCAGTTCGGTGATCTTCGCGCCGGTGATTACGGGCCGGCCGTCCACCTGGCGCATCCAGGCCACCTGCTGGCCCTTGTTGATCCGGCCGTTGTAGATCCTGATCAGGGCGAGCCGGCCCAGGAACGCCGACGCGTCGAGGTTGGTCACCAAAGCCTGCAGAGGCGCCCGCACGTTGCCGGAGGGCGGCGGTATGTGCTTCATCAACACCTCGAACAGCGGGTCGAGGTTCTCGCCGTCGGGCACGTGACCGTCGGGGGGCTGCGTCGTCGAGGCCACCCCCACGCGTCCGGAAGCAAACAGCGTCGGCAGGCCCAGTGCGTGCTCGGCCGCGGCGGCGGCCTCGTCGTCGAGGTCGGACGCCACGTCGAGCAGCAGGTCGTGACTGGCCTCCACCACCTCGGCGATGCGGGCGTCGGGGCGGTCGGTCTTGTTGACCACCAGGATCACCGGCAGATGTGCGGCCAGCGCCTTGCGCAGCACGAACCGGGTTTGCGGGAGTGGGCCTTCCGACGCGTCGACGAGCAGCAGCACGCCGTCCACCATCGACAGGCCACGCTCGACCTCACCGCCGAAATCCGCGTGGCCGGGGGTGTCGATGACGTTGATGACCGTGACAGTGCCGTCGGCGTTGTGGCGATGCACAGCGGTGTTCTTGGCCAGGATGGTGATGCCCTTCTCCCGCTCCAGGTCGCCGGAATCCATCACCCGCTCCTGGGTGCCGCCGCGTTCTGAAAGTGCACCCGATTGCCGCAGCATGGCATCGACAAGCGTGGTCTTTCCATGGTCGACATGTGCAACGATCGCGACGTTGCGGAACTGGGGGCGACAATCCACGCCGAGGATTGTCCCAGTGCGGACCTGCGAACGCGAAACGCGAGCGCACTACCCGGCCAGCGCAGCTTGCAGATCCGAAAGCCATGCGGTGTCGGCGGGCACCCAATCGATCTCACGAAGGCCGGTGCCGGTCACCCATCGCAGTGCCTGGTGATCGTGGGGGCGGACGTCACCGCCGGTCATTGTCACCAGGTAGGCGCGCAATGTCGTGCCCCCGGGCAGGATGACGTCTCCGCCCAACCGCGCGCCGACCTCGACGTCGATGCCGAGTTCTTCGCGGAGTTCACGGACGAGCGCGCCGGCTTCGGACTCGCCCGCGGCAACCTTGCCGCCGGGCAGTTCCCACAATCCGGCGAGGTCGGTCGGCCGGGCTCGCTGGGCCACCAGCAGCGCGCCGTCGCATATCAAAGCACCGGCGACGACGATCTGATCCGGCATGGCCAACGACGGTATACCGTCGAATCATGGCCGTGTTGACCGATGAACAGGTAGACGCCGCAACAAAGAATCTCGACGGCTGGCATCGTTCCGATGGGGCGTTGCGCCGCGCGATCAAGTTCCCGTCATTTCTGGGGGGCATTGAAGCCGTTCGGCGCGTCGCCGAACGCGCAGAGGAGTGCGACCATCACCCAGATATCGATATCCGTTGGCGTACAGTCACTTTCGCGCTGGTGACGCATTCGGCGGGCGGTATAACCGACAAGGACATCGCTATGGCAGGCGATATCGACAGGATCGTCGGCCACCCGGGTACCTGATTTCCAGCGTGGCTGTCCACGCCAGCGTGGCCGTCGCGGCCACCGCGTAGATCAGGCCGGCCCAGGCCAGATACCACGGCCGGCCGATTTGCCAGATGTCGGGCTGGGCGAAGCTGAGCAGCCACGGCACACCCGCCAATGTGAGCGCAAGCCATCCCGCGCCCAGCGTGCGCGATTCCCAGAGGTAGCGGTAAGGCCCGTGCACCAGCCAGATCATCAGCGGCACCAGCCACACCCAGTGGTGAGTCCACGAAATCGGTGACAGCAGCAGTCCGAAAAGCTGGACCACGACCATGAGCCCGAGCCGGTCGGGTTCGTCGGCCCCCGACGCGAGAGCCCGCCAGGCAAGCCACGTCAGCGCCGCGGTCACGGCGAGGACGGCGGCAACCCACGGCCCGTATCCGGCGTCATGACCCAAGATTCGGGAAATCCCTCCCCTCCAGGACTGGTTGAACGCCGTCCCGATCGGCCCGACCCGGGCGGCATTGCCGAGCAACTCGGTGAAGTAATAGCGGACCTGGTCGCCGGCCGCCAACCAGGAGACGCCGACCGTCCCTGCGAACACCACCACGGAGAACATGGCCGCGGCCCAACGCCGCACACCGACGAAGTACAGACCACCGATCGCGGGAGTGAGCTTGACGCCCGCGGCCAACCCGAGCAGCAGGCCCGAGACCCACCACCGGGTGCTGTACACCGCACACAGCGACATGAAAGCCAGCGCAACGTTGATCTGACCGTAGTCGAACGTGCTGCGCAGTGGTTCGAGCCAGATCGACACCGCGGTCCACAGCATCGCGGTGCGAACGCCGCCCACGATGCCCAGCAAACGCTGGCTGATCCGCACCACTCCGTAGAGCGCAGCGACGGTACCGAGTTGCCAACCCGCCGCCACGACCCCGAAGGGTAGGAATGTCAACGGGTAGAACACCACGGCGGCGAACGGCGGATAGGTGAACGGCAACGGGAAGTCCGGCGTCTGGTCGGCGTAGGTGTAGCTGTAGAGCTCGCCGGCATGGTTGAGCGCTTCCGCCCCGCCGAGGTAGACGTGCAGATCGACGAAGTTGGCCCCGTTGGGTGCCAGGTACGTCCAGCACAGCCGCATCCCGACACTGACCACCAAAACGACAGGCGCCAGCGTGCGGCTGGCGGCCAACATCCGGCTGATGGTGTCGATAGTGCGACCCTATCGACCCGCGATGGGAAGGGCCGCGGGGCGGTAACCGTCGAAACTCGTCTGGATAACGGTTAAATAAATACCACATGTGTCACTTGAGCCACATCAGTAACGGACTAGCTTCGGGTTCACACCAGCCGCCGATCGATTGGAAGCCCGATGTCACGGATCAGAAGTGTGTTCACCACCACCGCCGTCCTGGCGGGAACGTCAGCCGCGCTGCTGACGGGCGGCATCGCGAAGGCCGATACCGCACCCCCGCCGGTACCTTCTTTACCGGGCCTGAGCATGATCCAGGACCTGGTCAACCCGGCCAAGGCGCCCCAGCTTCTGCAAA
>CAZEHT010000109.1:0-8266 GCA_964511995.1 uncultured Mycobacterium sp.
CAGGTAGTCGTAGACCTCGGTGATGGTGCCGACGGTCGAGCGCGGGTTGCGGTTTGTGGACTTCTGATCGATCGAGACCGCCGGTGAAAGCCCCTCGATGAAGTCGACGTCGGGTTTGTCCATCTGACCGAGGAACTGCCGGGCGTACGCCGAAAGCGACTCGACATACCGGCGCTGCCCCTCGGCGAAGATGGTATCGAAAGCGAGCGACGACTTGCCGGACCCGGAAAGACCGGTGAACACGATCAGGGCGTCGCGCGGAAGGTCGAGATCGATGCCACGCAGATTGTGCTCGCGCGCACCCTTGACGATCAGGCGATCAGCCACACAGCCCTCTTTCAGCGGATACCGCCCGTGGCTCTCGCTCGTCCCGCGGCAGCGGCCACAGACCTCGGAGTCCATGCTAAGCGCCGCTACCGACAACGATTCGCCGACCAGTACCGTGACCGATATGACAGTTATCGACGACAACTACACCGGTCACGTCGAGCCCGGGGCGGGTGCCCGCCGGGTCTTGCCGGGAGCGACGATCGTGAAGGTGTCGGTGGGGCCGATGGACAACAACGCGTACCTGATCACGTGTTCCCGGACCGGCGAATCACTGCTTGTCGACGCCGCGAACGATGCCAAAACATTGACCGGGGTGGTGCACAAGTACGGGCCGGATGTGAAGCTGATCGTGACTACCCATCAGCACTTCGACCACTGGCAGGCCCTCAAGGCGCTCACGGAGGCAACCGGCGCGTCGACGGCGGCCCATCGACTCGACGCCGAACCGCTCCCCGTCAAGCCGGACCGGATCCTGCACAACGGGGAAACCGTGGCGATCGGCGACCTGTCGTTGGACGTCATCCACCTGCGCGGCCATACCCCCGGTTCGGTCGCGCTCGCCCTCGATGGCGACGCGACCGGCGGCGTTACGCAGCTGTTTACCGGGGACTGCCTTTTTCCGGGTGGCTTGGGGAAGACGTGGAAGCCGGAGGATTTCGATTCGCTGCTCCAAGATGTGACGTCGAGGGTGTTCGACCGCTTCGATGACGACACCGTCGTCTATCCGGGCCACGGCGACGACACCACTCTGGGTGCGGAGCGTCCGCATCTCCAAGAGTGGAAGGAGCGTCGCTGGTGACGGCCTTGCCAGCGGAAACATCGCCTTGACCGGCTCACGACCAGCCGCAACGTAGGGACGGTCCGAGCCGGACCGCACCCCTGAACAGCGTCTGGCGCTCAACGCAGAAATCGGAAAATCGCCCGTGCAACCCCGCCGCGAGTGTGAGGATGCTCGGCATGGACATCGACCACCCGGGGATGGATCTGTTCTTACGCGTGGGCCTGGCTATCGTGCTTGGGGTCGCCATCGGCCTGGAACGCCAGTTTCGATCGCGGATGGCCGGTCTGCAGACCATGGCGCTGGTCTGTATGGGCTCGGCGTTGTTCACCATCATGGGCGCCTACGACTTTCCCACCCAGGGCGACCGCAACAGGGTCGCAGCCGCGATTGTCACGGGCATCGGCTTTCTCGGCGCCGGCGTGATCATCAAAGAAGGTACGACGGTGATCGGGCTCAACACCGCTGCCACGCTGTGGGTGACGGCATCGGTCGGCGCGCTCTGCGGGGTATGGATGTGGCGCGAAGCGGTCGTGGGCGCGGTTCTCATCCTCTTCGCCAACGGGGCGCTGTACCCGCTGTCGAAAGCGATTGACCGCAGACCCCGAAAGCCGGGCAGCGATCGGCAGGGCGACTTTTGACGTGGCGACGTGCTGGTGCCCGTCAGTGGGCCGTCAGTGGGGCCTTTGCGGCCGTCAGCGCGCGCAGGCCCACCGTAGGGCATATCAGCTCTTGTACGGGACCACGATCAGCGGGATCTTCACGTGATGCATCAACATCGAGCTGACCGAGCCCAGTAACAGGCCCTTGAAGCCGCCGCGGCCCCGGCTGCCTACCACCAGCAGCTGGGCTTTCTCGGCTTCGTCGGCCAAGTGGATGGCCGGTTGGTTACGCACGACCACACGACGAACGGTTACGTCGGGGTGACGCTGTTGTCCGCCCGACAACCGCTTGTCCAGCAACTTCACCTTGCCCAGTGCCACAGTGTCCCAATCCACGTCGGGCGCGTCGATCAAATCGACGTCGCTCCACGCGTGCAGCGCGACCAGCTCGACGCCCCTGTTAGCCGCCTCCGCGAAGGCGATACGTGCCGCGAGGTCGGAATCCGGCGAACCGTCGATTCCGACGACCACAGGCGCGTCGGCGGGGGGCGGGTCGCCCTCATGGATGACCACGACCGGACAATACGTGCCGTAGACCAACCCGGTGCTGACCGAGCCGAGGAGACCACGGCGCAGTGCGCCGTGCCCGCGGTTGCCCACCACGATCATCTTCGAGGACTTCGACAACTCGATCAGCGTGGGAATCGCCGTGGAACTGTAGATCTCGACCCCGGCGATTTCCGCCGAACCGCCGGCGGCCTCGGCGGTGGAGCGCACCAGGCTGGCCGCGTCCTCGACGATCTGGCGAGCACGCGTGTCCTGCCATTGCTCCGCCGACACCGGGACGGGCATCAACGAACGGGTAACGCTCGGCGCCTGAACGACATGCACCAGCCTCAGCGGAACCTTGTGCAACAGTGACTCGCGGGTAGCCCAGAGCACGGCGGCTTCCGAAGGAGCCGAGCCGTCCACGGCCACGACGATCTCGTTGGCCCGTACTTTGTTCTCGTCGGACTTCTTCTTGGACTTCTTGGCCATTGCTACCGTCCGTTCTGCAGTGAAGGCGCCTGCGATGTACCGCCGCCGCGGTTCGCGGCCCGTTACCGATCAGCCCCGGAGAGAAAGGCGCACAAGCAGCTCCGGCAGCGGCATGATAACACCCTGATCTTCGCGCACGGCCGGCCTATTCGCGGCCGAAAACGTTAGGTGCACATGAATTCGCGCGGAATCCGCGGGCATCCGATACCGACTCGGGCTGGCCGGCATAGGGATGGCATAACGATGTGGTCGCCCTGGTGAAGAGTGCAATGAGCGGCTACCCCCGGTGCCGGCCAGGGCATCTCCGCCTGTTTCGAGCGACCCCGAGCCGTTCGCCGAGACCGACGACGACCAATTGACAGGCAGCGCAGCGCATGCAGCCACGATGGGCCGGGGAACTATGCGTGCCGACACCAGCACCTGCGCCGAGTGCCCAGACCTGTAGGAATGGCGCCACGCGCTCCGCGGCAATCCCTATTTCGTGTGAGTCGTATGAACGATCAGCACGTCGCATTTGGTCTTGCGCGCGACGTTGCCGGCCACCGAACCGAGGAACCTGCCCGTGACGGTGTTGAGGCCGACGTTGCCCACCACCAGTAGGTCCGCTTTGACCTCTTCGGCGATCTTGACCAGTGCATCGACGGGTGCGCCCTTGACGGCCCTCACCTCGATGTTCCTGGCGCCGGCCTCCTCGGCGCGTTCCTTGGCATCCTGCAGGATCGCGTAAATGGGTGCATTACCCGAAAGCTTGTAGGACTCCTCCTTGAGGACTTCCACGGGGTGGGGCTTACCGGAAGGCAAATACGCGGTGGCGATGACCAGCGGGGAGCCGATGCGCGCCGAGATCTCACCCGCGCGCGTCACGGCGAGAAACGACGAATCCGACCCATCCGTGCCGACCAGAATGGTCTTGTAGCGCTTCTCCCAAACCATGCGTGCCCTCCAAAGCTCGGTATCTCCCACGTCATCCGAGACATTAACGTGTCGCCGACCGGCGAAGGGGACGAATCGCGAACACAATCTCTCGGGCAACAACGGCACCCCCCAGCGAAAAACTGGCCCGCCGCGAGCTTCGCCCGCCCCAGCGCCGCGGGAAGCGCTGGCGCCGTCACCCAACCGTCGGTGGTCGGAGACCGGCGGACAGCACGCCTCGACCTGACCCGAACCGCCGTCCCGTGAAAATTACTGCCGCACTTCATTACTTGGGGCGAACGGAGAGTCGGCGGCGTGACGATGAAGGAAATGCCGGTCGCTGCCCGTGGTTGTCGACCCCCACGAGGGCTACGCGGGCCGCTAGGCCCCTACGCACACCCCTGAATCGTGGATGACACTGCCGTAGACGTTCATCGTCTCGACGTTGGCGTGGATCTGCCCGGACGGCCGTTTCTGCCTGATCTTGTCACTGATCTGGGTGAGTTGATACCAGAGGTGGTGGATGGAATCGCCGTTGTAAAGCGGGGAGTATTCGCTGTGGTCGGGGTAGTTGACGATGAACAAGGTGCGCGCCCTGGGCTCCAGGAAAGCGGCCGACTGGTCGATATTGGCGGCGACCAAATCGCCGGCGGCCTGCACGCCGGGCGCAGTCCAGTAGTCGCCTTGGCTGGCCAGGAAATACTTGAAGCCGTATATCTGGTTCCTCAGCGTGTCGTACTGGGCGTTGAACCACTGGCACGCGTCTCGCTGCGCGACGACCTGTTCGGGCGTCACCCGGATTCGCCACAGGTCGTACGGGAACACCGTGTAGTTCGGCGACCAGTCCGAGGGGTGCGGGACGAAGACGGGCAACGAGGGAGCGACTTGATCGGCGTCAGCGCTGGCTGCACCCGCCAGGCATCCGAACACGCCGACGACGGCAGAGGCCAGGATTACACCGGCACGTCTGAATCCACTTTTCCCCACGGATGTCATTGCCCGATTATCCGAAGTGAACACGGTCGATGGTCACCGAATCGGAGAAATGGTGCCTATACGCGCCGAAATCGACCGCCAGCGACCGTGCGTTACCGGCCGGGAACCGCCCGAACCGCCCGGGAGGAGGCGATACATCCCACAGCAGCCAGAACAGCGAAGACCGCGAACATCCATCTCGCCCCGCCGGCATCGTCATGTTCGTTGATGTTGACGACGACTCCGGCCAAGCCCGCCCCGAACGCACCGCACATCAGCTGAACGGTGTTGATGGCGGCGGCCGCGGTGGCACTTTCGGCGGGATCGTCGACGCAGCCCATCGCCCGGGCGGACAAGTGCGGCCAGGCCATGCCCACCCCGCATCCGGTGACAAACAATGCCACCACCCAGACCGCCACCAGCCACAGCGATGCGTCGTCGAACTGACTGACCGCCGCAATCGATAGTCCTGCGGCCACCACCGCCGGTGCGACCGTCACGATACGGACCACCGCAGCGGGCTTGCTCACCGAAGCGCTGACGATCTCGCTCGTGGTCCAGCCAAACGACAGAGCGACACCGACGAATCCCGCGGCGACGGGCAGCAGGTTGGCCAACCGCTGCCCGAACAGCGGGACGTACATGTTGGCCATGGTCGCCAACATCAACACACCGAGTGTGAGGTAGATCCACTTCAGCGGCCCCACCCGGAATGCACTAGGCGGAAGTACCGACGGACGGCGCCGGCGGTCAACCCACAGGAAAGCCCCGACCAGCACCGCACCGGCGCCGAGCAACGCAACAGTGACGGTCAGCCGAGGTGGGATGGCCGCGACGCTGACCGCCATTGCCGCAGCACCCAGCAACAGCAACGACTGCCAGGGAATTCTCCACCGCGTCGCGGTGGAGGCGCCGGCACGGCCATGCAGCGCCACCGGGACCAGCACGGCTAGGCCGGCTGACAAGATGACCAGCGCACCGAACGCCCAGCGCCACAATCCGAACTGAGCGAATAGTCCGCCGGCGGCCGGTCCGGCCACGGTGCCGACACCCCACATGGCCGACACCAGTGCGGACGCCCTGGTCCACAGTCGTTGCGGCAGAGCCGAATTGATGACCGCGTAGCCGAGGCCGGCCAGCATTCCCCCGGCACCGCCCTGCACCACCCTGCCCGCCAACAGGATTTCCATCGTCGGGGCGAACGCGCACACCAGGCTTCCGGCCCCGAACACTCCCGTGCTCAGCAGGTAGGCCGATCGCGGGCCGAACCGGGTCAGTAGCGCCTCTACGGCCGTGGCCGCCACCACCGACGCCACCAGATACACCGTCGTCACCCAGGCGTACCACCGCTGCCCCCCGATATCGGAAACCGCGGTGGGCAGCAGGCTGATGGTGAGGAACTCGTTGGTGGCGTACAGCGCGACGCCTCCGGCGAGCACGGTAGAGGTTCCCAGATACCGCGGGCCCGCCAAGTCCCGCCAGGTCCCTGTCCGGTTGGACGGTGTCTCGGTCACGGCCACCGCCCGTCGGTCATCGCGGTCGGAGGAATCGGCTACTTCAGGCCCGCGGCGTCCATGCCGCGGAGTTCCTTTTTCAAGTCGGCGATCTCGTCGCGGATCCGCGCCGCGAGCTCGAACTGTAGGTCACGTGCTGCAGCAAGCATCTGATCGGTCATGTCCTTGATCAGGTCGGCCAGTTCGGCGCGCGGCATGCTGGCGGTGTCGCGGCCTTCGAACACTCCGGCACTGACCGACCGTCCCGCCTCGCCCTGCGCGCGCCGGCCGCGCGAGGCGTTGCGGCCGGAACCACCGACCGCCACCGCCTCGGCGGCCTCGGTATCGCTGGCCTCCCGGTACACCTGGTCGAGGATGTCGGCGATCTTCTTGCGCAGCGGCTGCGGGTCGATGCCGCGCTCCTCGTTGTAGGCGATCTGCTTTGCCCGGCGTCGTTCGGTCTCGTCGATGGCCTCGCGCATCGAATCGGTGACGGTGTCGGCGTACATGTGCACCTCACCGGAGACGTTGCGCGCCGCCCGGCCGATCGTCTGGATCAGGCTGCGCGGAGACCGCAGGAACCCCTCCTTGTCGGCGTCGAGGATCGACACCAGAGACACCTCGGGTAGGTCCAGGCCTTCTCGCAGCAGGTTGATACCGACCAGGACGTCGTAGTCGCCGAGGCGCAACTGGCGCAGCAACTCCACCCGTCGGAGCGTGTCGACTTCCGAGTGCAGGTAGCGCACCCGGATGCCCATTTCCAGCAGATAGTCGGTCAGATCCTCGGCCATCTTCTTCGTCAAGGTGGTGACCAGCACACGCTCATCACGGTCGGCCCGCAGCCGGATTTCTCCGATGAGGTCGTCTATCTGGCCTTTCGTCGGCTTGACGAGAACCTGCGGATCCACCAGGCCGGTCGGCCGGATGACCTGCTCGACGAACTCACCGGCGGACTGACCGAGTTCGTAGGGGCCGGGGGTCGCCGACAGATACACCGTCTGACCGATGCGGCCCGCGAACTCCTCCCACGTCAGCGGACGATTGTCTACGGCCGACGGCAACCGGAAACCGAAGTCGACCAGGTTGCGCTTGCGCGAGATGTCACCTTCATACATGCCGCCGATCTGCGGGACGGTGACGTGGGACTCGTCGATCACGAGCAGGAAGTCCTCGGGAAAGTAGTCCAGCAGCGTCGCCGGAGCCGAACCCGCCGGGCGCCCGTCGATGTGGCGCGAGTAGTTCTCGATGCCGGAGCAGAAGCCGACTTGGCGCATCATTTCGATGTCGTAGTTGGTCCGCATTCGCAGACGCTGGGCTTCCAGCAGCTTGCCCTGGCCTTCCAGTTCGGCGAGACGATGCTCCAGTTCGGCCTCTATGGTCGATATCGCGTGGGCCATCCGTTCGGGCCCGGCCACATAGTGGGTGGCCGGGAAGATACGCAGGGAGTCGACTCGGCGGACGACGTCACCGGTGAGCGGGTGCAGGTAATACAGCGCCTCCACCTCGTCGCCGAAGTACTCGATGCGCACTGCGAGTTCCTCGTATGACGGGATGATCTCGACGGTGTCACCGCGCACGCGGAACGAACCGCGGGTGAAGGCCAGGTCGTTGCGGGTGTACTGGACGTCCACCAGAAGCCTGAGGAGGCTGTCGCGCGGCACGTCGTCCCCGATTTTCAACTCCACCGATCGGTCCAGGTAGGACTGCGGCGTTCCGAGGCCGTAGATGCACGACACCGACGCCACCACAACGACGTCGCGCCGGGACAGGAGGCTCGACGTCGCCGAGTGGCGCAACCGCTCCACGTCGTCGTTGATCGAGCTGTCCTTCTCGATGTAGGTGTCCGTCTGGGCGATGTACGCCTCGGGCTGGTAATAGTCGTAGTAGGACACGAAGTACTCAACGGCGTTGTGCGGCAACATCTCACGCAGCTCGTTTGCCATCTGCGCGGCCAGCGTCTTGTTCGGTTCCATGACCAGTGTGGGCCGCTGCAGCCGCTCGATGAGCCAGGCGGTGGTGGCGGACTTGCCCGTTCCGGTCGCACCGAGCAGGACGACGTCCTTCTCCCCCTCCTGCAGGCGCCGTTGCAGGTCGTCGATGGCCGCGGGCTGATCGCCGGCAGGCTCGTATTCGCTGAC
>CAZEHT010000109.1:8366-13332 GCA_964511995.1 uncultured Mycobacterium sp.
GTTGCAGGTCGTCGATGGCCGCGGGCTGATCGCCGGCAGGCTCGTATTCGCTGACCACCTCGAATCGTCCTCCGGCGCGCACCACGGCGTCGATGGCGCGATACTCGGAGTGAGCGACCACGGGGTGCTCGGTAGCGAAAGCCATGCCGCCCAGCGTATGCCCGGACACCGACAGTCCCCGCTGACCCGCACCCGCGGTTTGATCGCATCCGGCACCGAAAGCCCGGTCGACGACGCGCTTCGGGACCCGACCCATACGTGGCGAAACAGCCCGCTGGAGGTTCGTTTCGCGCTGCCTTTATGAGCTTTCGCTACGGGGCGGGTATCGACGAAAGATAAAGTTCGTGCGCATGAGTCACGAACACGCCGAACCTGGTCGTGGCTCCAACCCCGCCCGGTGTCACTATCCCGGATGCAGGCGCCCGAGTCGTCGCGATCCTGCTACGGGCCGCCCGTCACGGTACTGCGAGCAAAGCGATGCCGAAGGCGGTCCGGTACACAACCGGGCCAACGCCCGGCGGCGTCGTCGCGAACCGAAACAATCGACCGCAATCGAATACGTCGGAAGCAGCGCCGCAGAAACGGTTCCGAGTGATTCGCTCGGAGATCCTATTGGCCAAGTGCAGGAGAAGCTCGCCGCGTTGGGCAGCTTCATCGACAAACTCGGCGCCGGCGTGCGGTCGACCGAATTTGCGGAATCGGGCTTCGAGGATTCCACACAGCTCCGCGCGTCACCCACCGGGATCTCCGGCACCGCCCGTCCAGGTTCAGCGGACTCAGAGACGGCGCGCCAAACCGAACGCTGGTTCACCCGGCATGGAATGGCCACGATGATCGAGGGCTACAGCTTCACCGAGCACGTACTCCCCCGAATGCTTCCATCGTTGGCGCTGATGGCGTCGCTGGCGGGCCTGATATGGCTGGTGCCGCTGGGAGGCGAAGGTACGTGGCGGTGGCACTACCTCATTGTGGTGATCGTGGTGATAGTCACCGTGCGAGTTGCGGCCGGGTTCGTCCACCGGAAACTGCCGCGATTCTCCCGAATTGCGACCATTGCCCTGCTGGTGATCTACGCGTCGATACCCGTGGCTGTACCCCTCGTGCAGTATTTGACGAGCGGAACCGTGACCCCTCCGGGCGGCCACGTGGTCGGCGCCCTCGGCTTCGTCATCTTCTTTGTCGTGGCCTTCATCGTCAGCCACCTGGCTACGACCTACAGCCTGGGGGCGTTGCTGGGGCGAGCGGTTCGGAGCACCGTTTTCGACATGCGAAACAGCGTGCGGCGGCTGCTGGGCTGGGCGCTGCCATTGCTGCTCATCGCCAATGTGTTCTTGTTCTTCACCGGCGAACTATGGCAGGCCATGAATGTGCTGCCGTGGTGGCGGCTGTGGCTGGTCGCCGGAATATTCGGGTTGATCACGATCGTTGCGGCGGCCAACCGATTGACTGAGGAGATAAGCCGCGTCGAGCAGGAGTTCAGCCTGCAACGCTTGTCGGCCGCCGTGGTCGGCACACCGGTCGCCACCGTCAACATCGACGAGCTGGCACGCGACGGGCATCTGCACAGCCCGCCGCTCGACGGACGCCAGCACCGAAATCTGCTGGTGATGCTGGCCACCCGACAGCTCGCGCAGGCCGGGGTCGTAGCAGTCGCACTGCTCACTTTCTTCATCACCCTGGGCCTCATCGTCGTCATGCCCCAGACCGCGGCACTATGGATCGGCTCCGAACCGATACCTTCCCGGATCGCAGGGGTGCCGGTGGCACTATTTCGCAACGCCACGCTCTTCGCCGCGTTCAGCGCGATGCTCTTCGCGGTTACGTCCATGAGCGACGACGAGTACAGACGCCAATTCTTCGCACCCATCATCGAAGAGATCGAGTCCACACTCGCCGTGCGAACCATCTACCTCGCCGTCAGGGTGGGACCGGACGGCATCGCGCATCGTGAGCGCGACCGATCGCGCAACCGCGCCCCCGAACGCCCGAAACGTAGGTACCGCTGACAGCTGCGCAGGCGCCGAGGTCGAGGTCACATCCATGGCGAGACTCGACCGACGGTATGACCGCGGGCGGACACCATTTATGCTGGTCGGCATTCATCCACCGAAGCGCGAGATCTTCGACATTTCCGCACGCACCAATACCGATCCGAAGGGCATCGTGCGGGCGGTGGACGTCTACGACCGCCGGCCTTGGGGCCTGTACATGGCCCGTCCGACACCGGGTCGAGTGCAGTTCCACTACCTGCAATCCTGGCTGCTGCCGGCGCTCGGGTTGAGGGCCAATGTCTTCCACTGGAATCGCGGCTATGAGCGCGACCAGGACTTCTACCTCGACGTCGGGGATATCGAGGCCGGCGGTGACATCTGGACGACCGAAGACCACTACATCGACCTCGTGGTGTACACGGGCAAGCGCACCGAACTCGTCGACGTCGACGAACTGCTGGCCGCCAACAGGCTGGGTCTGCTGGATGCCGAGGCGGCTGAACGGGCGATTCGCACCGCGGTGACAGCGGTCGACGGTCTCGCCGAATACAGCTATGACCTGCACGCTTGGCTGCGAAGTAACGGGATGGACCTCAGTTGGGGATAATTGCGTAGTGTCCCCGACAAAGAATCTCCCCGCACGAGCGGCGAACACGGCATTGCTTTTGGCGTGCATGGCGCTGTCCCCGGCAACGGGGTGGGCCGACCCAGGCGGCGATACCGAGCCGCCCGTACAGCAGGAACTGCACAACGTCACCTACCGCGCCCGTATCGACGGTGTCCCCCGGGGCGCGCTGATCACCTACAACCTCAACGAGACCCAGATCCAAACCGCCGATCCCGCGATGCTGCCCGGCCGCATCTTCGAAGCCCAGACGGTGTTGCCGGACCCGCGCCAGGCCGGCATGCAAATTCGCATCCAATGGCCCTATTCGGCCAATCTGCATTGCGAAATCCTGGTCGACGGCGCCACCACCGCGCAGGCGGACCAGTGGATCGGCCCGCGGCTGATACCCGCCAACACCGATCCCGACTACGGGAAGCTGATGTGTGGCGCGCCGCTCAACAACGGGACCGGTTTGAGCGGCCTCGCACCCGTCGCCGCGGTGTCGACCCCGCCCGCAGCCTAGCCGCTTTCGGGGCGCCAGCCGTGGGCATCAGCCCATTCCCAGGCCATGCGGTATGCGTCCAGGAACCAGGGTTCCTCGGCGTCGGTGTACACCGCGGCCTCCCTACGGCCGTGCGCCGCGGCGGAGTGCGTGGCCGCCAGGTAGTCCGTGCGCACGTCGGGGTTGGCCGCCACCCAGTCGGTGAACAGCAGCGCGAACTGCTGATTGGGCCACCCGTCGACCCTGATGTGCACGTTGGTAGGGCGGCCCGGGTCGGCCGACGCGTGGAAGCGCTTATGCCACAACGCATCGTCGTCGCGGCGGTCGAATGCTGCGACGGTGCTGCGGCCACGGGGCTTTGCGTGGTCGGCGGTGGTGTGCCCGACACAGGGATAGCCGGCGCCGAGCAGTGCCCCGGCGAGGTCGTCCGCGGTGGCCAGCGAGTCGACCGTGACCTGTACGTCGATGACGTCTTTGGCGGCCATGCCGGGCACCGCGGTCGACCCGATGTGATCGATGCGCTTGGCACGGTGCCCGCACGCCGTGTTCAGCCGCGCCACGATCCGCCGGGCCTGGTCGGGCCAGGCCGGATCCCAGGGAACCAGCAGCGGGGGCGCCTGCGCCGGTCTGTGCGCATGGAGGTTGTGCGCGAACGGCAGGATCCTGGCGAACCAGAGGTCGCGGGCGCGTTCCACGAGTTCGGCGGGAACGCCCGAGTTGTCCAGCCAGACATCGGCGACGGCACGGCGTTGTTCCTCGCCGGCTTGCGCAGCGATCCGCGCCCGGGCGTCTCGTTCACTGAAGCCGCGGTGTTCGATCAGGCGCTTGACGCGAAGCTCTTCGTCGGCGTGCACGATGACGACCAGCGGGAACATCGGTGCCATATGCGACTCGACCAGTAGCGGGATGTCCTCGACGATCACCGGGCATTCCATCGACTCGGCCGCGGCGGCGATCAACTCGAAACGTCGCCGCGCGACCAGGGGGTGCACGATGCCGTTGAGCAGCGCCCGCTTTCCGTCGTCGCCGAAGGCCACCGCTGCCAGCGCCGGCCGGTTGAGCGCACCGTCGGGCAACAGGATTTCCGGTCCGAACGCGTCGACCAGCCTGGCCAGGCCTTCGGTGCCGGGCTCGACGACTTCGCGGGCGATGACGTCGCCGTCGACGACGATCCCCCCGTACTGGGCGAATGTCTGGGAGACCGTCGACTTTCCGGCCCCGATACCGCCGGTCAGTCCGATCCGGAGCATCGCCTCGTCCTTGGCGCCTTCGGGAAAAAGGTGAAGCCACGCAAACCGTTTCGCACGGCGTCACGTGGCTTCACTCGTCGTCGTTACCGGTCAGGCGCTGCCGGCGAGCTTCTCCCGCAGTGCGGCCAGCTGTGCGTCGCTGGCCAACGACCCGCCGCTGGGTTCGTCGGAACGCGACGCACCGTTGGATGACGGCCGCGCCGCTTCCGCGGCCTCGGCGGCGGCGAACTTCTCCATCTGCGCGCTGTGCATCTTGTGCCGGCGCTCGGCGTCGGCGTAGCGGGCCTCCCACTCGGTGCGCTGCTTGTCGAAGCCCTCGAGCCATTCGTTGGTCTCGGGATCGAAGCCCTCGGGGAAGATGTAGTTGCCCTGCTCGTCGTAGCTGTCGGCCATGCCGTACTTCGACGGGTCGAATTCCTCGGTGTAGTCCTCGTTGGCCTGCTTGAGGCTCAGCGAGATCCGGCGTCGCTCCAAGTCGATGTCGATGACCTTGACCATGGCGTCGTCACCGACGGCCACCACCTGGTCGGGCACCTCGACGTGGCGCTCCGCCAGCTCGGAGATGTGCACCAGACCCTCGATGCCCTCCTCGACGCGGACGAACGCACCGAACGGC
>CAZEHT010000110.1:0-13084 GCA_964511995.1 uncultured Mycobacterium sp.
AGGCAAGCGCCATCGCCCCCAGAATCAAAAGGAGTAGCGCGCCGCCGCCGGCCACGGCGGCTGGCCCGCCGGCGTTCTGCAGGTCGCCGGCATTAGGGGCATGTATATCGATGCGGGGCATGCTGATACGCGGTCCACCGGGCTCAGTTCCCACTACCGGTGCGGGTGTCGTCGGCATTGCAGCGCCGGTAAACGGCGCGACCAACGGATTTTGTGGCGGTCCGCCGACACTCGGCACGCCCTGCAACCACGGCGGCAATCCAGCGATAACCGAAGGGTTCTCGTCTTTGTGGGAGGGGAGATCGCCAATCGGGATGTTCTGCCATTCGGAACCGCGTCCGCTCGGCGTCGAATGCGGGTTGTAGTCCCAGTGCGGGTTTCGCCACTTGTCGCCTGGGAAGTAGCGCCACTCACCGCCACTCTCGTCCCACAGGCTCTTGCCGCCTCTCGCCGAAACACTGGGGCGGCTTGGAGGCCCCGGCGTGAAGTCACCGCCGACCGGCGGCATTACCCCATCAGGGGGAATTCCTTCCACCGGAGGGGTCGGATCAGGGGGACCCGGCTCCTCAGTGTGGTTGTCAACGGCTTGCACCGTCCGTTCGTGGTGGTCATTGGAGTCTTCGAATGAAATCGCGTCGACACCGGCGGACGCGGTGGTTATCTCGACCGCGGTTCGTTGGTCAATAGCGACGAGTTCACCGACGCGAGTGCGGATCTCGGCAGCGAGCACTTCTGCCAAGGCTTGCCGGGCTGACAACTGTCCGAGCGTGCCTGTTTCTCGGCTGGTGACCGAAAAGTCTTCGCCAACCGTGAATCCCGCATCCTCTGCCACGCTCACGGCGTCGATAACCCGGCGTCTGGCGTCCTCGATCTCATCGGCACCGCGACGCGCAATGCCGGCCGCTTCGTGAAGCCGATCGGCCATGCCCACAACCTTGAGACGGTCGGTGTAGGCCCGCCGCTGGGCTTCCTCAGCAGCCACGCCCACCCACGACATGCCTCCAGGGCTGGACATCTGAGACGCAAGGCGGTCGAATACGTCCTCCCAATCGGTGGCAGCACGTGTCCAGTGGGCGGCGGCATCGGTCAGATGCGCTACGTCCCATACACGAAGCCGCGACAGCGTGAGAGTCGGACCGTTGGCAGGCATCTACACCCCAGTAGCCATGCCGCTCAGACGACCTGCCGCCCGCTCGTCGGTGGCCACATACACGGTTCCCGCCGTCGAAAGGTTGGCTGCTGACTCGTTCATCCGGGCCACCATCACCTGACTGGCAACCGCAACATCGGCGTGAAGGGCGGCCACGGCTGCGGCCGTCGCCTGCCAGCCCGCCATGACCGATCCACGAGCAGAGCGCGCACCGATCTCGGCACCCCAGAAGTTGCAGTGCGCCGCCAGCACCCTCAAACCGGCGGAGTCCACCTCGAGCAAAGCCATGCACAGCAGATTAGTGCGGGATCCGAACACGATCACTTCACCCGAAGAAGGCGCTGCACGACTGAACAAGGCTCGGAAGCGGGCCGGATCACAACGGTGTCGGCGCAAGGTACGATTCGGATGATTTCGCTGCCGCTCATCGGTCCTCGGCCGTGACCATGATCGAGCCGGGCTCGCCGAGGCGATGTCTCACGATGCTGCTCGCTGAGCATGTCCTGGTGTAGCCGTCCATGGAATCGCCCCGTCGGCAACATGGTGACTCGGCTTGGTCTGCGTAGTTCTACTGATCCGGTGTCCAGCCGCCTGGACCACGATGGAGCCATGAGCCCGGGACCGACGTAGCCGGCCTCCGTGGCGCTGCGGTCGCGAGCATCGTGGCCGCTGTGGGGGCCTGGGTAGCGGCGATCGCCGGCCGCATGGCCGTCCCGCTCGCGCTGCTTCTCACATCAGCGAACCGTGCGCGGCGAGGTGGACGCGGGTTGCCGAGCATGATCCCGACCAGGGGAAGCGCGATATAACGACGCCGACGCCGACGCCGCGGTGTTCGCTTCTGTGCAGCAGCACGCGCAGATCGAGATCGGTGGAATGTCGTTGCTGCTCAGTCACTTTCCCTGCGCCGGCATGCCGGACCGCTACTCGCCTAAGGAGTTCGACGAGCGCCAGCTTGCGGATCGGGGAGGCTGGCTGCTGCACGGCCACACCCACTCCGCCAGCGCCGGTCGGCTCCACGGTGGGTTTGTGTGTCGTTGGAGGCGTGGGGTCTGGGGCCAGCGTCGACCGAGGAGGTGACGGCGGAGATGGCGCGGTAGGCGCTCCGT
This sequence comes from uncultured Mycobacterium sp., assembly GCA_964511995.1. Classification (GTDB taxonomy): domain Bacteria; phylum Actinomycetota; class Actinomycetes; order Mycobacteriales; family Mycobacteriaceae; genus Mycobacterium. The sequence goes on from CAZEHT010000110.1 coordinate 2,257, forward strand.
TCCGTCGGCGCACTTCTCTAGTCTCGATCGCGCTGTCGCGCAAGGTAAGCCGGTCCACACTCGATCGGCCCAGCCGTGTACTCGTACGCTTCGACAGTTCGGTTGAGTGGCTCGTAGTAGGCGTCGTCACGCACCTTGCCCATGACGGCATCGTTGACGGCACCGGTCACGGGTTCGAACTCAACGGCAGGTAGGTGAGACCCCAGCGGCGCCCTCAGCGGCAACTACCAGGCGGCCTGTGCGATCCGCTCCGCCAACACCTCTTCGTCCAAAGCAAGGATCTGCTGAGCGACGGTCAAGGCAGCCGCACTGGCGGTCGGCAACTTCTGCAGCAGAATCGGCTCAATTCAGAACGCCAGTGAACCCCATGCGCCCGCGCGCGGCGTCATCGCGTCCGTGCCGATAACGCCCAGCATATTCCGGCGCCGGTCCCGCCGCGGTCGCCGATTCACCCTCAGCGTGCGACACGCCGAGGCACCCGCGCGTTTGGGCAATCCTTTGCCCCGGCTGGTGCTTTCTGGGCCACGGCTCTGATCTGGTGCGACACCGACGGAAAGACCACTGCAATTCTCCAAAACACAGAGGCATCGTTGCAGTGCAACACATTTCGCGGTGCGCAGGAGTCCGCGACGCTCCACACTGTCGCGATGGCCGACGATGACGTGAACCTCCCCACCGACGTCGATGAGCACGTCGAAAAGCTGCGCCGCCTGCTGGCGCGCATCCCCGACGACTACGCTCGCCGGATCTATACCGGCCCCGGCTGGTATCCCATCCTTGCCGAACTCGGCGCCGCGCTGCTGCCCAACCAGATCCGCGCCGACTCGCCGCCCCACACCAACCGTGCACGCGAGTACACATGCTCGAGGTCGATCAACACCGGAGCCGCCGCAGGGCCCGGCCGCTCCTCACCCCGCGACCACCGTGAGGCCTGCGATGGGCTGACACCGATCCACTCGGCCAGTTGCGCCCCCGAGAACACCTCGGAGAGGTAGCGGACCCGCTGGGTGGACAGCGGGTCGTCGGCGGGAACCCGCCCTACCTTCGTCGCGACCGCTTTGGGGGCCGCCTTCTTCGCCGGAGCTTTGGCCGCCACTTTCTTCGCCCGCACCTTGGCTACCGCTTTCTTCGCCACGGGTCTGCCGGCCGTCTCCCTGGTGGTCATGCACCCACAGTGCCCAACTTTTTTCGTGGGCAGCAGTACCCAAGGTCGCCTTCCGCTCATGCAGACGAGTCCGCCTCACCGCCCGAGCAGGGTGTCGATGATGTCGGCGTGGAGGCCGCAAGTTGACTCGGCTAGCGGAACCGAGGTGCCTCACAAAAGTGAGCGCGAAGCGTGGGCGGCTGCCTCACGCATGGTGAGGGCGGGGGATTGCGCTACTTCGCCGTGGCCAATCGGTTGATTGACGGCTGTAATGCTTGCAAGTCGATGTGGCGGGTGGCGGCGGGGGCCTCGGTCTTGGCCTTGGCCAGGTCCAGGCAGTGCATTTGGATGGTGTTGATCTGGCGGGTCAGATCGGCCGGGTTGATGCCCTCGATGCGGGCGGCCACCATCGAGAGATGTTCGGCGCCAGGCACTCCCGATGCCTGCATATACGCCTTGATCGTCCCAACGTCCTGGGTGCGCCACCGCCGCATCCCATCCCCGCGCCCTGTGCGCCACCGGCAGCGCGGGCGGCGTCGGCCGCCGAGGACCCCGACAGGTGCGAGGCCGGTTACGGCGACGTCGCAGTGCGTGGCGCAGCGTTGTCCGGCCGTCCGGTCACGTTGCTATCCGTGATCAACGACGGGTTCGACGTGCCGGTTACCGGCAAGGTGACGACGGGGTTGGACGCCGACGGAACCGACAGACCACCACCGCCGGGCAGGTTGATGCCGCAGTACGTCGGCGCGGTCGGCAGGTCCGGCACCGCTGGGGCGATCGACGGCGCGGTGAACGCCGACGGCGGGGCGATGCCCGGGATCAGCGCCGACTTCGGCGGGGAATCGAGCGGTACCTTCGCAGTAACTGCACATGTACTGACGTGCACTGGATGCCTCCCGTCGGCGTTCCCGCAGGAGCCGATGGTGTTAGAACGGTGTCAACTTCCGGGTCCCTGCCAACGGTGGTTATTTGCACCGACAACGGGCACGCGGAGGGTTTGCTGGTGTCCCAGTGTGCACCGGCGTCGACGGCACCGTACCGGGGCCATCGGCGTATCGTTCCGGCTCCCGGCCGTGTGTCGGATCTCCGGGAAGAACATGTGTCCATGAGCGAGAACGAGGCGGCCACGACCCCGCTGCCGTACACAATGGAAGAGGCAGCCGGCTTGCTGCGGGTGAGCCGGGAGTACCTGTACCGGATGAGGAAGAACGGTGACTTGATCGTGGTGCGGTTCGGGCGGCGGGTCCTGGTGGAGGCCTCCGAGATCGACCGAGTGATCTCAGTGAATCGAGCAGCTTGAGGGGCACCGGTCTCACTCTGCCGTGGCGAGAGCAGGAATCAGCGAACTCAAGTCGATGATCTCGACGTGCGCTGCGGGGCCGGCCGCGAATTCCCTGATGGTCAGGGTCCCGCCAGCATCGAACCGTTCCATGAATTTGCGCCAGCACCACGTTGATGCGCGCCTCGTAGGTGATGCCGCGCTTGCACTCGGCGCGGGAGATAAAGCTGGGGAGTGTTGCACAAGTCGATCCCATCGTGCGTTCCGGTAAAGACCCGGTTCGCGGGACGACACGCGACTCCTCGCGGGTGGATTCCACGGCGGTTGTGTCAAAAGTGTCACTTTTCGGAAGTGGGCGAAGCCTGGCTTGACGCCGAAACCCCTCTGAACTGCGGTGGCGGAGGGATTTGAACCCCCGGTCGGGTTTAGCCGACTCTCGCTTTCAAGGCGAGTGCATTAGGCCGCTCTGCCACGCCACCGCCGACAAGCGTAGCGACGTCAGGCCCCGCGCACCTTGCCCGGGGCGTCGGCAGCCTTCAGAGCCGAACTGATCCGGCGGCAGTTCTCCCCCATCGCCGCCATCTGGGAACGAGACAACTGGCGGAGAAAATGCGCCCGCACTTCATCTCGGTAGGTGATCATGGCCCGTCGCACCTGCTCGCTGCCGTCGGCGGTGATGGTCGCCAGCACCCCTCGGCCGTCGTCCGGGCTGGTGGTTCGCCGTACCAGCCCCTGTCCCTCAAGACGGCGGATCTGCCTGGTGACCCTGCTCGGCAGGGACATCAGGCCCTCTGCCAAGTCCCCCATCCTCGCCGAACCCGTGGGTGACCTGTCCAGCATGTCAAGGAGGCGGACATCGACCAACGTGAGGTGGTGCGTTTCCGACAGCCGCCGGTTCATGGTCGCGTACAGCCGCAATCCCGCGTCGAGGAAGTTCTGCCACGACCTCTGCTCAGCGATATCCAGGCCCGGCATGTCACCAGCCGTGCGACCCTCGATCATCCCCACCATGGCGTCATGTTAAGAGCCTCGGCGGCCCGTGAATTGGTTAATTCAAGAATCGTTTGCCAGTACCGTAACCGTCGTGCACGCCATCGCAACCGAGGGTCCAGACCGGCTGGTGTGGCGTGAAATCCCAGACGTCACCCCCGGGCCGGGCGAAGTACTCATCGAAGTCAGTGTCGCCGGCGTCAATCGCGCGGACCTGCTGCAGGCCGCGGGCCGCTACCCGCCGCCGCCGGGCGCCAGCGACATCCTCGGCCTGGAGGTGTCCGGCGTAGTGGCCGCGGTGGGCGACGGATGCACCCAGTGGAAGCCGGACCAACAGGTGTGCGCTCTGCTGGCGGGCGGAGGCTACGCCGAACACGTCGCGGTGCCTGGCGGGCAGGTGATGCCGTTGCCGTCCGGGGTCGGCCTGCTCGAAGCCGCCGGCCTGCCGGAGGTCGCGTGCACCGTCTGGTCCAACCTCGTCATGACGGCCGGTCTGAAAGCCGGTCAGACGGTGCTCATCCACGGCGGCGCAAGCGGCGTGGGAACCCACGCCATCCAGGTAGCACACGCGCTCGGGGCAATCGTCGCCGTCACCGCCGGTTCTGCGGCCAAGCTTGAGCTGTGCCGCGAACTCGGCGCCGACCTCACCATCTGCTACCCGAACGAGGACTTCGTCGCCCGACTCACCCGGGTAACCGGAGGTGCCGACGTAATCCTCGACATCATGGGAGCGACCTACCTGGACCGCAATCTCGATGCTCTGGCCGCGGACGGCAAACTGGTGGTGATCGGCATGCAGGGCGGTGTCAAGGGTGAGCTCAATATTGGCAAGCTGCTCGGCAAGCGCGCCACTGTGATCGGCACGGCGTTGCGCGGGCGGCCGCTGGAGGGCCCCGCCGGCAAGAGCGCGATCGTCGCCGCCGTCGTGGAATCGGTCTGGCCGATGATCGCCGACGGCCTGGTACGGCCAGTCGTCGGCGCAACGTTCCCGATTCAGCGGGCCGCGGACGCTCACGCCCTGCTGGCCGGGGGCGAGGTGGCCGGAAAGATCGTGCTGGAGGTTCAGCCCAACGACGCCAGCGCCCGCACCAACTGATCGACCTCGTACATCGTCGAATAGTGCGCGAGGCCGACCGTCACCGCCCCGCCGATCTCGTTGACCCCGATCAGGTCAAGCACCCGCGAACCAGAGTTGGCGATCGCCAAAACCCCGTTGTCGGCCAGACGCTGCACAACCCGCTCGGCAGGCACGTTGGACACCACGAAACTGACAACGGGAATGCGCGAATCCGGCTGACCGAGCACGATCACCAGCGGCAGGTGGCTCAGCGACTGCATCAGGTAGTCGAACAGACGCTGCAGGTAGGCCGACCCCGATCGCATCGACGCCGCCAGTCTTTCGCGTCGAGTTCCGGTCGCCGCCTCGTCGAGCCCGGCCAGGTACTCGACGCTCGCGACGACCCCGCCGAGCAATCCGTACTGGTGCACACCCATTTCGAGCCGGCCAGGGCCGACCGCGTACTGGTCTGTCGACATCGATGCGAAAGTTGCGATCTGCGCCGGCTCGCGGAACACCAGCGCGCCCACCGGCGGACCGCCCCAACCGGACGTGTTCAGCACCACCACATCGGCCAGGGACGCCTCTATGTCGAACAACTCGTACGGCGCGGCCGCGGTGTGATCGACGATCACCAGGCCGCCGACATCGTGGGTCAATTTGATCACCGGACACAGGTCGACGACAGTGCCCAGGGTGGACGACGCCGACGTGATCGCCACCAGCCGGGTGGTCTTGGTGACGAGGCTCTCCCACTGCCACGCGGGTAGGTCGCCGGACTCGACGTCGACTTCGGCCCACCTGACCTTGGCACCGTGGCGGTCCGCGGCACGCAGCCAGGGTAAAATGTTGGCCTCGTCGTCCAGGCGGGTGACGACCATTTCGTACCCGGCGCGGGCCCGCGACGACGACGCGTCAGCGAGCAGCGTCAACAGCACCGCACGGTCGGCGCCCAGCACGACGCCGGCGGGATCGCCGTTCACCAGCTCGGCCACTGCCTTTCGCGCTGCGTCGAGCAACGTCGAACTGCGCCGCGCCGAAGGATGGGGACCGACCGAACTGGCCGCCGCCGTGCGGAACGCGGTCGAGACAGTGGTGGCAACCGAATCCGGGATGAGCATTCCGGCCTGAGCGTCCAGGTGCGCCCAGCCGTCGCCCAGCGTCGGATGCAATCCACGCACCCGGGCGACATCGAAAGCCATGCCAGCCACCTTAAAGGGTTCGCGAACGGCACTGCGTGACCGTCAAGGTGCCCGTCGCGGCGCGGCCGCACACCCGGGCATCGGAACCGGGTCACCGGGGCAGCCATACTAATGCCGTGAGCCTGGGTTTCGGGTTGCTGGCCGCAACCTTGTTGCTGGTTTTGCCAGGAGCCCTCGTCGCTCGCGCGACACGGCTAACCTGGCCGACCGCGGTGGCCGTCGGCCCCGCCCTGACCTACGGCGTCGTGGGTGTGGCCATCCTCCCCTACGGCGGGCTCGGGATCCCTTGGAACGCATGGAGTGCGCTGGCCGCTTTGGTTGCCGTCACGGCCATCGCGGCGAGCCTGTCCATAGTGACGGGTCGCCGCCGCCCGCCTACAGGCGAAATCCCCCAACCGCCACGGGGACCGGCTTTCGTCGTTGCGGCGGGTGTCGCGCTGGGAGCTGCGCTGATATCCCTGGCCCTCTATCGTGGTATGCCGCACTGGCAGTCGATCCCCAGCACGTGGGACGCAGTGTGGCATGCCAACGAAATCCGCTGGATCCTCGACACCGGCCAGGCGTCGTCCACCCACATGGGCGAGCTGCGCAACGTCGAGACCAAGATGGAGCTCTACTACCCGTCGACGTTCCATGCCCTGGCCGCGGTGCTGGCCCAGCTCACCGGGAACGCAGCAACCACGGCCTACACACTGAGCGCGCTGGCCGCCGCCGTATGGCTGTTTCCGGTCAGCGCCGCGGTTCTCGCCTGGAATCTGCTGCGGCCGACCAGCACTCAGTGGCGCACCGCGGGCGCCGCGGCCACAGCGGCTGCCCTGTCGGCTTCGTTCACCGCCGTGCCCTACGTCGAATTCGACGTGGCTGCCATGCCCAACCTGGTTGCCTACGGCCTGGCGGCACCGACCGCGGTGCTGATGATGTCGTGCCTGCGCCACCGCAATCGGGTTCCGCTGGCCATCCTGGCGTTGGTCGGGGTCTTCTCCACCCACATCACCGGCGGTGTCGTGGTGGCGACGTTCGTCATCGCGTGGTGGCTCTGCGACGCGCTGTGGCATCCCGTGCGCGGCCGGCAGACCGACGTCGCGACTCTGGCCGCGGTCGCGTTGCCGACGCTGCTGATACTGCTGCCGCAGTTCCTCGCCGTCCTGCAACAAGCCGACATCATCGCCGGCCATGAGTTTGTCACCCACCAAAGCCGGTTGCGCGTGCTGTTCAACGCGGTCGTGCAATTCACCCGCCACCTCAACGACTGGCCTATCCAGAACATCCTCATCGCACTCGGCGCCGCGGGCGGTCTGCTGCTGGTGGCCAAACGCATCTGGTGGCCGGCCGCCGTCTGGCTCCTGCTGATCGTGTCGATCGTGCATTCCGGCGCGCCGTTCGGCGGACCGCTCGGAACGATCACCGGCCTGTACAGCGACCTGTTCTACAGCGATCCGCGCCGGCTTTCCGCGGTCGTCACGATGCTGACCACGCCGATGGCCGGCCTCGCGCTGTTCACCGCCGTCGTCCTGACGGTGGCCGGCGCCCGCTGGCTGACCCGGCGGGTCGGCGGCCCCGATCCCAACCGTCGCGCCTGGATCGGGGCGACCGCCGCGCTGCTGCTTGTCGCCACCGTCGGGATCGCGTGGCACTACCTTCCGCGCCACCGCTACCTCATCGGGGAGAAGTACGACCGGGTGATGATCGACAAGCGCGACATGGAGGCGTTCGCCTATCTGGCCACCCTGCCCGGCGCGAAGGACACGACGGTCGGCAACGCCAACACCGACGGCACCGCCTGGATGTACGCCGTCGCGGGCCTTCATCCGCTGTGGACGCACTACGACTACCCGGTGCAGCAGGGCCCCGGTTATCACCGCTTCATCTTCTGGGCTTACGCCGACGACGCCGACCACGATCCCCGGGTCGCCGAGGCCGTCGACGCGCTGGGCATCCGCTACGTGCTCACCAGTTCGCCGGTGGTGCGCGGGTTCAAAATGCCCGACGGTCTAGTGTCATTGGATGAATCCACGTCGTGGGCGAAGATCTTCGACAACGGCGAGGACCGCATCTACGAGTGGCGCGGAGGAGCACACACACCGTGAGCACGGACGACGACAGCATCGAAGTCATCGGCAGCCCCGAGACCGCAGCGATCGACGATGACGACGACACGTCGATAACCGACCTGGTGCATCAGCCGGCCAAGGTGATGCGCATCGGCACGATGATCAAACAGCTGCTCGAAGAGGTGAAGGCGGCACCGCTCGACGATGCCAGCCGAAACCGGCTGCGCGAGATCCACAAGACGTCGATCAGCGAACTCGAGGACGGCCTGGCCCCCGAGTTGCGCGACGAACTCGAGCGGCTGGCATTGCCGTTCAGCGACGACGCCGTTCCGTCGGACGCCGAGCTCCGCATCGCCCAGGCACAACTCGTGGGCTGGCTGGAAGGCCTGTTCCACGGCATCCAGACCGCATTGTTCGCTCAGCAGATGGCCGCGCGCGCCCAACTGGAGCAGATGCGGCAGGGCGCGCTGCCGCCCGGCACGGGCGGTCCCGCGCATCGCGGTCATGCGCCGTCCACGGGGACCGGACAGTACCTGTAGGACGCCCGTTGACCGGACAATCTGGGCCGTTCATCTCGACCCGTGACGCCTGGGTCGAGTTCCCGATATTCGACGCGAAGTCGCGCTCCCTGAAAAAGGCGTTCCTCGGCAAAGCCGGGGGAACCATCGGGCGCAACAGTTCCAACGTGGTCGTCGTAGAAGCCCTGCGGGACATCACGATGTCGTTGAAGATGGGCGATCGCGTGGGCCTCGTCGGCCACAACGGCGCCGGCAAATCGACGCTGCTGCGGTTGCTTTCGGGAATCTACGAACCCACCCGCGGGGTTGCGACGGTACGCGGGCGGGTGGCGCCGGTCTTCGACCTCGGGGTCGGAATGGACCCGGAGATATCCGGTTTCGAAAACATCGTCATCCGTGGGCTGTTCCTGGGCCAGACTCGCAAACAGATGCTGGCCAAAGTCGACGAGATCGCGGAGTTCACCGAACTCGGCGAATACCTTTCGATGCCGCTTCGCACCTACTCCACCGGAATGCGGGTGCGGCTGGCGATGGGCGTGGTCACCAGCATCGATCCCGAGATCCTGTTGCTGGACGAGGGCATCGGCGCCGTGGACGCCGAGTTCCTGAAGAAGGCACAGGCCCGGCTGCAGGGCCTGGTCGAGCGCTCCGGCATCTTGGTGTTCGCCAGCCATTCCAACGAGTTCCTGGCAAGACTGTGCACCTCGGCGATGTGGATCGACCACGGCACCGTCCGGATGACCGGCGGAATCGAGGACATCGTGCGCGCCTACGAGGGCGACGACGCTGCCCGCCACGTACGCGAGGTGCTGGAGGAGACCAAACGCAACGCCGGTCACGGAACACAGCCCCGATGACGGACCGGGACTGCGCCGTGTACGCGGTGATCGTGACCCACCGGCGCCCCGACACGCTGGCGGACTCGCTGAACGCGATCGTGTCGCAGACCCGCCCGCCCGATCACCTGATCGTGGTGGACAACGGCGACGACCCCGCTGTCGCTGAACTCGTCGCCGGCCAGCCGGTCCCGGCGACGTACCTGGGGTCCCAGCGCAACCTCGGCGGCGCCGGCGGCTTTGCGCTCGGCATGCTGCACGCACTGGCGATGGGCGCCGACTGGATCTGGCTGGCCGACGACGACGGTCGCCCGGGGGACTCCGGTGTGCTGGCCACCCTGCTGGACTGCGCCGAGCGCCACGGCCTGGCGGAGGTGTCACCGATGGTGTGCGATCTGGCCGACCCGGACCGGCTGGCGTTTCCGCTGCGCCGCGGCGTCGTGTGGCGGCGACGGGTCGCGGAGTTGCGCACCGAGGGCGCCGGCCAGGATCTCCTGCCCGGCATCGCGTCACTGTTCAACGGCGCTTTGCTGCGGTCGTCCACCGTGGACGCCGTCGGCGTTCCGGATCTCCGGCTGTTCGTCCGTGGCGACGAGGTCGAGCTGCACCGTCGCCTCGTGCGGTCAGGGCTACCGTTCGGCACGTGCCTGGACGCGGTCTACCTGCATCCCCAGGGCACGGACGAATTCAAGCCGATACTGGGCGGCCGGATGCACACGCAGTACCCCGACGACGAACGGAAGCGGTTCTTCACATACCGCAACCGCGGCTACCTCTTGTCACAGCCCGGCCTGCGCAAACTCGTCGCGCAGGAGTGGTTGCGGTTCGGGTGGTACTTCCTGATGGTCCGGCGCGACCCGGCCGGCCTGGCTGAATGGATTCGGTTGCGGCGCATGGGTAGACGAGAAAGGTTCAGTCGATGACGTTCGTCGATGCGGCAGCTCAGTCCAGAACGTTCGGTCGTGCCCGGCGCGATCTGATCGACGGGTTCGGACGCCGTGAACTGTGGCTGCACCTGGGCTGGCAGGACATCAAGCAGCGTTACCGGCGCAGCGTGCTGGGGCCGTTCTGGATAACCATCGCGACGGGCACCACGGCGGTGGCAATGGGCGCGTTGTACTCCAAACTGTTCCACCTCGAACTGTCCGAGCATCTGCCGTACGTAACTTTGGGCCTGATCATCTGGAATCTCATCAACGCGGCAATCCTGGAAGGCGCCGACGTATTCGTCGCCAACGAGGGCCTGATCAAACAGCTGCCCACACCGTTGAGCGTGCACGTCTACCGGCTGGTGTGGCGGCAGGTGCTCTTCTTCGCGCACAACATCGTGATCTTCGTGGCGATCGCGGTCATCTTTCCGAAACCCTGGTCATGGGCGGATCTTTCGGTCATTCCCGCCCTTGCGCTGATCATGCTCAACTGCGTCTGGGTGGCGCTGTGCTTCGGCATCCTGGCGACCCGCTACCGCGACATCAGCCCCCTGCTGGTTTCACTGGTCCAGTTGTTGTTCTTCATGACGCCGATCATCTGGAACAACAACACGCTTCGTCAGCAAGGCGCGGAACGGTGGGCCATGATCGTGGAACTCAACCCCCTGTTGCATTACCTCGAAATCGTGCGGGCTCCGCTGCTGGGCGATCAGCAGCATCTGCGGCACTGGGCGGTTGTCATCGTCCTGACCGTCATCGGCTGGACCGTCGCGATGCTCGCTCTGCGCCAGTACCGCGCCCGGGTGCCGTACTGGGTTTAGG
>CAZEHT010000111.1:0-13046 GCA_964511995.1 uncultured Mycobacterium sp.
CCTGAAGTTCGCCATCGATTTCATCGATCGCAACGGTGTCGCCGGAGCGGGCAAGGCGCTGGATCTGGATCAGTTCATCAGGATCTACGCGATGGAGTTCTTCCTCAAACACTGGGACGGCTATTCCGACAACACGAACAACACATACATTTACAACGATGTGAAGGCCGTCGAGGCGCCCGGCGAGAACAACGTCAAGTTCAAGATGATTCCCTGGGGGATCGACCAGATCTTCCAGCCAGAAAGGTCTTTCACCCTCTCCAGCGAGGGCCGCATCGCAATGCTCGTCCGAAATGACCCGACACGGCGGGCGCAACTGCTTGACCAGATCCGGATCTATCGTGACACCGTCTTCAGCCGGAACGCGCAGCAGAGGGTACTGCGGCCGCTCATCGACAAGATGCAGGCACTTGTCGTGGGTTTCGGGGTGCCCGATGCCGTTTCGCAGATCGCGACCGTGCGTCAGCAACTACGCCTGGCGGAATCGGCCGGTTACCTCTGCGCCGGGATGCCCGACAACAGGACGGTTTATCTGCTCAAGGAAGGTGGCCGCGATTGTCTGCACGCAAGCAATAGCGAAGGTGTCCCCGCGGGGCCGTCTCCGGTGAATTTCGAGGTCTATCATTTGCCGCTGCGCGACGACAACGACAAGACCGATCTCTGGAAGTTCGCCGATCTCGGCAACGCAAAATCGGTGACGAGTGAGGCTTACGGGCGCGTGCTGCATGCCAGCGACTCACTCTTCACCCCCCAGGGGCACAAGTACCTCTACACGTGCGCGCCTGCCAACAACGACCACGCCGAAGAGTTTTCGATCGTTGCGTCCGGATCACCGAATCCGTTCACGTTCAACGGCTATTTCAGGCTTGCCAGCGTCCGAACCGGTCTTCGTGCCACCTATGGCGACGACCTTACGCCCGGGGGCAGGGCGCGGGTTCATCAGGAATCCGGTGGGTCGAAGATCTCCTTCTACTGAAGCTGCATTGGTTCGCCGCTCAACGAAATACCCACCCTCAGTGGGTTTCTCCCGGACGGATGGTCAGCCGTGCAGCCTCCGATAGGCGCGGATAGCGTCAGGATGAAGCGGAATCGCGCCCGTCTGGATCATCGACGGCGTGTCCAGGTACTGCAGTCCGCGGACATAGGGGGGAACCAACTGCGCTGCGTCGGTTGCTAGCAGCTCGACCAAGGCGACGACCAGCCCGGTGGGGGAGTCCGGGCGGCAGAGCAGCAGATTGGGTACGCCGATGGACCGGATGCTTGGTGGCACATAGGCCCCGGCGGGCACGCGGTGCACGACGTAGGGATAGCGGCCGAGATCGCTCATCGCGCGTGCCAGCTCACCGATGTCGAGCATCCGCAGTGGCATCCTGGTGTCGAGATCGGATATGGCCGGCGTCGGTATTCCACCCGACCAGACCAGCGCGTCCACTCCGCCGTCGGCGAGCCGCGCCAGTCCCTCGCCGAGGGTGTACCGCCGCATGTCGATCCGATCCTGGAGGCCGGCGGCTTCGAGGAGCACCCGCGCGGTGATCGCGCCGCCCGACCCGGCCGGGCCGATGGAGACCCGCGTCCCGCTTAGGTCGGAAATCTGGTGTACGGCTGCGGAATCACGGACGATCACTTGGAGGTAGTTCTCGTAGACGCGGGCCACGGCCAGGGGTGCGGTTTGCGCGGGGCCGGTGGCGCGGTCTCGTTCGGCGACATCGGCGAGCGCCAAGCCCATGTCGGATTGACCGGTTCGCAACCGTCCTAGGTTGTCGATGGTGCCCTCCGTGGGCAGCACCTCGACGGTCGCGTCGGGATGGTTCCCCTGGAATCGGGCAGCCAGCAGGGTCGCAAACGCCAGGTAGAGCCCGCCCGGGTCACCTGCGGCCAGCCGGACGCCGTCGCTGTGCCCATCGCGCATGCAGGCGGTGGCCAGTACCGCCGCCGAAACCGCGATGAAAGTACGACGACTCAACTCGCCGGGGTGTCTGTTCAGCATGTCGGCACACTCGCCTCCGGCAGGCGGTAGCGGACAGCCAGACCGCCTTCGGATGCCCGTTCGACAAGAATCGCTCCGCCGTGCCCGGCGGTGACTTCCGCCGCGATCGCCAGGCCGAGGCCGGTTCCCGTGCGGTCGTCACGTCCACGCCAGAATCGTGTTGTCGCCCGTGATAAATCCTCCTCAGGCAGACCGGGCCCGTTGTCGCTGACGACGAGGTCGACCATGTCGTCGTTGCGGACCCCCGACACACCGCCCGCCACGTTGGCCGTCATAGTCACAGTCACCGTCACATCGTCGCCGGCATAGCGCAGCGCGTTGTCGAGTGCGACGTCTAGCAACTGCTCGACGTCGTGGCGGGCCAGCTGCACCGCGAGTGTGGAATCCTCGAAGCGGTAACGCAGTGACTGATTCCGGCGGTCGGCGACCGGCTGCCAGAACGCGATGCGCTCCTCGACGACATCCGCGAGATCGGTCGGCTCGTCGACGGTGCCCGACAGGCCCACCTTGCGGCTGCCGGCCACTTGCTCGGCACGGGCTAGCCGCAGCAGCTGTTGCAGCAAGTGTTCCAGACGGTCGAGCTCAGCGGTCATCGACTGGTAGGTTGCGCGTCCCGCGTCGCTCACCCAGTCGTCGAGGCTGTCTGCCCGCAGCCGAACCGCTGCCAGCGGATTGCGCAATTGGTGCGACGCATCGGCGACCAGTCTGCGCTGACGGTCCAGCGAGGCCCGCACGACCTGGGCCATTGTGTTGAACGTGGAGGTGAAATGGCGCAGTTCCGGTGGCCCGGCCAGGTCGGCGGGCGGGCCTGCAACGCCCTCCGTCATCTCGGCGACGGCACGCTCCAGCCCGGTGAGGGGGCGCAGCACCCACCTCGTGAAACCACGCGCGACCAGAACGGCCACGAGGAGCAGACAGAAGCATCCGAGCGCAATCCACAGCCAGCCCTGGCCAATGTCGTGTGCCGCGACAGTGGTGTCGACGGCCACGATGACGGCGCCGACCAGCTCGCCGTCGTGTCGCACGCCTGTCGCGGCCGGCCGTGGCCGATCGTCCCAAGGCAGGATGCGGGATCGAAGGGGAGCCGGTGCATTGACGAGCGCGAGGCCCGCCGCGGACGAGACGCCGGGATCGGACATACGCAGTCCCCGTGCGGCCTGCGTTTCGCCATCGGCGTCGACGACGAGCACTCCCTCTCCGTACACCTGGTGGTAGCGCTCGACCAGGCGGTCCAACGGTGCGTCGGGTGTGGCCGCGGAATCGGCCAGTGCGGCCAGCTGTCGACCGCGCTCGGCGGCCAGCGTCGCGGTTCGGCGGTCGGCCAAACTCAGAGCCAACGGCACAGCGAGTGCCGCTATCGCCAGCAGCGACAACATCACGACGACCACTCGGACCCGCAGGCCCATGTCAGCGGTCCAGTCGGAAGCCGAAGCCGCGCACCGTGTGTAGCGGAAGCTCGCTCAGCTTGCCCCGAATCGAAGCGATGAAGAAGTCCAGCGAACGAGACCGGCCCACCACTGCGGTGCCCCAGACTTCGAGCATGAGTTCCTCGCGGCTGACCGCCTCGCCCTGACGGGCTGCCATGGTGTTGAGGATCTGGAACTCGGTTCGGGTGAGCGCCTGTGGGATTCCCGCCACGCTGACCTCCCTGCGTTCGCGGTCGATGGTCACCGGACCCGCGGTCACCAGCCCCGGCGCGGCAGCGGCTTCGCCCGCGACCCGCCGCATCCGCCGCATCACGGCCTCGATCCGGGCCAGCAGCACCGCTTTACGCACCGGCTTCACCAGGTAGTCGTCGGCGCCGGCGCGCAGGCCCAGCACCACCGCCCCGTCGCTGTCGCGCGCGGTCATGATGATCACCGGAACACTTGAGGCACGCCGCAGCGTCCGCAGCACGTCGAGGCCGTCCATGTCGGGTAATCCCAAGTCGAGCAAGACCAGATCGCAACCTTTGACCCGATGGAGGGCGTCGGTGCCGCGAGATGTCGTGATGACACTCGCGCCGGTGTGGCCCAAAAGCTCGGCCACCGCCGACGCGACCCCCTCGTCATCTTCGACTAGCAGTACGCGCATGGCGTTGATGCTAGGAACCCGTTCGGGAGACGTCCATCGCATTCATCGGTTCACCCTGATCGGAGCGCAATTCGACTGACTCCCGCTCCAAGTGGGACCGGCGTGAGGATTCGCCCATGAACACATAGACCAGAAGCGAGATCAGCGCGCAACCGGCGACGTAGTAGAAGAACCACCGCTCATGGCCAATGTTCTTCAATCCGAGGGCGACGTATTCGGTTGTGCCGCCGAAGATCGCCACCGTCAGCGCATACGGCAGCCCCACGCCGAGCGCTCGTATGCGCGCCGGGAAGAGCTCCGCCTTCACCACGGCGTTGATCGACGTGTACCCCGATACGATGACCAATCCGGCCATCATCAAGACGAAGGCCGACAGCGCGGAGCCCGCGTGTGAGACCGCGGTCAACAGCGGAACCGTGCACACCGTGGCTCCGACCCCGAATGCGATCAGCAGCGGGCGGCGTCCGATCCTGTCCGACAGCGCCCCCAACATCGGCTGCAGGCCGACGAAGATCACCAGTGCCGCGAAGTTGATCCACGACACCTGCTCTTTGGGCAGGCCGGTGGTGTTGATCATGAACTTCTGCATGTAGGTGGTGAATGTGTAGAACGCGATCGTGCCGCCGAGGGTCAGGCCGACCACGGTCAAACACTCCCGGGGGTAGGTCAGCAGGACACGCAAGCTGCCCCGCTCGTCGTTCTCCTCGACAGCCAGAGCGTAATTCTCGGATTCATCCATCGTCCGCCGCAACCACATCACGGTCACCGCCGCCGCCGCGCCGATCACGAACGCGATCCGCCATCCCCAGGCGTGCATCTGCTCCGGGCTTAGCCACTGCTGCAGGATGATCTGCACTCCGAGGGCGAGCAGTTGGCCGCTGGTCAGCGTCACGTATTGAAACGACGAGTAGAAGCCGCGGCGGTGCGGTGTGGAGACCTCGCTCAAATACGTTGCAGAGGTGCCGTATTCGCCGCCCAGCGACAACCCCTGCAGCAGTCGGGCCGCGACCAGCAGCATCGGTGCCGCGGCGCCGATCTGCGCGTAACCCGGCAGCACGGCGATACCGAGCGAACCGACGCCCATCAACGTGACCGACAGCGTCAGCGCCGCGCGCCGGCCGAACCGGTCCGCATACCTGCCGAACAGCCAGCCGCCCAGCGGCCGGACCAGAAATCCGACCGCGAAGATACCTGCCGTGTTCAGCAACTGCGCGGTCGGGCTGCCCGTCGGGAAGAACACGCTGGCGAAGTACACACTGAATGCCGCATACGCATACCAGTCGTACCACTCGATGAGATTTCCCAACGATCCCCGAATCACGTTGCCCGCCACCGATCTTGTCGGCATGTTGGCGGCGTCGCGCTGTTGCGTGACCATTTATTGCCCCTTTCGTTGTTGTGGGCGTCGACATCGTGTGAGGTAAGCCATGGCCGGTGGAAGCGCCAACCGCGCGATCGGGCTATTCCTGGCCCAATCCATCGATAAGCCGGGTGTCCGGGCTAGGCCCGGCGCGCAGAGCCCGCCTCGGTATCGGCAGGCAGAGCCGCGGCGCTGGTGAAGGGCTCTATGAACTGCCGCAACTCGATCAAGTGGCGGGCGTGCTTGTCGAGGCGACGGTCTTCGCCGGAGACGGGGATCCAGGCCGGGACCGACGCGGCCTTGCCGCGGTCGTCGAGCGAGACGACGACGACGACCGCATCCGCGACGAGTCGCGGCCGGGCGCCGCCGGTGGTGACCCGGATACCGCAGTGGATGCTGCGCGGGCCGGTGTGGATGATCCGTGCGGTGACGTCGATCGCTTCACCGACCGTGACCGGCCGGTAGAAGCGGATTCCGATGCTGTAGGACATGATCGCGTTGCCCGCCGAGGACGCGGTCCAGGCCGCTGCGCACCCGCAGGCGGCGTCATCGATCCATCGCATGACCCGGCTGCCGTGGATGTCGCTGCCCCAGTTGACGTCACCGGTGCCGGCGGCGACGTTCAGCGTCAGACGCGGTGCGGTGCCCTCGTCCGTGAATTCTTCGGCGGCGTTGGCGGCCTCGATCCGCTTGCGCATCCGAATCCGGACCCGTGCTTGGCGGTGCCGCTGCAATTCCAGCATGGTGACCGGCGTCCAGGCCGGGACCTCCACCGGGTTGCCGCGTTCGTCGACTGCTACGAAAACCATTGCACACTGGCATGTTTGATCGGCGACGGCCCGGCTGGGGTCGGTGTAGCGGGTGGTAATGAGCACGTGGATGCTGCTGCGTCCGGTATAGACGATGCTTGCGTGAACTTCGACGAACTCGCCGGCCGCGATCGGCCGATCGAGGTGAATGTTGCCGACCGAGGCCGTGACACAGCGGCGAGCACTCCATTGTGCCGCTGTCGCGTGGGCGGCTCGGTAGAGCCATTCGAACACCGTGCCGCCCTCGACGACGCCGGTGGCGCCGATCTCGGTGGCCTCGACGCGGAAGCGGTGGATCGTCTCGTGGCGTCGTGCGGCCGGCCGATGGGCCGGGCTGAGGCGTGGCGACGGATCGTCCGCCTGCGCTGCCGGCTTTGTCGCCAGTTGAGTCGGTTGCATTTCGATTCCCCCTTCGCCGTTGACAAGGCCATGATGTGGCGGCGTCGGCGGTGTGAGGAAGGGGCAGAGCCTCGATTGCGGTGTTTCCTAGCGCGATCCACAGATTCGGCCTGATGCGCCGCATTCGCGTAGGCGGGTACTCGCGTGCGTGGTCCTGTCGGAGGCAATAATCGCCCGCATGGCATTGACGCCCCTTAGCGTGCTCGCGGACCTGATCGTTGATTCGCTCATCGTCCTGGGCGGCGTGGCGACCGCGAAGCAGGTGATCGAGCAGATCGGGTCCATGTCCGGGTTCACGCCCACCGACGAAGACCGGGCCGACGATCCGGAGGCGGGCAGACCGCTCTGGCAGTCGCGCGTCTACACGGCCCGAGGCCATCTCGGGGACGACGACCTGGTCTTGGCGAGCAAAGGGCGTTGGGTTCTGACGGCGGCGGGCCAGGCTAGCGCCGAGCAGCGGCGCGAACCTGCTGCAAAGCCCGCGGCGAAGCCGGTGCCCCAGCCGGCTACTCTTCGCCCCAGCATCATCGTCGCGCCCTTGAGGGATCCGCGGGACCGCGCAAAAGTGATGGGCAGTGAAACCGGCGACGACGACCCGATGCCGGTTCTCATCGAGTTGAACGTGAGCTACCCGGGCGGGATCTCCTGGGCTTGCGATGCGCTCAAGCGTCTCTTCGTCGAAGTCGGGATCATCGGTGCCGACGGTGAAATGCCCGAGCTGTTCGAGGAATACGTCCCCGCGGATCTTTCGTTGCGCACGATCCAGAAGCTCGTGCGGGCGGACGCACCCGAGCCGAAGCTGGGACAGCGGGTGATCTACCGGGTCTGGCCCAATTTTCCCGTGCACGGCCAGATCGACATGTCCTGCCGCACGGTGAAAGCCGATGCCGCACGCCGTGCCTTCAACGCCACTGGCGAGGGAATCACCTGGGCCGTCATCGATTCGGGCGTCGACGCCAGCCATCCCCACTTCGCCGCCGGGAACACGCTGCGCGCACCCGAAGTCGCGGATCTGCACCGCGACTTCACCGTCTCGCTGAACCCCACCGCGGATACCGTGGAGACCGCGCTGCAGGACAGCCACCGAGACGGCAGCGGTCACGGCACCGGGGTGGCCAGCATCATCGCCGGGTACTTGCCGGACGACTACCCACCGGATCGCCTGCAGGTGTCGTGCGAGCAGCTCGACACCAACAGCTTGGTCAGTCAGCCGCGCGTGGTGCGATCGGCGAATCTGTCGGGGATGGCGCCGGCGGCCCGGCTGGTCAGCCTAAAGGTGCTTTCCGATTCATCCAACGCACTTACGGTGATGGCCGCGCTGCGCTACGTCATGCAGGTCAACGGCGATACCGATAAGAGGCCGCGGATACACGGGGTCAACCTCAGCGTGGGATACGAGTTCGATCCGCAATGGTTCGCCTGCGGGAAGAGCCCGTTGTGTCAGGCCGTCGACCGCCTTGTCCGCTCCGGGGTCGTCGTGGTGGTCGCGGCGGGCAATACCGGTTACGCGAGGTTCAGCACGGGAGTCGGTGGACGCAGCGGCGGTCTGACGATGAGCATCAACGATCCGGGCAACGCCGACCGCGCGATCACCGTGGGCGCGACCCACCGGTCCGACCCCTACACCTACGGAGTGTCCTTCTTTTCTTCGAAGGGACCGACCGGTGACGGCAGGCTCAAGCCCGATCTGGTCGCCCCTGGCGAACGCATCACCGTGGCCACCGCCGCAGCCCCGGGTCAGTCCGAGCGGTTGGCTACCTATGCCGACACGTCGGGCACCAGCTTCGCCGCGCCGCACGTGTCCGGTGTCGCCGCGGCGTTCCTGTCGGTGCGCCCCGAATTCGTGTCACAGCCCGAGCGGCTGAAGCAGATCCTCACCTCATCGGCCAGTCCTCTGGGACGCGAGCGTCTCTTCGAGGGCGGCGGTCTTGTCGACGTGATGCGCGCCCTGCAGTCGATCTAAGCCTGAAAAATCAACGTTCTACGAAGGGAATACACGATGGCGACACCTCAGATCCTCGAGATCCGCTTCGACGAACAGGGGGAGATCGACCGTGACGGGGAACGGGCCGTCACCGCGGCACTGGATCAGCAGAAGCCAACCGATCTGTTTGTGTTCAGTCACGGATGGAACAACTCGCAGTCGGTCGCCAGACGGCTCTACCAGGCTTTCTTCGAGCGGGTGGACTCCGTGCTGACCGGCCACGGCGCCGCCGGGCGCAAGGTCGCCTACCTTGGTGTGTTCTGGCCGTCGATGAGGTGGACAGACGAACCGATTCCGGACTTCGCCCCGGGGGACGTGGTCGATCTCGGGGCTGGCGGCGGGCCGGCCGCCGGCTTCCAACCGGCGCAAACGTTCGATCCTCCGCCGCCGCCCGACGCCGAGTTGCAGGCGCAGATCAGCGACTCGTTTCCCGAGAGCGTAAAGGGCAGTGTGACCGAGTTGCTCGGCTTGCTGCAGACGCGGCCGGACGACAAGCAAGCGCTGGACCGGGCGCGCGAGCTCGTCCGTACCATCGCCGCGGCAGCGGGCCCGGACGGGGACGGTGAACAGGATGCCCGTCCGCCGTTCGCTGCCGAGCCCGATCCGACCGATGCGTTGTTCACCGATTTCGCCGCCGCCCTCGAGCAGCTCAACGTCGACACCGGCGAGTCGGTCGGCGCCGCGGGTATCGGGGACCGGTTCCAGCGGCTGTGGCACGGCGCCCAGGAGGTGGCGCGTGGCCTGACGTATTGGCAGATGAAGAATCGCGCGGGAGTAGTCGGCGAGAACGGCCTCGGACCGCTCGTCGGTCGGCTCAAGGGCCGGTATCCCGGCATGAAGATCAACCTCGTCGGGCACAGCTTCGGGGCCAGGGTGGTTTCTCACGCACTCAAAGGGCTGGACACGTCCTCGGGCGCACCGGAACCGGTGCAATCCGTCACGCTCCTTCAGGGCGCCTTCTCCCATTTCGCGTTCGCGGCGCAGCTGCCGATGGTTCAGAAGCCCGGCGCGCTCGCGGGCCAGCAGAGCAAAGTGGCGGGTCCGGTGACAGCCTGCTATTCGACGTTCGACTCGGCCGTGGGAACGCTTTATCCCTTGGCGTCGCTACTCAAGGGCGACGACGCGTCCGCGTTGGACAATCCGCTGTACCGGTTCGGCGGGATCGGCCACGACGGGCATCAGCGGGGTGTATCCGAATTGACCCTGCTGGCGGCCGGCCAACGCTACGAGTTCGGTGGCCGCGAACTCGTCAACGTCGACGCGCAGCGCGTGGTACGCAACGGTAAGCCGCCCTCGGGTGCGCATTCGGACATCATCCACGACGAACTGGCCTGGGTTGCCGTATGCGCGGCCGGCCTCGCGGCAGGGGGCTGACCCGGCGACCGCAACGGTGATGGTGCTACAGCACCTTCGACAGGAACTCCTGCAGTCGCGGGCTCTTCGGATTGCCGAAGACCTCCGCCGGCGTTCCGTCTTCGACGATATGACCGTCGGCCATGAATATCACTCGGCTGGCGACTTCGCGGGCGAAGCCCATCTCGTGGGTGACCACCACCATCGTCATTCCCTCGGCGGCCAGTTCGCGCAGTACCGCCAGCACGTCGCCGACCATTTCCGGGTCCAGGGCGCTCGTCGCTTCGTCGAACAGCATGATCGAAGGGCTCATCGCCAGCGCGCGTGCGATCGCGACGCGCTGCTTCTGACCTCCCGACAGAGTCGCCGGCATCACGTTCGCCTTTTCGGCAAGACCCACCTGCGCGAGGAGGTCAAGCGCGTTGCGCTGCGCTTCCTCCTTGCCGAATTTCTTGGTGAGCAGCGGCGCGAGCGTGACGTTGTCGATGACCGTCATGTGCGGGAAGAGGTTGAAATGCTGGAACACCATGCCGATTTGCTGGCGAACCTTGTCGAGGTTCACCTTGGGATCGGTCAGATCGAACCCGTCGACCACCACCTTCCCCGCGGTGATGTCCTCCAGTTTGTTGAGGCACCGCAGGAAGGTGGACTTCCCCGACCCGGACGGCCCGATGACGCAAACCACTTCGCCGTTGGAGATCGTCGCGTCAATTCCGTCGAGCACCTGGAGCGTGCCGAACGATTTCTTGAGACCCTCGATCTGGATCTTGACCGCGCCGGCGGGTTCGGTCGTCACGGTGTCGGCGACCAGATGCGTCATTTTTTCACCAGCTTCTTCTCCGCGATGTCGGACAGCTTCGTGAGCGTCATGATGACGATGAAGTAGATGACGCCGATGATCAGCCACATGTTGAACGACTGGAAGTTGCGGGCGATGATGATCCGCCCGGTCTGGGTGAGTTCGGCGATTCCGATCACCGAGAGGATTGATGTGTCCTTGAGCGTGATGACGAACTGGTTGATGTATGACGGGATCATCGTCCGAACGGCTTGCGGCAGAATGACGCGCCGCATTGTCGGCAGGTAGCCGATACCCAGGCTTCGCGACGCCTCCATCTGACCTTTGTCGACGGATTGTATTCCGCCCCTGACGATCTCGGTCATGTACGCGCCGGCGTTGAGCGACAGCGTGATGACGCCTGCGGTGAACGCCGACATCTGGAAGCCGAGCGCCGCCGGGATGCCGAAGTAGATGAAGAAGGCCTGAACCAGCAGCGGGGTGCCCCTGAAGATGTCGACGTAGACCATCCCGATCGCGCGCAGCCAGGGCGCGCGGGAAACCCGGAAAAGTCCGAAGACGATGCCCAGCAGTAGCGCAACGGCGATCGAGACCACTGTCAGCACGATCGTCATGCGCAGGCCGAGCATCAGCACCGGGAAAGTGCTCTTCAACAGGCCCAGCAGCGAAGTGTCGGTGTCGGAGGCGCCCTCGCCGAGATAGCTAGCGATGATCTGGTCGTAGCGGCCCGACTCGCGCAGGTTCTTCAGTCCGGTGTTGAACTTCTGCACCAGTTCGGCGTTGCGTCCTTTGTTGACCGCGAATCCGTAGCTGGAACCCGCTTCCTTCGACGTCACCGTCTTGAAACCGTTGCCCTGGGTGATGCCGTAGGCGAGAACAGGATAGTCGTCGAAGACCGCCTGCGAATTGCCGGTACGCACCTCGTCGTACATCGACGACGAATCGGCGAAGTAGACGGTGGTGAATCCGTATTCGTTCTTGATCGACTCGGCGAACTTGGCGCCCTCGGTGCCGTTCTTGACCGCGACCCGCTTGCCTCGTAGGTCGTGGTAGGACTCGATGTCGTTGTTGGTGGCCAAAACTGCCATCTGCACACCGGATTGGAAGTACGGGTCGGAGAAGTCGAATACCTTCTTGCGTTCTTCGGTGATCGACATGCCCGCGATGACTCCGTCGGCCTGGTTGGCCTGTACTGCCTGCAACGCAGCGTCGAAGCCGAGCGGCCGGATCGTCACATCGAAGCCCTGGTCCTGGGCGATGGCGTGCATCAGGTCGATGTCGATGCCGACGAAATTGCCTGCCTGGTCCTGGAATTCGAACGGGGCGAACGTGATGTCGGTGGCGATCAGGTAATTGTCGGTATTCGCCGACGCCGTCGGGAACCCTGCGGTGGCGGCGCCGAACAGACAGACCAGGATTCCGGCTAACAATGCCGCCACTCGGGGGAGCCGCGGCTCGTGGCCACGGGTTACGCTGTGGAGCAACGTTTTTGGCACAGTGCGCCCTCCTGCCGGGTGTCTGACCGGTCGGCGATGAATCGCCGCTGACTCGAAGGCGACGTCCGGAGAAGAACAGAATAATCCTCAATGAGAATTTTGCTTGCCTGAAGCGAAAAGTCCATCGGCCCGCAACCTCTCCTGCTGTTCGCCGCGACCATAAGCGCCGATCCGGCGACCCGGTTCGGCGTCGACGGGTAGCGGCACGGCATGAAGGCGGCCGCGGGGCCTTGGTCATGGTGTTCGGCACCACGCCGGCAGCGAACATTGACTGCCACCACTCGCTTTCGCGTAAAGAGAAGTCGGCGCCGCCCGGCGGCGAGCCTCAGGCCAGATTCGAGAAGGCGTGGAATCCGGGAAAGGAATATGTGATTTACCACTCATCTCTGCTCCTTGAGGTAAGAAACTCTTAGTGGGAGTTTGTGGGAGAGGCGAAAGAGCTAGATTCGCTAGATCGCATATATAAGCAGTAAAACGCCATTCAATAGCATTGCTATGAATGAACAGCACGATCAAGTAGCGATCTCTCTTAGGAAATTCTGAGTAACTATGCCCGCGGGCCGTGCTGTCCGGCCCGCGCTGACGAAATCGTGTGAAATTACTCGCTAAAATTGGCTGAAGCCGCCACTGAAGTGGCATGCGCCTCCCGTGCCGTGAGCCGCGGGAGGCTCGATCGAGGAGACAGCGGACGACCATGGCAAACAGGACATTGGGTGTGGACGAAGGGCGCGACACGATCGGAGGGATCGCCGTGGCCGATCGTCCATCGGGAGCCCACTCCAACCT
>CAZEHT010000112.1:0-12985 GCA_964511995.1 uncultured Mycobacterium sp.
CGCTCGCGACCATGGTGCTGCCCGAACTGCGGGCGCTGGCCGGCAGGGTCGGCGTGAAGGGCACTTCGGGTATGCGTAAGAGCGAACTCATTGCCGCGATCCGCGAGCGCCAAAGCCGCCCCGGCGCGGCCGAGGGTGAATCAGATCACCGCAATGGTGGCGCGGCCCAGTCTTCACAAGAGCCCGCCCAGACGTCGCAAGAACCAGCCCAGCCTTCATATGAACCTGCCCAACCGGCCCAACCGGCTCAGCCTTCGCAAGAGCCGGCCCGGCGGGAACGCCGCACTGCTTCACGTCAGGCCGGTGCACCCAACGACGCTCAGGCCGGGCGGTCGCACGTCGCCGCTCCCGAGGACGCGCCGACCAACGGCCTGCAAACGCCAGCTGAGGGCGCCGGGGTCGCCGCGGAGGCCCAGCGGTCAGAAGGAAACACCGAGTCCGGGGAGACCCCGCTGGCCCGCGAGGCCGATCAGCGTGGCGGCCGCGAACAGGGCAACCAGAACCGCAACAACGGTGCTGACAGCGCAAACAACAACTCCAACAACGCCGCCGACGATGAGGGCGAGGGTCGTCAGGGTCGGCGGGGCAGGCGGTTCCGGGACCGCAAGCGCCGGGGCGAACGGCCGGCCGGCACCGAGAGCAGCGGTGAAAGCGAACTGCGTGAGGACGACGTCGTGCAGCCCGTCGCGGGGATCCTCGACGTGTTGGACAACTACGCGTTCGTCCGTACGTCCGGTTATCTGGCCGGCCCTAATGACGTCTATGTCTCGATGAACATGGTGCGCAAGAACGGTTTGCGTCGCGGCGACGCCGTCACCGGTGCGGTTCGCGTGCCGCGCGAGGGCGAGCAGCCCAACCAGCGGCAGAAGTTCAACCCCCTGGTGCGGCTCGACACCGTCAACGGCGGGCCTGTCGAAGCGGCCAAAAACCGTCCCGAGTTCGGCAAGCTCACTCCGCTCTACCCGAATCAGCGCCTGCGCCTGGAGACCACCACCGACCGGCTGACCACTCGCGTCATCGACCTGATCATGCCGATCGGCAAGGGTCAGCGAGCCCTGATCGTGTCACCGCCGAAGGCCGGCAAGACCACGATCCTGCAGGACATCGCCAACGCGATCACCAGGAACAACCCGGAATGTCACCTCATGGTCGTGCTCGTCGACGAGCGGCCCGAAGAGGTCACCGACATGCAGCGCTCGGTCAAGGGTGAGGTCATCGCGTCCACCTTCGACCGTCCGCCGTCCGATCACACCCAGGCCGCGGAGTTGGCCATCGAGCGTGCCAAGCGGCTGGTCGAGCAGGGCAAGGACGTGGTCGTCCTGCTCGACTCGATCACACGGTTGGGCCGCGCCTACAACAACGCTTCACCTGCCTCGGGCCGCATCCTGTCCGGTGGTGTGGACTCGACCGCGTTGTATCCGCCGAAGCGGTTCCTCGGCGCGGCGCGCAACATCGAGGACGGCGGGTCGCTGACCATCATCGCGACCGCCATGGTGGAAACCGGGTCGACCGGCGACACCGTCATCTTCGAGGAGTTCAAGGGCACCGGCAACGCCGAACTCAAGCTGGACCGCAAGATTGCCGAGCGTCGGGTGTTCCCGGCCGTCGACGTCAACCCGTCCGGAACACGCAAGGACGAGCTGCTACTGAGCCCGGATGAGTTCGCCATCGTGCACAAGCTGCGCCGGGTCCTCAGCGGTCTGGACAGCCACCAGGCCATCGACTTGCTGATGAGCCAGTTGCGCAAGACGCGGAACAACTACGAGTTCCTGGTGCAGGTCTCCAAGACCGCGCCGGGCGCCTCCGACAATATCGACTGATCCGACACCCGGCGGAGTCGGGGCACGAAACAGGCACGCAGCACGGCCTGCGTGAGTGGTGGTTGGCCGATACGTGGTTAGCGGTACCCCGCCTCACGTCGCCTCACGTCGATGGGCCAAACCGACGCCGCGGTCAGTCCACCTTTTTGTAGTCGATGTCGTAATCCATCGACTTGACACGCCAGCAAGCGTCATCGCTGTGTGCCCTGTTTCGGGCCCTGATGGCGATGAACTCCCTGGCAGCATCCTCTGAGTCCTTCGCCTCCGATTCGTCCAGGTAGGCGGTGAATCGGGCGGTGTCGTCCTTGCGTTCGGGATAGGTGGTAGAACACCATGCGTCGGCGCTGAAGGTGCAATAGGCGGTGCCGCTTCCCCAGTACACGTAATAGGACATGCCCCCTCCTCGCTCAATTTGCTGAGATCATAGCGTCGTTGCTTGGCTGGTACCCCGCTTCTCGTCACTATGTTTGTGACACCGGGCAAACTGATCGTGCCGCTCACACCGGCGGGCGGTGCAGCGTTTCAGCCCCGGTCACTCCTGCCGCAGTGCGGGCATCAGGTAACGCTTGAGATATATCAGCAACTCTGCCGGATCGTCGGGATTTAGTGTGTCGCCGGGTACCGTCGCGACACTGAGGACGGCACGTGCCAACCATTCCGCGGCCTCGGTGAGGTCCTGCACCCGGATTTCGCCGCGATCCTGGGCGGCCGCCATATATGGCTGCCAGAAGGCGGCAAGATCGGGCACCAATCCCTGGATGCCCGCGCCGGCACACGCGGCGAATTCTTCCGGTTCGTCACGGCGCAGCCGCATCAGCAATGCGCCGGGAGAGTCGTAAGCCTTCCTGCCCAGCGTCACCCCGGCGGTTATCTGCTCGGCGAGTCCGTTCACGCTGGCCAGCATCGCGTGGGCCTCGCCCCAGTACGCGTCGTTGAGCCGGACCAGAGCGGCGCCGAGCAGGGCCGCCTTGTCGGGGAAGTGGCGGTACAGCCAACCACGCGACACCCCCGCCACCTCTGCGACCTCGGACACCGTCGTCGCACGAATCCCCTTCGCCCGCAGGCACTCTTCGGCGGCATCGATCAGCCTCTCGCGAACGGACGCGGATGCTGCACGTTGTGCCTGTGGGTCTGCGGCCAGGTCTAGTCTCCTCGTTCCTTGAGGGACGAATTTCAGGATCGGCCCGAACATCTTCGCAGAAACCCGCGGGCCCCCACGGACCGATGGCCAAGCTCGGACGACCGCGCGAGCGTCCGGTGATGCGACGATGGGAGCGGACCAGGATGACACGAGGCGGTGCGATCGGTGGCGGAGACCATTCAGCAACAGCTGCGCGAGCGGATCGAAGACGACGCGGTGGCAGTCAGGTACGGCGAACGGCAATACACCTGGCGCGAACACCTGGCCGATGCCACCCGCCAAGCCGCCGCAATCTTGGGCATCGCCGACCGCTCGCGCCCCCTTCATGTCGGCACACTGCTGGGAAGCACGCCCGACATGCTGAGCGCGATGGCTGCCACCGGACTCGGTGGATACGTGCTCTGCGGTATCAACAACACCCGCCGGGGGCCGGCGCTGGCGCGTGACATCGTCCACGCCGACTGCCAAATCCTGCTGACCGACGCGGCCCACCGTGATCTGCTGACCGGGCTTGACCTGCCGGGGGTGCGAGTCCTCGACGTCGGGACGGCCGAATGGGCCGCATTGCTCGACCGGGCCGGTTCCTTGACGCCGTACTGCGAAGTCGGCCCAATGGACACCTTCATGTTGATCTTCACGTCGGGGACCAGCGGAGAGCCCAAAGCCGTCAAAGTGCCCCACTTCACCGTGCTGTTCGCCGGTTTGGCACTGACTGACAGATTCCACATCACCACCGGCGATGTGTGCTACCTGTCGATGCCGCTGTTTCACTCCAATGCGGTCCTGGCCGGATGGAGTGTCGCGATCGCCAGCGGAGCGTCGATGGTGCCCGCGACCTTTTCAGCCTCCCGTCTCGTCGACGACCTGCGCCACTACGGCGTGACCTACATGAACTACGTGGGAAAGCCACTGGCCTACGTCCTCGCGACGCCGGAGCGCCCCGGCGATCGCGACAATCCGCTTCGGGTCGCCTTCGGCAACGAAGCCACCGACCGCGATATCTCTGAATTCGGCAGGAGGTTCGGCTGCACGGTGTGGGACGGCTTCGGGTCGACGGAGGGCGCCATAACGATCACCCGGGAAGACGGCTGCCCGCCGGGGTCGGTGGGCAAGGGGTTTCCCGGAGTGGCGATCTACGATCCCGAAACGCGAGCCGAGTGCGTCCCGGCCGTGTTCGATGCTGACGGTGCCCTGCTCAACGCCGACAAGGCGATCGGAGAGCTGGTGAACACCGCCGGGGCGGGGCTCTTTCAGGGCTATTACAACGACGCCGCCGCGACCGTCGAACGACTGCGCGACGGCGTTTATTGGTCGGGCGACCTTGCCTACCGCGATAGTGAAGGCTGGATTTACCTCGCCGGGCGCACCGGGGACTGGATGCGCGTCGACGGAGAGAACCTGGCAACCGCCCCGATCGAGCGGATCCTGCTGCGCAATGACGCGATCAGCCAAGCCGCGGTGTATGCGGTGCCCGATGAGCACGTGGGCGATCAGGTGATGGCAGCGATCGTGTTGCGTGCCGGTGCGCAGCTGACTCCCGAACGACTGGAGGCTTTTCTGGCGGCGCAGCCGGATCTGTCGCCCAAGGCATGGCCGAGATTCGTCTGGCTGACTGGCGCACTCCCGGCGACGGCGACCAACAAGGTGCTCAAGCGTGAACTTTCGGCGATGGGCTCCAGACCGGTCGGAGGTCGGCTGTTGGTGCGGGAAGCGCGGGGAAGGGTCTATTCGCTGGCCGCGCGCGATATCGGGGAGAGTTAGAAGGCGGGACCGTCGCCACGGGGCGGGAATTACCTGCGGGCCGGCGGTGTTTTGGGGAGCGCGGGCTGACCTGGCATAATGGCCCGTTGACCACCTCAGGTTCCGGTTCACGCTCATCGGTCAGGTCAGCGAGGAGCGACCCGGCGGCCGAAGAATGAAGAGGACATCATGAAATCCGGCATCCACCCTGCCTACAAAGAGACCACGGTGGTCTGCGGTTGTGGCAACAGCTTCACCACCCGCAGCACCAAGGAGAGCGGCCACATCGTGGTCGAGGTCTGCTCGCAATGCCATCCGTTCTACACGGGCAAGCAGAAGATCCTCGACAGCGGCGGTCGCGTCGCTAAGTTCGAGAAGCGCTACGGCAAGCGCAACGTTTCGGCCCCGGCCGGCAAATAGCCTCTCAGCGGCGTCCGTTCCTTCGCCTCGCAGGCGAAGGAACGGACGCCGATTTGCTGTCCGGGCCCGGCGCGGGAAGGCCGCGGGAATGACGCGGGGACCGTGGGAATGTCGCGAATAGGAGGTGTGTGAATGAGCGGCACCGCCATCACCGCACTACTGCTCGAACACGCTGAGCTCGAACGTCAACTGTCCGCCCCGGAGCTGCATTCCAACGCTGCAGACGCCCGCAGAGTCGGCCGCCGCTTCGCGCAGGTCGCGCCTATCGTCGCCGCATACCGCAAGCTGGAATCGGCTCGCGGCGACCTCGACACGGCCCGTGAGCTTGCCGATGAAGACGAGTCCTTCGCGGCCGAGGTGGCCGAACTCGAGGCCCGCGTCGCCGAACTCGACACCCAGCTCACCGACATGCTCGCGCCGCGGGATCCGCACGACTCCGACGACATCCTGCTCGAGGTGAAGTCCGGGGAGGGCGGCGAGGAATCCGCGCTGTTCGCGGCGGATCTGGCCCGCATGTACATCCGCTACGCCGAGCGGCACGGCTGGAACGTGACCATCCTGGACGAAACCACATCGGACCTCGGCGGCTACAAGGACGCCACGCTGTCGATCACCAGCAAGGGGGATTCCGCCGACGGCGTGTGGGCACGGCTGAAGTTCGAGGGAGGCGTTCACCGGGTGCAGCGCGTTCCGGTGACCGAATCCCAGGGGCGCGTGCACACGTCGGCGGCGGGTGTGCTCGTGTACCCGGAGCCCGAAGAGGTCGAACAGGTCCAGATCGACGATTCGGATCTCCGCATCGACGTCTACCGCTCGTCGGGTAAGGGCGGGCAGGGCGTCAACACCACGGATTCGGCCGTACGCATCACCCACCTTCCCACCGGCATCGTCGTCACCTGCCAGAACGAACGCTCGCAGCTGCAGAACAAAGCCCGGGCGTTGCAGGTGCTCGCCGCCCGGCTGCAAGCGCTTGCCGAGGAGCAGGCGCAGGCGAACGCCTCAGCCGACCGGGCCAGTCAGATCCGCACCGTCGACCGCAGCGAACGCATCCGCACCTATAACTTCCCCGAGAACCGCATCACCGATCACCGAATCGGGTACAAAGCCCACAACCTCGATCAGATACTCGACGGCGACCTGGATGCGTTGTTCGACGCCCTCGGCGAAGCCGAGAAGCAGTCCCGGCTACAGCAGGCGTGATAGGCGTGCGTACAGGCGTAAGACAAGCCATTGACGCGGCCACGCAGACCCTGGCCGACGCGGGTGTCGACTCGGCGCGCGTGGACGCCGAGGAACTGGCGGCGCATGTCGTGGGTGTCGACCGGGGACGCTTGGCCCTGCTCGACGATGCCGCCGATACCGGATTCCTCGCGACATTCCAGGAGCGCTACCAGGGGCTCGTCGAGGCCCGGTCCCGGCGCATTCCGTTGCAGCACCTGACCGGGGTAGCCGCGTTCGGGCCGCTGCTGCTACACGTCGGACCGGGCGTGTTCATCCCACGACCGGAAACCGAGGCACTGCTGAGCTGGGCCACGTCGGTCATGGAGTCGCTCGAGCGATTCCATCCGTTGATCATTGACCTGTGCACCGGGACCGGGGCGCTCGCCGTTGCGCTCGCCCGAGCTGTCCCCGACGCCACCATTTACGCAGTGGACGACTCGGCGGAGGCACTGGCTTACGCCGAACGCAACGTGGCGGGAACCCGCGTCCAACTCGTCGAAGCCGACGTGACCGAGCCGGGATTGTTGCCTGAATTCGACGGGCGCGTTGACCTGGTGGTTGCCAACCCGCCTTACATTCCGGACGGTACGGCACTGCAACCCGAAGTCGCCGAACACGACCCCGGACACGCGCTGTTCGGGGGCCCCGACGGCATGGCGATTGTCGACGCCGTCCTGGGGCTGGCGGCGAGGTGGTTACGCCCGGGCGGGCGGTTCGGTGTCGAACACGATGACACGACGTCGTCGCGGACGGCGCAACGGTTGCACCGGACTGGAGTGTTCGAAGACGTCGTGCAGCGAACGGACCTCACCGGGCGGCCACGGTTCGTCACCGCGTCGCGTACCCACAGCCGGGAAAGCGACGGCACGCGATGAGTCAGGTGTTCAACTGCGCCGACGAGTCCGAGCGCGCCACCGGTATCGCCTCGGCGGTGAGCGCGGCCAAAGGCGGCCGGCTGGTCGTGGTGCCCACCGACACCGTCTACGGCGTCGGAGCGGACGCGTTCGACAGCTCGGCGGTGGCGGCACTGCTGGCAGCGAAGGGACGCGGTCGCGATATGCCAGTGCCCGTCCTGGTCGGCTCCTGGCACACCATCGACGGTCTCGTCTACACCGTGCCCCCAGTGGCCCGCGAACTGATTCGGGCGTTCTGGCCTGGTGCGCTGAGTCTGGTTGTGCAGCAGGCGCCATCGCTGCAGTGGGATCTTGGGGATGCCAACGGAACCGTGATGCTGCGGATGCCGTTGCACCCCGTGGCGATCGACCTGCTCCGCCGAGTGGGGCCGATGGCTGTGTCGAGCGCCAACATCTCCGGTCGGCCGCCCGCTGTCACGGTTGACGACGCGCGCGAACAACTCGCGGACCGCGTCGAGGTGTATCTCGACGGTGGACCGTCGGCCCGGCAAGCCGCCTCGACGATCGTCGATCTCACCGGGCCCCGCCCGGTGATCCTGCGGCACGGCCCGGTTTCGGCGGAGCGGATCGGCACGGTGCTCGATATCGATCCTGCCTCGCTGCAGGCGTGATCGGCCTGCTCGACGGTCCCGCACCGGTCCTCTCAGTCTGGTCCAGTACGGTTCATTCGGTGTCGAGCAGTGGCAGTGGACAGATGCTTGCCGACGGCTTTCTCGCCCTGTCCGACCGCGGCGCGGGCGTTCCGATGCGCGAGCTTGTGCTCGTCGGACTCACGGCTGCGATCGTCACCTACTTCTCCACCGGCCCCGTCCGCGTGCTCGGCATCCGGGTGGGGGCCGTCGCGCATCCGCGTGAGCGCGACGTGCATGTGCAGCCGACGCCGCGGATGGGCGGCCTGGCCATGTACTTCGGGGTCGTCGCGGCCGTCTTCCTGGCTTCACAGCTCCCGGCCCTGACCCGGGGCTTCGTTTACTCGACCGGAATGCCGGCCGTCGTGGTCGCGGGCGGATTGATCATGGCGATCGGACTCCTCGACGATCGGTGGGGATTGGACGCGCTGACGAAGTTCGCCGGGCAGATCACCGCCGCCAGCGTGCTCGTCACGATGGGCGTTGCCTGGAGCGTCCTCTATATCCCATTCGGCGGAGTCGGGACCATCGTGCTCGACCAAACCTCGTCGATCCTGCTGACACTGGCGCTGACGGTTTCGATCGTCAACGCGATGAACTTCGTCGACGGCCTCGACGGCCTGGCAGCCGGCCTCGGCCTGATCACCGCCCTGGCGATCTGTGTCTTCTCCGTGGGGCTGCTCCGAGATCACGGTGGCGATGTGCTGTTCTATCCGCCTGCGGTGATCTCGGTGGTGCTGGCCGGCGCGTGTCTTGGATTTCTGCCACACAATTTTCACCGGGCCAAGATCTTCATGGGCGACTCGGGCTCGATGCTCATCGGCTTGATGCTGGCCACCGCGACGACATCGGCAGCAGGTCCGATCTCGCAGAACGCGTACGGCGCCCGGGACGTGTTCGCCCTGCTGTCACCGTTCCTGCTCGTGATCGCCGTGACGTTCGTGCCCGCGCTCGACATGCTGCTGGCGATCGTGCGGCGTACCCGTGCCGGACGCAGCCCCTTCAGCCCCGACAAGATGCATCTGCATCACCGGCTGCTGCAGATAGGGCACTCCCACCGCCGCGTGGTGTTGCTGATCTATCTGTGGGTGGGCATCGTGGCGTTCGGCGCCGCGAGCACGATCTTCGTCGATCCTCGCTACATCGGGGTGGTGATGCTGGCGGCTCTCCTGGTGGCGGGGATCGTAACCGTCATACCGCTGCTGCGGCGCGGGTCCGGCTACAGCGACGGCTTCGACGAGTACTTCAAGGGCGATTTCTACTGACCCGAGCCCCGTCGCGACACGGCCACCGCAAGGGTGTGACAAGGGTTACGACAAGGGTTACGACAAGGGGTAGTAGGGCATCGTTTTGGCCCGTCTACCATGTGGTACGGTTCTGGCAAGCCCGACCACCTCGCGGGTTGTCGGCCCGCCGGGACCCGTTGGTGATAACCAACCGGAGCCGATTCCGGCCGACAAGTTCGACCACGTGACCGCCGCTCGTTCTAAAGGGGGAGTAATCCCGATGGGTCTGTTCGCTGCGCCCGTCGCTCTCCGATACGCTCTGCGGGCACGCACCGCATCGGTGAACCACCGGGCCGGTAATCGCGGAATCGAGGCGAATCAGTGACAACCCCAGCGCAGGACGCGCCGTTGGTGCTGCCCGCCGTCGCGTTCAATCCGCAGCGCCTGTCGGTCATCTGTGTTGTGGTGACCGGCTTGGTCGCCGCGGCGGCCGCACTGCCGGGTCGCGCCGTATTCGGGCTGTTCTTCGGTATCGGCATGGCGCTGGGTCTGCTCAACGCGCTGCTGGTCCGCCGCGCGGTCAACGCGATCACGGCCGAAGCCCATCCGTTGAAGAAGAAGATGGCGCTGAATTCGGCTGGCCGGTTGCTCGCGATCACGGTTGTCGGCCTGTTGATCGCCTGGCTGTTCCGGCCGCTTGGCCTTGGCGTGCTCTTCGGCCTCGCTTCGTTCCAGGTAATTCTCGTGCTGACGACGTCGCTGCCTGTGCTGAGGAAACTTCGTGAGGGAGCCGCTGACGACGCCGCGGCGCCTGTGTCCAACGACGGATGAGTACTGAAGGATTGATCGCCAGATGACAGAACGCATCGTCGCCGAGGCCGCGATCGAGGTCGGCCACCACATCCAGAAGCACTGGTTCGGCATGACGGTCAACGTGGACACCGTACTGGCCACCGCGATCGCCGGACTGGTCGTCATCATCATGGCGTTTGTCCTGCGCGCGAAGGTCACTTCGACGGGCGTGCCCGGAGGGCTTCAGCTCTTCTGGGAGGCCATCACGATCCAGATGCGCAATCAGGTCGAGAGCGCGATCGGTATGAAGATCGCGCCCTTCGTGTTGCCGCTGGCGGTGACACTGTTCGTGTTCATTCTGGTAGCCAACTGGATCTCCGTGTTGCCGGTGCAGTACACCGACTCTCACGGGGTGACCACCGAGCTACTCAAGCCGCCGGCTTCGGACATTAACTTCGTGCTTGCGCTGGCCCTGTTCGTGTTCTTCTCTTACCACGCCGCCGGCTTTTGGCGCCGTGGGCCGTTCGGCTACCCGGTGAAGCTTGTCAAAGGACATGTGGCCTTGCTCGCCCCAATCAACCTGGTCGAGGAAGTCGCAAAGCCGATCTCGCTGTCACTCCGACTTTTCGGCAACATCTTCGCCGGTGGCATCATGGTCTCGCTGATCGCCCTGTTCCCCCCGTGGATCATGTGGGCGCCCAACGCGATCTGGAAGGCATTCGACCTGTTCGTGGGGCTCATCCAGGCCTTCATCTTCGCGTTGCTGACCGTTCTGTACTTCGGACAGGCGATGGAAGCCGAACACGACGACGCGAGTGCCGCGCACCACTGATCGACAACCCTGCAGGACTGGAGTAAAGCCCTGGCAGGTAGAACTGCCAGTTATCAAGGAGGATAGAGAATGGACCCCAATCTCATCGGCGCCGGCGCCCTCATCGGCGGTGGTCTCATCATGGCCGGTGGCGCCATCGGCGCGGGTATCGGTGACGGCATCGCCGGCAACGCGCTGATCGCCGGCATCGCCCGGCAGCCGGAGGCACAGGGTCGCCTGTTCACTCCGTTCTTCATCACCGTCGGTCTGGTCGAGGCCGCGTACTTCATCAACCTGGCGTTCATGGCGTTGTTCGTCTTCGCCACCCCGGTGACCGCCTTCGGTACTCCGTAGTCGATGTTCGCGGTGTCTTATCCCAGCTTGAGCATCCTCGCTTCCGAGGAGGGTGAAGGGACCAGCAACTTCCTCATCCCCAACGGCACGTTCTTCTTCGTGCTGCTCATCTTCCTGATCGTGCTCGGCGTCATCGCCAAGTGGGTCATACCGCCGGTCAGCAAGGTGCTCGCCGAGCGGGAAGCCATGCTGGCGAAGACGGCCGCGGACACCAAGCAGGCGGCCGATCAGCTGGCCGCCGCGCGTGCCGACTACGACGCCGCCATGGTCGGAGCGCGTAAGGAAGCAACCGCGATCCGTGATGACGCACGGGCCCAGGGCCGCCACATGGTCGAAGAATCACGAGCGGCAGCCAATGGGGAAGTGGCTGCGACACTGCAGGCGGCCGGCGACGAACTGACCGAGAACGCCCGAGCGGTGTCGACGCAATTGCACTCGTCGGTCGACGGCCTTTCTCGGACTTTGGCCAATCGCATCCTCGGTATCGACGGCGCGGCACCCTCGGGCGGGAGTCGCTGATGTCGACGTTCATCGGGCAGCTCATCGGCTTCGCAGTGATCGTGTTATTTACAGTGAAGTTCGTGGTTCCCCCCGTTCGCGGGCTGATGAAACGGCACCAGGACGCGTTGCGGGCCGCGCTTGAGGAGAGCGCTTCGGCGGCGCACGAGCTTGCCAGCGCCGACGATATGCACGCAAAGGCACTCGAAGACGCCAAGGCCGAGGCGGCCAGAGTCGCCGAGGAGGCTCGCCAGGATTCGGTACAGATCTCCGAACAGTCCGGCGACCAGGCCGCGACGGAGGCGGAACGGATCAAAGCGCTGGGCGCCAAGCAGGTCAACCAGATGCATCAGCATGCCATCCGCGCGGCCAAGGCGACGTTGGGTGCGGAGTCCGTCCGTCGTGCCGAGGAATTGGTGCGCGCGCACGTCGCCGATACCGAGGCGCAGTCCGCCACCGTAGACAGGTTCCTCGACGAACTCGCGGCGATGTCGCCGTCGACCCCGGTGGCCATAGGTGCGCCCCTTCGAGTCGGCGCCTTCAGCCGTGACGCACTGGCGGTGACGGTCAAGAAGTTCGACGAACTGGCCGGGGATCTGGACGGCTCCGCGCTGACGACCCTTGCCGGCGACCTGACCCAGATCGTCGCCCTGCTACACCGAGAGCCCTCCCTGGTTCGGACACTGGGCAGACCTGTCCCCGATTCCTCGGGCAAGGTCCGGCTGCTGCGCACGCTGTTCGAGGGCAAGGTCGGAGGGGACGCTCTTGCCGTCCTGACCGCTGCCGGCGGCGTGCGGTGGTCGAACGGAACGGATCTGGTCGACGGCTTGGAGCACGTCGCGCGCCTGGCATTGCTGACTCGTGCCAATGAGAGCGGTGACGGCGGACGGCTCGAGGAAGGGATCTTCGACTTCGGTCGGGTACTTGACGCCAACCCACGTCTGACCACGTTGCTGTCCGACTTCAACGCACCGGCTGCGGGCCGGCTCGATCTACTGGACACGGTTCTCGGACGTATCGGGGTCGCCCAAGCAGCAAGCGATCTGCTGCACCAGACCGTTCGACTGATCAACGGTGAGCGCCTCGACGAGGTAGTCCGCGACTTGGTCGAACTCGCGGTTGCGCGGCGCGGTGAACTCGTCGCGCTGGTGACCGCGCCCGCGGCACTTACCCAGGCGCAAGTCGCTCGCCTCAGTGAGATCCTGAGTCGCATTTACGGCCACCCGATCTCGCCGCATATCGACATCGACCCCGAGCTGTTGGGCGGGCTGGTGATCAGCATCGGTGACGAGGTTATCGACGGGACCCTTTCGTCGCGGCTTGCCGCAGCCCGGACGAGACTCGCCCGGCGCAAGGCCGCGAGTCCCGTGGCCGGCACGGTGCAGCAGATCTACTTCCGTCCGGGCGAGACCGTGCCAG
>CAZEHT010000113.1:0-12837 GCA_964511995.1 uncultured Mycobacterium sp.
GGAGGGCACCGGCCAGTTGATAGCCGCCGAAGCCGACGAGCCCCCCGGTTAACCCTGAACTGCCCCGCCCTTAGCGGATCCGGCCCTCGCGGCGCAGCAGGTCCTGGGCGCTGACACCCTCACCCCGACGGTTGGCTTTGTCTGTCTTGGCTGTCTTGTCGGCGTCTCTATCGCGGCGGTCGTCCTCGCGCGCATTGAGTCGCTCGGCGGCGGTGTCGGAATCACTATACGAGGGCCTGGTCACCGGGATGGCGCGGGTCTCGGCATCGGCGGTGTCCGCGCCGTTGGTTGAGGCCGCGCGCTGAACCGGTATCGCGGTCGTCGCATCGCTGTCGCTGTCACCTGGACGTATCGGCCGGGTCGGTTCGGACGACGGGGTGTTCTTCTGCGCGGCGCTGTCCGGCGCTGCGCGCAAACCGCCGAGCCAGGACTCGATTTCCCGGTCGCCGGCCGGCTGATCCGGGGTGGCAGAGGGCCGCGTGATGGCGTTGGTCGCGTTGGTCACCGCGGATCGCACCGCGTTGCGAGCCGCCGCGAACCGAGTCGTCGGCGCGTCGGTGCCGGGTTCGGTGTCCTGACGCGTCGGGATGCGGATAGTGCTCTCGTCGCGGGGAGCGTGCGGCCAGTCAGCCGGCCGCCCCTGCGGTGCGTCCCCGGAGCCGGGATGGGTCGGGTCGTAGGCCGGCCGCGACCGTGCGATCGCCGGTAAGCCGGCGGCGACCAGCGCCGGATCCTCGGCGCGGACCATCGGGCGTTTGCGTTCGTCGGGAAGGTGAATCTCGCCCAGCCCGACCTTGTTCTGCAGTCGCCTCATCCACCGGGGCGCCCACCAGCAGTCGTCGCCGAGCAGCTTCATCACCGACGGCACAAGGAACATCCGGACGATCGTTGCGTCCAGCAGAAGCGCGATGAGCAGGCCGAACGCGAGATACTTCATCATCACCAGGTCGGAGAACACGAAGGCACCGGCGACGACGGCGAGCACCAGAGCCGCGGCGGTGATCAGCCGCCCCGTCGTGGCCGTACCTATCCGGATCGCCTCGGCGGTGGACATCCCGCGTTCGCGGGCCTCCACCATCCGTGACACCAGGAACACTTCGTAGTCGGTGGACAGGCCGTAGATCACCGCGATGATCAGGCCGATCATGGGCGCCATCAGCGGCTGCGGGGTGTAGTTGAGCAGGCCCGAGCCGTGCCCGTCTACGAACATCCACGTGAGGATGCCCATGGTGGACCCGAGCGTGAGCGCGCTCATCAACGCGGCCTTGATCGGCAGTACCAGTGAGCCGAACGCCAGGAACATCAGGATGGTCGTCGTCGTGATCAGCAGCAGCACCATCATGGGAAGCTTGGCGAACAGGCTATGAATGCTGTCCTGCTCGAGCGCCGGGGTGCCGCCGACGGACAGGGTGGTGCCACGGGGCGCGGGAATCGCTCGCAATTCCTCGATCTTCCGGGCCGCTTCGTTGCGGCTCACCAGGCCGTTCTGGATCACGTGGACCGACGGGTCTTGGATCGCTCCGTCCAGGTACGGGCGGGCATTCCACATCTTGTCGGGATCGTTGTCGGGTTCGGTGAACCCGGTGATGGCCATGGCCCGGTTGCGCACTTCGGCGATCTGCGGTTCGGTGACGGGCGCACCGCTGTTGCTTTGCATCACCAGCGTCAGGGGCTCGGTCCGAAAGCCCGGGAAGATGGTGTCGAACTCCTCCTGAGCCAGGCGCACCGAGTTGTCCGGGGGCAGGTACTTCTCGCTGATACCGCCGAGCGACAGTTGGCCGAGCGGGATGATCAGCGCGATCATGAAAACCAGGATCGGCACGGCGAAGGCGATCGGCCGCTTCATGACCAGGTTGACCAACTTGCCCCAGAACCCGTTCTCCACTTCTTCGCGGGTCTTGGTCTTCTGGGTTTTCTCGGCGAGCCAGTTCAGCCACCAGTTCATCGGCTTCCAGTTGCGGAAGAACGGCACCCGCAGCAGGGTGGCGACACCGAGGGCGTCTACGTTGGGTCCGAGGATGCCGAGGATGGCCACCAGCACAGTGTTGGACAGCACCGCCGAGAGCATGACCGAGGCGATGATCGCGTAGGTGATGGACTTCAGGAAGCCCTGTGGGAACACCAGCAGCGGCAGGGAAGCCGCGACGATGATCACTGCCGAGAACATCACGGTGCGTCCCGAGGTCATCACGGTCCGGCGGACCGCGGCCTCGGTGTCGTAGCCTTCGGCGATCTCCTCCCGGAACCGGCTGACGATGAACAGG
The DNA here is from genome assembly GCA_964511995.1 of uncultured Mycobacterium sp. Lineage (GTDB taxonomy): Bacteria > Actinomycetota > Actinomycetes > Mycobacteriales > Mycobacteriaceae > Mycobacterium. The sequence continues at coordinate 2,265 of CAZEHT010000113.1, forward strand.
CCGTAGTCGATCGCGATGCCCAGACCGATGAGCGTCACTACCGGCTGAGCGAAAAAGTGCACGGGCGCGAATTCGGCGACCAGTCGCATGATGCCCAGCGCCCCGGCGATGGACAGGCCACCGATGATTGCGGGCAGGCTCGCGGCGACCACCCCGCCGAAGACGAAGAACAGCAAAATGGCCACCAGCGGTATGGCCGCTACCTCGGCGCGGCGCTGGTCTTCCCCGATGGTCCCGGTCAGCTCGCTGGCCAGGGGCTGCAGTCCGGCGAGCTTGACGTCGACGCCGTCCTCGCCGACGGCGAGCAGGCCGGGCTGGACCACCTTGTAGTTGTTCAGAATGGTGTCGTCGTTGTCACCCTTGAGTTGCACCGACATGAACGCGTGCTTCTTGTCCGCGTCCGACATGTTCTCGAGGACTTCCGGGCTCTTGAAATACCCAATCGAACGCAGAATCTCGTCCGGATGGTCCTTCTCGACGTTCGCCAGGTTGTCGAGAATCTTGCGCTGGAACTCGTCGTCGTCGACGGTCTTACCTTCGGGAGCCGTGTAGATCGCGATGATGTGCCCGGATGTGTCGCGTCCGTAGGCCTCGTCGGCCACCAGCGAGGCGTGCACCGATTCGCTGCCCTCGTCGTAGAAGCCGCTCTGGGTGACGTGCTTGCCCAGGTTCATGCCGAAGATGCCGCCGGCCAGACACAGCCCGACCATCACCCCGATCACGATGAATCGGTACCGAAATACCGTCCGACCCCACCAGGAGAACACGTCGGCTCCTAACGTTCTTTAGGTTCTACGCGACCGACCGCGCACCGGTTCGGGTCGTTGTTGCAAGTCAAGTCCGGGATACCAGGAGCGCGGACAGCGGCCGGAATGGCTGCAGCCATGCGCCTTGTTCTGGAAGTGAATCCAGGCCGATCCGCGGGAGTGGCTCCCGAAATACGCCGGGAATGTCTTCCAGGTCTATGAACTCCAAGCTATCCGACGCTAGCGCCCAGCCGGCATGTTCGCGAAATCCAAGCACCGCTACGGAGGTGGCGTCCTCCCGGGCGATGTCTTCCAACGGAAGACGGAACGCCTGACCGTCCGCCGAGGCCACCAGCAGACCGGCCAGGCCCTCCGAGCGCCGCAGCGCGATGTGGTGGAGCATGTCGGCGTCGACGTCGCTGTCCTCGTCAACCTTGGGTTTGGCGAACACCGCGAACCCCACGTTGCGCAGCGCCTCCACCCATGGCCGCACCACATCCGCGCTGCCCGGGGCGATATTGGTGAAGACGGTGGCTTCGGGTTCGAGCGACGCCCCCGGCCCGTCGTGGGTGTGGCTCGCCAGCTCCGCCGACAGCTGCGCCGTGCGCGCCAGCAGCCAGCGACCCAGGGCGTCGAAGCGCGGCCGGTGCGCGGCCGTCGGTCTGCCGCCGAGGATCGCTCCCAGACCCATGTCCAGGTTGGGGGCATCCCAGACCAGGAGCACACGGCGGGGATGCGGACTGGGCATGCCGTTGTGGAAGGTGTCCGCGGCGCTGACGGTCTCCTCGGGTGCGATGCCGGTGATACTCATATCCGCTCCCACACCAGTTCGGTCACTGGGCTGCCGGCCCGCCGGGCCTTGGTCTCGTACTTGGTCGTCGGCCGGTGCACCGAGATCGGCAGTCGCGCGCCGAGGGCGGCACGCCGCAGGCTGGGGTGGGCATCGCCTGCTTCGGCGATCTGCTCGACGTAGCCGGGATCGTCGGTGGCGGCGTGCAGAATTCCGCCCGGCCGCAGCCGGTCGGCGATCAGCGCAACCGTCGGGGCTTGTATGAGCCGGCGCTTGTGGTGGCGCGCCTTGGGCCATGGGTCGGGGAAGAACACCCGCACCCCGGTCAGACAACCCGGTGGCAACAGGTGCTCCAGCACGTCGATCGCGTCACCGCGGACCAGTCTGATGTTGGTGACGTGCTCGCGGTCGATCGCGGACAGCAGCTGGGCGAGCCCGCGCCGGTAGACATCGACGGCCACGACGTCGACGTCGGGTTCCGCCTGGGCCATCGCGATCGTCGAGGCTCCGTTGCCGCACCCGATTTCCAGTACCAGCGGGGCGCTGCGCCTGAACCATCCCGGCCAGTCCGGCTCGCACAAGGACCCGTCGGCATCGCGGATCTGTGTGCCGAGCACCGGCCACAACGCATCCCACGTCTGTTGCTGGCCGGCGCGCAGCGTGGAGCGTCTGGACCGGAAGCTCGTGACCCGACGGTGCTGGTGGGGTGGGTCAGACGGGGCGGGCTGCGCGGTGCCGCCGGTGTGCACCGCGGGCTCGGCACCGCATTGCGCACGCATCCGCACATCGTCTCCCATCGGCTTACCGGCTCCCGCATCGTGGGTGAGATTGATACCCAACAGTTGCCTTCGGCAGTCCACAGGGCACATCGCTCCGACTCGCCGCCGGGTGGAGCGGATGCCACGATAGCGCGGACATGGGCGGACATGGGCTTGCGATCATCGGAGATGGGGTGTCGCGCCTTGCTGCCAGGGTCGATGAGCCGCGGCTGCACGCCGTCGCCGAACGTTTGGGACATCCGGTCACCGTCTCCGTGTCCGGACGGGGCGGGGTCGGGGTCAGTACCGTCGCCGCCGCCCTCTCCCAGGTAGTGGAGCCCGCCAGCGGTGCCGATGGAGCCGATGTGCGGGTGCTGGTCCTCGCCGAGGTGGCCAAGCCGGAAGACATCGCCGCGATCGTCGCCGATGAGTGTCCCCGGGTGGTGGTGTTCAACAAGGCGGACCTGTTGGGTTTCACTGGTGGCGGGCCGATGGCGACGGCCACGCGGCGGTGCGCCGAGCTGGCCGCCCGCACCGGCACGGACGTGGTGCCCATGGCCGCCCTGCTGGCACGGGCGGCGGCCGATCCCGCAAGCTTCACCGACGACATGGTCGACGACCTGCGAATCCTGGTCGACGAACCGGCCGATCTGAGTTCCCCGGACGCCTTCGTGACCGTCCGGCACCGGTTGCCGCGCGACCGGCGGGAGCGGCTCGCCGAGATTCTCGACCTGTTCGGGATCGCGCATTGCGTGGTGGCGCTGCGTGAGCAGCCGCAGTGCGGCGCGGGGGAGTTGCGGTTGCTGTTGCGTCATCTGAGCGGAGTCGATGTCGTATGCGCCCGCGTGGACGCCGCCGTCTCCGAGGTGCGGTACCGCCGGTTGGCGGCCGCGGTGGCCGAGTTGCACGCACTGGCGGTCACCGCCGAAGGCGTCGCCGATTTCCTGGATTCCGACGAGACGGTTCTGGCGCGGATGGCCGTCGCGGTGGACGTGATGCGGACCGCCGGTGGGGCGGTCGATATCGGCGACGATCCCGCGGCACATCGGGGCCGCGCCGCGCGGTGGCGGCACTACCGAGCCGGTTCGGTCAGCGCGCTGCACCGGGCCTGCGGCGCCGACATCGCGCGCGGGTCGCTGCGGCTCCTGGTGGGTGACCGGGCGTGACGGAGACGGTGCGCGCGCTGCGATCCGCTGACGCGTTCGTCGCCGGCCTCGGCGTGGCGGTGCGGCCCCCGGGGATCCGGCGACGCGATGCCGTGCTGGTCACCGGCCCTCGGCTGGCGGGGTCGACCAGCATGGTCGACGCGCTGCGGCAGCGGTTGCCCGGCGTGGCGTTCGTCGAGTCGCATGGCCTGGGACCCGCCGACGCCCCGCTCGCGGTGGTGTTCGTGGTGTCCGCGTCGGCCCGGCTGACGACGTCCGACTGCCGATTGCTCGATGCCGCGACCCCGCATACCGACCTGGTGATCTGCGCGGTGTCCAAGATCGACCTGCACCGGCTGTGGCGCCGGACACTCGACGAGGACCGGGCGCTGTTGACGGCACACCGCGCGCGTTACGGCGGGGTCCCGTGGGTCGCCGCGGCGCCCGCGCCAGCTCTGGGCCTGCCGGTGCTCGACGATCTCGTCGGGGAGCTGCGCGAGGGACTGGCATCGGATCGGCTGGGCATCCGAAACCGCTTGCGGTCGTGGGAGTTCCGGATTGAGTCCAGCGCTGCTGATCTGGAGGGTGCCGTGGCCGACGCGGGCCGGCGACTGAGTGCCGGTCAGCAGCGCGATGCCCCGGCGGACCTGCGGCGCGAAGCCATAAGGGTCCGCGACGAGCAGGCGGTGGCCCTGCGCGGGCGGATCCAGAACGTTCGCGTGGAGTTGTCCCATGCCGCCAGGAACCGGTGCGCATCGTTGCGGGCCGAGTTAGCCGAAGAGGCCGGCGGGCTCACCCGCGGCGGTGTCGCGGGTTTCCCCGCCCATGTCCGACGCCGCCTCGGCGACGTACTCGCCGAGACCGGTGAGGACGTGGCCGATCACCTGGCCGTGGCGGCTGCCGCGTTGGATCTGCCCGCCGAAGCGCCCTCGCCGACACCCGGGCAGCCCCCGGCCGGTCCGCTGCCGCTGAGGCCACGGACCCTGGAGGCCAGGCTGACTCTGCTTCTCGGCGCCGGGTTCGGCCTGGGGGCCGCGTTGACCCTGAGCCGCCTGGTCGCCGGACTCGCACCCACGCTGAGCCTTGTCACGACCATGTTGTGCGTGGCGGTCGGTTCGACGTTGACGGGGTGGGTCGTTGTGACCCGCCGCCTCTTGAGCGATCGCGCCGTCCTCGACCGCTGGGCCGGCGACGCGGTGGCATCGCTGCGCTCGGCCGCCGACCAACTGGTCGCCACCCGGGTTCTGGCAGCCGAACAGGATTGGACCAGCGTGCTCGGCGAACGGAGCCGGGCCACCGAAGCGCGGCTGGCTGCCCGGGTCCGCGACGTCAATGCAGAACTGCGCGAACTCGCGCTGGCGGCCGCGCGAACCGCCGCACTGCGCGACCGGGAGGTTCCCGGGCTGCTGCGCGCCTTAACCGCGGTGCGCGCGGAACTGCTCGCGTTCACGTCGGCGCGCGCTGAACTGGGTGCAATGGTCCCGGTGCGCGCTGAACTGGGTCCTACGATGGAGGGCGACCCGGTCTGAAAGGGTGCCGGCATTGGCCCAGCGGAATTCGTTGCCAGCGCCGGTCGACGGTAGCGGCTGGGTGGATGCCGAGCTGCCGATCGTCGTCTCCGGCGACGGCGCCGACTTGGCCCCCGGTGTGGTCCCTGCGAGCGTGTTCCCGGATGGGTCAGATCCTTGCGGCGATGGTCCGGACCTCGCGCGACGGCCCCAGGACCGTCCGCGCGTGCGCTGCGCGGCCAGCGGTGGCGAAATTCCGGAATTTCGGCGAATTCGGTGCCGGAATCTGAATCGATCTACCCGCTCCGTCGGGCCATCTGAATCGGTTCTGTGAGGCAACGGACACGCTCCGAATTACCGCGAGTTTGTCACCCGCGTTAGTCTCTAAGCAGAAACAAGCTGGTAAATCGGCTCCGCGGGTCGGCGGGGTGCGGGCTTCCTTCACCGGCCGGGTGAGGTGGCCCGCAAGAATCGGGCAGGAGAGTTTCATGACCTCAGTCATCATTCCCGGACTGGACACGGCACCGACGCGACACCAGGGGCTGCTGGCCTGGGTGCGGGAGGTCGCCGAGCTCACGCAGCCCGACCGGGTGGTGTTTGCTGACGGCTCGGACGAAGAGTTCACGCGGCTGTGCGACGGGTTGGTCGAGGCCGGCACGTTCCAGCGGCTCAATCCCGAGAACCAGCCGAATTCCTTCCTGGCGCTCTCCGATCCCTCTGACGTCGCCCGTGTCGAATCCCGCACCTTCATCTGCTCCGAGCGTGAGATCGACGCCGGCCCCACCAACAACTGGATGGACCCCGCCGAGATGCGGGCCCTGATGTCCGACCTGTACCGCGGCTCGATGCGCGGCCGCACCATGTATGTGGTGCCGTTCTGTATGGGTCCGCTCGACGCCGAGGACCCCAAGCTGGGTGTCGAGCTCACCGACTCGGAATACGTGGTGGTCTCCATGCGAACGATGACCCGGATGGGCACGGCCGCGCTGGACAAGCTGGGCAGCGAAGGCTTCTTCGTGAAGGCGCTGCATTCGATCGGCGCGCCGCTGGAGCCCGGTCAGAGGGACGTGCCGTGGCCCTGCAACGACACCAAGTACATCAGCCACTTCCCGGAGACCCGCGAGATTTGGAGCTACGGCTCGGGCTACGGCGGCAACGCGCTGCTCGGTAAGAAGTGCTACTCGTTGCGGATCGCCTCGGCGATGGCCCGAGACGAGGGCTGGATGGCCGAGCACATGCTGATCCTCAAACTGATTTCCCCGGAGAACAAGGCGTATTACGTCGCCGCGGCCTTCCCGTCGGCGTGCGGCAAGACCAATCTGGCGATGCTTTCGCCGACCCTGCCGGGCTGGCGGGCCGAGACGGTGGGCGACGACATCGCGTGGATGCGGTTCGGCAAGGACGGCCGGCTCTACGCCACCAACCCCGAGTTCGGCTTCTTCGGCGTGGCGCCCGGCACCAACTGGGACTCCAACCCCAACGCGATGAAGACCATCGCCAAGGGCAACACCGTGTTCACCAATGTCGCCAAGACCGACGACGGCGATGTCTGGTGGGAGGGTCTGGAGGGCCAGCCGGAGCACCTCATCGACTGGAAGGGCAACGACTGGAACCTGGAGGAGTCGGAAGGCAAGGCGGCGCACCCGAACTCGCGGTACTGTACGCCCATTTCGCAGTGCCCGACGCTGGCCCCGGAGTGGGACAACCCCGAAGGCGTGCCGATCTCGGCCATTCTGTTCGGCGGCCGGCGTAAGACGACAGTTCCACTGGTCAGCGAGGCCAACGACTGGCAGCACGGCGTGTTCATCGGCTCCACCATCGGCTCCGAGCAGACCGCCGCGGCCGAGGGCAAGGTCGGCACGGTGCGCCGCGACCCGATGGCGATGCTGCCGTTCATCGGCTACAACGTCGGCGACTACTTCCAGCACTGGATCGACATCGGCAAGAACGCCGACGAGGCCAAGCTGCCGAAGGTGTTCTTCGTGAACTGGTTCCGCCGCGGGGACGACGGCCGCTTCCTGTGGCCTGGCTTCGGCGAGAACAGCCGGGTGCTCAAGTGGATCGTCGGACGTATCGAGCAGACCGCCAACGGGAGGTCGACTCCGATCGGTGTGGTGCCGTCGGTGGACGACCTCGACCTCAGCGGTCTCGACATCGACGCGCGCGACGTCGAGGCGGCGCTGGCCGTCGATCCCGACGAGTGGCGTGCCGAGTTGCCGAAGATCGCGGAGTGGTTCGAATTCGTCGGCGAGAAACTGCCGACCGGCATCAAGGACGAGTTCGACGCCCTCAAACACCGCCTTTCCCAGTGATGTGTGGAGTCCCAGCCGCGTTCACCGCGGCTGGGACTCCACACATCACCTCGGCGTCAGTGCGGTAACTCCCGGAACGGCGCATTCCGGTACGGATCGGGCTCTTTCGGCAGGCCCAGCACCCTCTCGCCGACGATATTCCGCTGGATCTGGTCGGTACCTCCGCCGATCGAGGTGAAGTAGGCATTGAGCGCCCGGAACGTCACCGCGTCGCCGTAGGGGTTCTGCGGCCCCGCCAGCATCGCCTCGGCGCCGATGATGTCGGTCTGGACCCGCGCCGTCTCATGCAGGATTCGTGACATCGCGATCTTGCTGAACGACATCAGGGCAGCCGCCTGCGCGCGGCCGGAGATCTTGGCACGCCGCGAATTCCACCGGTTGACCGCTTCGAGTTCGTGGATCCGGGCGATTTGCTGCCGGACATGGGTGTCGCCGAGCCTGCCGAACTCCCGGGCCAGTGCGATGAGAACATCCTCTTGGACGTCGGGCTTGTCGGGCCGGCGGGATTTACCGGGCTTACGGGATGTCCGGGACGTGCGGGCCAGATCTCCCATCAGCCGCCGCTCATACCCCAGTGCGGTCTGAAGCACCTGCCAACCGCCGTTGAGCGGCCCTACCAGGTTGTCGGCGGATACCTCCGCGTCGGTGATGAAGACCTCGTTGAACTCCGATTCGCCGGTGATCTGGTGGATCGGCCGGACCTCGACTCCGGTCTGGCGCATCGGCAGCATGAAGAAGCTGATGCCCTGGTGCTTGGGCGCATCCCAGTCGGTGCGGGCGACCAGCAGGCCGTAGTCGGCCTTGGCGGCGAAGGAGGTCCAGACCTTCTGCCCGTTGACGATGAACCGGTCGCCGTCCCGTTCGGCACGGGTCCGCAGGCCCGCCAGGTCCGAGCCGGCACCCGGCTCGCTGTAGAGCAGGCACCATTTGCTCTCCCCGCGCAACGACGGCGGGATGAGCCTGCGCTTCTGCTCGTCGGTGCCCTCGTCGTGCAGCGTGCAGGCGAACAGATTGGAGCGGTCGTGCCCGGTGCCGGGGGCGCCCGCGGCGGCGAATTCCTCGGCGACGACGCGCGACTGCGGGTCGGTCAGCCCGCGTCCCCACCACTGCGGCTCCCACGACGGCGCCGACCACCCGGATTCGATGACCAGATCAGCCCAGCGGTGCCGGTCCATGCCGGTGGCCCAATTGGCGGCCAGCCATTGACGGACCTCGTCGCGGACGGTGTCGACGTCGCCTGCCATCGCGGTCAGACCCCTTTCAAACGCAGGTAGCGCTCGCGGTGATAGCTCGGCTCGCCGAGCAGTTGGGCGTCGGCCCGGGCACGGCGCAGGAACAGGTGCGCGGGGTGTTCCCAAGTGAAGCCGATGCCGCCGTGCACCTGGATGTTGGTCGCCGCCACGAACACGTAGGCATCCGAACAGAACGCCTGCGCCAGCGCGAGATCGGCCCGGCGGGTATCGGCGGCGGCGTCGTATGCGGCCGCCACATGCCTGGCCGCCGACACCGCCGATTCCGCCTCGCAGAGCATGTCTGCGCACATGTGCTTGACCGCCTGGAAGCTGCCGATGGCCCGCCCGAACTGGAATCGCGTGGCGGCGTACTCGGAGGCCATCCGCATGGCGCGGTGCGCGCCTCCTGCCTGTTCGGCGATCAGCGCCACCGCGGCCCGTTCCAGCGCCGCCGCGAAAGCCGCGACGCCCGCGCCTGCCTCGCCGACCAGGCGTGCCGGGGAGTCGTGAAACTGCACAGAACACAGCTTGCGGGTGGCGTCGACCGTGTTCAGCGGGGTCGGCGAAACCCCGGGGGCGTCCCGGTCCACGGCGAAGACCGACGGTCCGGCATCGGAATCGGCCAGCACGTAGAACACGTCGGCGGCCGGCCCGTCCAGAACATAGGTCTTGGCGCCGGTCAGCCGCCACCCGTCCGCGCCGTGGGTGGCGCGGGTGTCGATCCGCTCTCCGACGACGGTCGATCGGCCCTCCGAGTAGGCCAGCGTGACCACCGCGTCGCCGGCGGCGATGCGCGGCAGCATCGCCGCCTGCTCCGCGTAGTCACCGGCCGCGTTCAGCAGGGCCGGAGCCAGCACCGCGGTGGAAAGAAACGGAGCGCACAACAGGACCCGCCCCATTTCCTCCATCACGATGCCGATCTCGACGTGACCGGCGCCGGCGCCCCCGTGCGGTTCTGCGATACCCAGCCCGAGCAAGCCCATGTCGGCCAACTCCCGCCAGGTGTCACTGTCGTGGCCGGTCTGGGTGGCCATCAGTGCCCGCACCTGGCTCTCCGGCGACCGTTTGTCGAGCAGGGCCGCGACGGCGTCCCGCAGGGCACGGTGTTCGGTGTTCACTGTCGGCTCTCCAACACCTCGCGCAGCATGTCACACTGGCTCCCGAAGAACTCCCGCGCCACCCTGCTTCGGGGCATCATCATGTCGAACCCGTGGAATGCGCCGGGTATGACGTGGGTCCGGCAGCGCACTCCGGCCGCGCGCAGGCGTTCCGCGTATTCGAGGTCCTCGTCGCAGAAGAGATCCAGGGAGCCGACACCGATCCACGTGGGTGGCAGACCCGCCAGGTCGGTTCGCCGAGCCGGCACCGCGTCGGACGGGTCGGCGTCACTGAGATATGCGTTCCAGCCGAAGTTGTTGCTGATGCGGTCCCACACGCGAAACAGCGGATCGTGGCGGTGCTCGATGTGGCTCACACGGTCGTCGAGCATCGGGTAGACCAGAATCTGCGCCATCAGGTCGATCGCGCCGCGGTCTCGGGTCAGGAAGGCCAGCGCCGCGGTGAGCCCGCCGCCGGCACTGGCACCGGCGATGGCCATCCTGCCGGAGTCGACGGCGGGCAACGACGCCAGCCACGTCAGTGCTTGGTAGCAGTCCTCCAACGGCACCGGGTACGGATGCTCGGGGGCCAGCCGGTAATCCACCGCCGCGACGGTGACGCCGAGTTTCGCCGCGAAGCGCTTGCAGATGTAGTCGTCTTGCGCTGGTGTGCCCAGGACGTATCCGCCGCCGTGGATCCAGAGCAGGGCCGGCCCCGGAGCCTGCTGGTTCTTGGGACGATGCAGGCGAACACGGATGCCCGAGGCTGTGGTGAGCACCTCGATGTCGGGTGCGGGGAACTTGTCGTACATGCGGGACAGCACCCGCAGAATCGGCACGGTCGTGGTCCGGACCGGTGCTTTGGGCAGCCGGCGGGCGGCCGAGCGGAGCTCGGGGTGGTAGTGAGCGTCCACGGCCCTGACCTTACGTGGCGGTGTGAGAGACGGCGCGACGACTGCCAGGGTGAATCGGGGGACCTACCGGG
>CAZEHT010000114.1:0-1441 GCA_964511995.1 uncultured Mycobacterium sp.
TGCAACGGCTGGCGCAATACACCGAAGAGGCCTTCAACGAACTGGAGGCGGCTGCGGCGTCCACGTAGCGCCATGCTGGCGGGGAGAGCCCGCGGACCACATCTAACGGCGTAACCGACGGCTGCGAGAAGGTTTCGCCGGACGGCCGAGCAGCACCGTTTCCATTAGGCGGCACAAAATGTCTTGGGAGACAAGGTTGCCCGAGTCGTCACGTTGTCCCATGCTGATCGGCAGGCCGAGCGCGGCGTAGACGCCGTAGCGGGTGCGCGCGACGCTCACCTCCGGCCTGATTCGGTTGACGAGGCTTGCCCACGCCTCCACCGTGGACTGCTGGACCCGGTCGACGACGCTGAGTTCAGCCTCCGGCAGGTTGCGGCCTTCGGTGTAGAGGAGGTAAAACAGCGCGGGATTGCCGAAGTGCCGAGACACGTGGGCGGCGATGAGTTCTGCCAGCGCCGTTTCGGGATCTGTTGGCGAAGGCGTGATTTCGGCGAGATCCCCGGACTGGCGATCTGCCGCTCGCCGGCAGGAGGCCACCAGAAGATCGGCCTTGCTCCGGAAGTACCGGTAGATACCCGACGGCTGCATGCCGACCGCTGCCGCGATGTCTTCGATGCTGGTGACCCGATAGCCGGCCTGGTGAAACATCCGCATCGATTCGTTGAGCACGAACTCGTAGGTGCCCGCCGATTCGGTCACGTGGGGTTGCTGCGGCGCGGTCAGACGCCGGTGTCGCGGCAGATCCGCCGCCAGCACCGCGCCCACCACGTGCGCCATGTGCGTTCTCACCTCGTCGACAGCGAGCGGACTGGAATGATCGGCGATGCTGCCGATCACGCTGAGCGCCGCCGAGGACAAGACAGAGCGTTCCGACGTGTGCAGCCGGGGACGCAACATCTTCAGCGGGCGCTGAATTCGCGCGTTGACCACGCTGATCTGTTCGTGCAGGGTCGACCTGTCGGCGTCTCGCAGATTGCGCGCCTCCCACCGATACAGGCCTCCCGCCGTTCGGTTCGCGGTGGTGACGGCGATGAGCGCCTCGGTGACCTGGACCGCCATGCCCGCCGGATCCTCCGCGGAACCGAAGTCGTCGGCGAACGCGGTGGCGTCGACCAGCAGCTGCCCGAGTGTCAGGACCGCGTCGCGGAACAGGTCGTACTTGCTGTGAGAATGCCGGTACAGCGCGGCCGGCGACACGCCGACTCGCGACGCGATGTCTTCCATACTGACCGCGTGGAAGCCCTGGGCGCTGAACGCGTCGGCCGACGCCTGTGCGATCTGAGCCTTCCTGTCTTTCGGTCGCCGCTTGACACCACCTTCGCTGCTCGGGGAGGCAAGGGGCATGGCGACACGTTAGTCGCTGAATCTTGCAGAGAATCGCCGAATCGAGGACAAATGACACGCTTCGTATCTAGAGTCTTAGTTCCGTCGACGGGTTTCG
>CAZEHT010000114.1:1541-2603 GCA_964511995.1 uncultured Mycobacterium sp.
TTCGAGTCAAGTTAATGATTATTCTCCAAATCGTTGACGAAATGAGACGCTAAGTCTTACCGTGAGCGCACCAGGCCTATCCCTCGCGCCGGTCCATCCGGCCACGCGCGGGCATGGTCTCGACGTCTACTCAGGGAGGACGCTCAGAATGGGCAACTGCGACGAAACGTCGTACGGGCGGAGCCCTGACTGCCGATGACTACGGATACGGACCAGGTCGCACCCCGAAACGACGGTCTCCACGCGATAGACCAGTGGACAACGGGGTACATAAAGCGGCACCCGATCGCGTCGCTGAGCACGGTCGGGGACCAGTTTGTTCTCGGTATGCGCACCCTGCAGTGGTTCTTCTTCGATCTCTTAACCGGTAAGTTCCAGTTTCAGGAGTTTGTCCGGCAGTGCGCGTTCATGGCCGGTACCGCAGTGGTGCCCACCATTTTGGTGTCGCTGCCGCTGGGTGTCACTCTCTCAGTGCAGTTCTCGCTACTGGCGGGCCAAGTCGGCGCCACCTCGATGGCGGGCGCTGCCAGCGGGCTCGCCGTCATTCGCCAGGCCGCGTCGCTGGTCTCCGCCATGCTCATGGCCGCGGCCGTCGGATCGGCCATCACGGCCGACCTCGGATCGCGCACCATGCGGGAAGAGGTCGCCGCGATGGAGGTGATGGGCGTTTCGGTGATCCGCCGCCTGGTGGTGCCGCGCTTCGCCGCCGCCATCATCATCGGCCTCTGCCTTACCGGCATCGTGTGCTTCACCGGCTTCCTCGCAAGCTATCTGTTCAACGTCTACTCCCAGGGTGGAGCGCCCGGCAGCTTCGTAGCCACCTTCGCCTCGTTCGCGTCGACGGACGACATGATCCTCGCGCTGCTCAAGGCGGTGATCTACGGCGCCATCGTGTCGGTGGTCTCCTGTCAGAAGGGCCTATCGACCAAGGGTGGTCCGATCGGCGTGGCGAACTCGGTGAACGCCGCGGTTGTCGAATCGATCCTGCTGCTGATGATCATCAACGTCGCGATCAGCCAGCTCTACATCATCCTCTTCCCACGAGTGGGGCTGACATGAGCG
>CAZEHT010000114.1:2703-8288 GCA_964511995.1 uncultured Mycobacterium sp.
CGCGATCAGCCAGCTCTACATCATCCTCTTCCCACGAGTGGGGCTGACATGAGCGCTTCCGCAGCACCATTCGTCCCATTCGCGGGACCGGTTGTCCGCCTCTACCGCAAGACCCTCACACCGACATTGCGGCTGGGCCACATGGTGGCGTTCTTCTTCCGGACCGTAGCCGGCGTGCCGACGATGTTGCGCCACTACCGATCGGAATTCGTCAGGCTGCTCTCCGATGTCGCGTGGGGAAACGGCTCGCTCGTGGTCGGTGGCGGCACCGCCGGTGTGACAATCGTTCTCGGCATAACCGTCGGCGCTCTCGTCGGTATCGAGGGATACAACTTCCTCGACCTGCTCGGGCTGGGTCCCGCCACCGGCATCATTTCGTCGCTGGTCAATACGCGCGAATTAGCAGCGATCGCCGCCTCGATGGCGTTCGCGACACAGGCGGGCTGCCGGTTTACCGCACAACTCGGGTCGATGCGCATCGCCGAAGAGATCGATGCCCTGGAAACTCTGGGCCTCAATCCGATCCCATACCTTGTGACCACCCGGCTCCTCGCGTCAATGGTCGCCATTGTTCCGCTGTACATCGCATGCCTCAGCGCCAGTTACATCACCGCGCAACTGATCGTGCAGGCCACCAGCGGCGGAGCGCCGGGATCGTATCTGCATTACTTCGGCATGATGCTGTCCTTGCAGGACATTTTCTACTCGATCATCAAAGTCATCGTTTTCACGTTCATCGCATCGACCATCCAGTGCTACTACGGCTACTACGCGTCCGGTGGCCCCGTGGGCGTCGGCGTTGCAGCCGGGCACGCGATGAGAGCTGCCATCACCGTGGTGGTCATCGCGAACATGCTCCTTTCGATGTTCTTCTGGTCGGCAGGCTCGGGCGCAAGGTTCGGGGGTTAGCGTGGGTAATTCCTTTGAGACCGATGGCCGCGGGCCTTCCAACAGGTTGCTGCTCGTCGCCGGCATCAGCTTCATCGTGGTGGCGTTGTTCATCGCCTCCCTGATGCTTGTCAGGTCGAGCGGCAAGCTCGACAAGTCGGTGCGGGTCGTTGCCGAAATGGCCAATATCGGCGATGGCCTGCCGGAGAACTCCGACGTCAAGTTCCACGGTGTACTGGTGGGGTTGGTGCGAGGGGTCGAGCCCGCTACGGGCGGCGGGCTCAATTCCGTGAGGATCGATCTCAAGCCGGAATTCGCCGGCTCGGTACCCGCAGGTGTCACCGCGCGAGTCATTCCCAGCAACATCTTCGCGGTGTCGGCGGTGCAGCTGATCGACAGCGACCCGGGAGCGGGTCCCATCCAGACCGGTGCCCGCATTCCGGAGAACACCGACCTTCCCACGGTGGTGTTCCAGACGACGCTCAACAAACTGCGTTCGATCATCTTCGCGACCGCGCGCAATCCCCGCGACGACCAATCGATCGGGATCATGGCTGCGCTGAACGCGGCCACCGAGAATCGTCGAACCAAGCTCTTGGCCGCCGGCGCCCAGATGGACCGGATCATGGATCAGCTCAACGCAATCGTCTCCACCGAGCCCACCCCCACGACCATTTCCGCTCTCATCGACGCCTCCCGGGCACTGCAGCAGTCCGCTCCGGATCTGTTCGACGCGCTGTACCAGGCTGTCCCGCCGATGCAGGTCGTCGCCGAGCAGCGCGCCCAACTTACGTCGCTGATCAACGGCGGCATGAACACCCTGGGCACCACAGAGACCGCGCTCAACAACCACACCGACCGGCTGGTGACGATCACCGGCAACCTGACACCCGTGGTGGGTGAGCTAGCCAACAGCTCCCATCACTTCCTGCCTGGCTTCGTGAAACTCAACGACCTCTCCGAGAGGTTCTTCAGGGAGGTGTGGATGCCGGAGTTGGACACCGCCAAGATGCGGGTGAACCTTTCGTTGACGCCCACCTACTCCTACACGCGTGCGGACTGCCCACAGTACGGGGCACTCAAAGGACCGAGCTGCTACACCGCGCCGCTGGTAGCCGTCCGGCCGGACCTCCCCGAAGAGCTTATGCCGCAGAACTATCAGCCGCCGAAGAACCTGGCACCGCCGCGGGGGACTGTGCTCGGTCCTAACGGGAATCTGGTGGCGGTGGGCCCGCCTCTGGTCAACCCGTATCCGAACCTTGCGGACCCCAATCCGCCGCTGCCGCAAGGCATGTTGCCCGCGCCGCCAGTGCCCGGCAGTGCCAACCCGAACGTGCCCCTCACGCAACCGCCCGTGCCGCCGCTGTCACCGGCAGCCCCGGTTGCCCGTCCCGGGTACCCCGACGAGCCGCCGCCGGTGCCGGCACCGCCGCCGCCCGACGGCACGCGCCTACCCGCCGAGGCCGCCGCGTCCTTCGGGGGCAACGTGGGCCCGGTGGGCAGCGATGAGGAGCGTATCCAACTCAGCATCGCCACCGGTCAACCCGCCACTTCTGCCACTCAACTGTTGCTCGGGCCCGTTGCGCGCGGCATGACCGTGTCGCCCGCCGAGCCGCCTTCCGAGGAGACGCCCCGATGAAGAGCTTTCGCGGCCCACTGATCGCGGTCATCCTTTTCCTGATCGTTTCGTTCGGCCTGACATGGCTTGTCTATGCCACTCTGCGCCGCGACGTCACCGGGAAGACGTCGCATTACTCGGCAATATTCACCGACGTTTTCGGCCTCGCCGAGGGTGACGACGTCCGGATGGCCGGGGTGCGCGTCGGGCGAGTCCAGAAGATCGAGCTGCAAGGCAACCAAGCCCGAGTCGACTTCATCGTGCAACAAGACCAGAAGCTGTACGGAAACACCATCGCCTCGGTCACGTACCAGAACATCGTCGGTCAACGGTATGTCGGTCTTTCGCTTGGAAATATCGGTGATCGCGGGCAGCTGGCCCCGGGCAGCGTCATCCCCGTCGAGCAGACCGACCCGTCATTCGACGTGGGCGTGATGATCAACGGATTCGAGCCGCTGTTCACCTTGATCCACCCCGACGACCTGAACAACCTCACCCACGGGGCCATCCTGTCGTTGCAGGGCGATGACGTATCGCTGGCCGGGCTCATCGATCAGACGAGCAAGCTGACCAGCTCGTTCGCCGGCCAAGACGCCCAACTCGGCCCGATCATCACCAATCTGAACGAAGTGGTTTCAAACCTCGCCAAGCACAACGACGAACTCGACCACACCATCACCCAAACCCGTCAGATGGTGTCGACGTTCAACGCACGGCGTCCGGAGTTGGTCTCGTCCATGGGCTCGATTTCTCGGGTCGTCGGGCAGCTGTCCACTATCACCGACGTCGTCTATCCGCCGATCAACGACCTCGTCAACCGGCAACCGGGATTCGCCAAGCACCTGACGCAGATCGAACCGCAGCTGGCCTTCACCGGCGCCAATCTTCCGCTGATGCTGAAAGGACTCGCGCGCATCACCAATGAGGGCGCGTACGGAAATGCCTACGCGTGTGATTTGAACGCCCTTGGCTTCTTCCCAGGGCTCAACGACGTGACACCGATCGTCGTCAATGCGGCGACACCCGGAAACAGGGCGTGGCACTCCCCGAGATGCAGGAACATGGCCAATGGTTAATCGCACACCGAAGAAGCGGAAGACTCCGCTCGAAGAGCGCAACAAGACGTTGCTGGGCATCATCGGCCTGGCGATGATCTCCGTCCTCGTCGCCGCGCTGCTGGTGTTCAAGGTGTTCGCTCCGGGCTATAAAGAATACCGAGCGCAGTTTGCCCAAGCCGCGGCACTGCAGACCGGCAACGCCGTTACGATTGCCGGCGTGCCGGTCGGCCAGGTCACGGGTATGAGGCTGGCCGGCGACCACGTCGAAGTGACGCTCCGCGTCAGGAACAGCGTCAAGGTCGGCGACCAGTCGCGGGCGAAGGTGATGACCCTGACGATCCTCGGCGGGCGTTACGTGTCGCTGACTCCTCTCGGTTCGGGTTCGTTGCCCGACAACACAATCGATCTTGCCCACACCGAGGTTCCCTACGATCTGCAAATCGCCCTCACTGATGCCACGGGCAACTTCGAGCAGATGAATTTCGAGAACTTCGGCGAGACGATGAGCATTCTGGGCAACCAGCTCAAGGGGCTGCCCCCACTGGTGCCCGAAGTTCTGGACAACCTCAACAACCTGTCCTCGGTCATCGGCGAGCGGCGCGCACAAATCGGATCACTGCTGAAAACCACCGAATCGGTGACCAACACCCTGCGCAGCCAGCAGGCGGCGCTCGGCAGCCTGGTCAACCAGGGAAACTCGTTGGTCGGTGAATTCGTAGCTCGCCGCGCCAGCTTCCACGCCATGATCGCTGCCCTGACCAACCTCGTGCAGACCCTGAGCGGCATCATCGTCGACGACCGGCCGGAACTCGAAGAGACGCTGCAGAACCTGAATGAGTTGACGGGTCTGCTCGCACAGCACGACGACCTGCTTCGCAGCACTCTGCAAAGCGCCCCCGTCGCGCTTCGGAGCCTGGCGAACGCTACCGGCACCGGCAACGCGGCCGACCTCAACGTTCCCGCCGGCCTCCTGGTCGACTCCTGGATGTGCGCAATCAGCGGCCGGGCCAAGCAATTTGGCCTGCTCGAGTACTTCAAGGACTGCAAATGACATCCGGTGCCCGCAAGTTTCTCATCATCGGTATCACCGGCCTGGTGCTGTTGGCAGCGGTGGGTTTCTTCGGATGGCGGTACCTCGCCGCGCGATCCAACGTGATCCATGTGACGGCCCAATTCGACAATGTCGCAGGGGTTTACGAGGGCAACAAGATCGCCGTGCTCGGGATGCCGGTGGGCAGGGTCACCAGGATCACGCCCAAGGGCGGATATGCCGAGATCGATTTCACCGTGGACAAGAACATCCCGATTCCCGCAGACGTGCAGGCCGTCACCATCTCCACGTCAATACTCACCGACCGTCAGATCGAACTGACCCCGCCCTATCGAGGTGGTCCGAAACTGCAGGACCGCGCCACCATCGGGCTGAACCGAACCAAGACACCCATCGAATTCGCGCGGACCCTCGACCTGGTCAACAACCTGGCCGGGGCCGTGCGCGGCGACGGGAAAGGAAACGGCCCGCTGGCCGACCTCGTCAACTCAGGAGCCGCGGTCGCCGAGGGTAATGGCGCCGACATGAAGGAAGCGCTCGGCCAGCTCTCGAATGCTTTGCGCCTCAGCGACGACCGGGGCACGGTGACGCGAGAGCAGCTGACCGCCATCGTCAAGAACACCAACTCGTTGTTCGAGGCCGCCTCCAAGAACGACGAGATACTGCGGGAGTTCGGTTCCTACGTTCGGCAGGTCAGCGACATCCTCGCCGACGAGAACCTCGGCAGCGGCACCACCGGAAAAAAGGTAAATCAGATGCTCGCTCAGCTTGGCGACATGCTCGAAAAGAATCGCGACACCTTCAAAGGCATCGTCACCAGCGGTAACACCTCGTTCAATACTTTGGTCGAGTATCAGCGTGATCTCGCCGAACTTCTTAACGTAGCGCCGATGACCCTGGACAACCTCTACAACATCATCGACAAGAAGAACGGAGCACTGAGGGTCCACGTGCTCGTCGACAAGGTTCT
>CAZEHT010000114.1:8388-12638 GCA_964511995.1 uncultured Mycobacterium sp.
TCATCGACAAGAAGAACGGAGCACTGAGGGTCCACGTGCTCGTCGACAAGGTTCTCTTCGACACCCAGACCCTCAAAGAGGTGTGCAACATGATGGGCTTGCGCCAACTGGGTTGCAGCACAGGCACACTGCAGGATTTCGGCCCCGACTTCGGGCTGACCTACGTGTTGGACGGTCTTGCGGCGATGGGGCAGAGATGATGGTGGCGCGCAGGCACTACGCATTGGCAGCGATGGCAATGGGCGCATGCATGTCGGTGTCGGCATGCGCTTCCGGAGGCTTGTCGAGCGTGCCGCTACCCGCACCCGGCAGCATCCGCCGCGACGGCATCGAGCTGACAGCGATCTTCGAAAATGCGCTCAACCTGCCCGCCAGGGCCAAGGTCAAGCTGGGCGGGGCCGACGTCGGTGAGGTCTCCGACATGATTGCGCGCAACTACACGGCCGTGACCACGCTGCGCATCATGGGCGGCGTCGAACTGCCCAAGGGCACCACCGCCGAGCTGAGATCTGCCACTCCGCTGGGCGATATTTTCGTCGCCCTCAGGCCCCCGAGCCCGTTCCAGCCCAATGCGCCGATGCTGCAGAACGGTGACACCATCGGCCTCGAATCGACTTCCGCGGCGGCGACCGTCGAAGCGCTGCTGAGTTCGGCGGCCATCGTCGTCAACGGCGGTGCGATACGCAACCTCACGAACCTGATCAACGGCCTGGGCAAGGCGACGGGCGACCAGGGCGAGGCATTCGGCAATCTCATCAAGAAGTCGAACCACACCCTGGACCGCCTCAACGCACGGTCCGACCAGATCTCGACCGCACTGACCGAGACGTCGAAACTCGTCGACCAGATGAAAGCCAAGAACCAGCAACTCGCCGATGCGGTGGCCGCTGCCGGCCCCGCGACCGACGCGCTGGCGGCGAACTCGACTCAGATCGCCGATCTCGTTCAACGGGTCGGCAATGTCACGACTCTCATGGCCAAGTTCCCGTCGATCGCGGGCACCGACACCAGCGGCCGAAGCATCCTCACCGATCTCAACACGATTTCGTCGTCCTTCAACGAGGTCGTGCTGGAACCCGATGCCACCCTGTTCTCGCTGAACCGGTTGATGCCGCCGATCGTCAAGGGCTTCTCCAGCAGCGCGTGGTCGGTTCGCGTGAACATCGACCGGCTGATCCTCGGCCACATCCCCGACATCGGGTTCGCCGGCGACGACGGGTTCCACGGTCCGAAGTGGTCCAACTTCAACCAGATCATCGGATCGTTCAAGTACACGCTGTTCCGTCTGCAGGAACGGATGGTCGGTAAGGGACCCGGTGTACCTGAGGTTCCCGTCATCCCCAACCCGACCGAACCCGGGCAACTGCAAGTGGTGGGACCGCCGGCCGATCCACCCGAGACCCTGCCACCGGGATGGGCGCCGCCGGCACAAACCGGTCCGCCGGCCTATCTGTTCCTCCCGCCGCCTGGCCCGGCGCCCGGTCCTGCGGCCGGTCCAGCCGCTGAGGCCCCATCACCGTCGCACGCACTGCCCGCGGAGGCCCCACAATGATTTCCGCCGCCGCCGATCGCCTTGTCGCACTCGTCCGCTTCGGCCATCGCAAACGCAGCTGGTTGTCCGCATTCGGGCTGTTGCTGACCTTGGTCATCGCCAGTTCCTACGTGCTTTTCGTCGCCCTCCGAATCAACCCGTTCCAGTCGACGTATCGGGTGACGATCGCGTTGCCCAACTCCGGAGGCCTGTTGCCCAACCAGGACGCCGCCGTGCGCGGCTTCCGGGTCGGTCGCGTCGAAGCCCTGCGCATTACGCCCGAAGGCGTCAACGCCACGGTGCATCTCGAAGCCAGGCACCCGATACCGGCCAGCAGCGCTGTCCGTGTATCCGGGCTGTCCCCGGCCGGTGAGCAGTACGTCGACTTCCTGCCGGACACAACGGAAGGTCCATTCCTGAAGAACGGCGATGTCATCGAGTTGGGCCGGACCGTTGTACCCAAGACGCTCGACGACACGCTCACCAATGCCGACGGGGCCCTCAAGCAGCTCGATACGGCCAAGCTCGAAATCATGAAGAACGAGCTGAGCATGAGCAAGGAAGGGCCGCAGAAGCTGGCTGACATCGTCGATGGCGGTACCTTCCTGCTGACGACACTCGATTCGGTCATGCCGGAGACCACGAACCTTCTTAAGACCAGCCGGGTGGTGTTCAATCTCGCCGCCGACAAGGGCCCCGGCATGGTGGCCGCGGCCGACAACCTGAACAGAAGCTTCGCGGGCATCAACAAGATGCTCAACGGGTATCGCACGCTCAACGCGGTGGCGCCCGGTGCGTTGTCGTCCGTCGACGATCTGTTCGCCGACAACTCCGACACCATGGTGCAGCTGCTCGGCAGCCTAACCACCACGACTCAGTTGCTCTACCTGCGGGTGCCGGCGCTGCATGCACTTTTCCCCGACTACCGCACGTCGCTGTTCGACGCGATCGGCAGCACCATGAAAGATGGTGGCTTGTGGGCCACCGGCGACATCTACCCCCGCTACGCGTGCGACTACGGAACACCGCGGCGGCCTCCGTCGTCGGCCGATTATCCCGAGCCGTACATGTACACCTATTGCCGTGACGAGGACCCGGCGGTCCTGATCCGCGGCGCGAAGAATGCGCCCCGGCCGGCCGGTGACGACACCGCGGGGCCGCCCCCAGGTGCCGATCTGGGCAGGACCACCGATCCGACGCCCAAGGGCCGGTATACGATTCCAACGCCATACGGCGGCCCTACGCTGCCGATTGAACCGCCACGCTGACCGTGGATTTGCCGAAACGCTTCGAGGAGATGAACTTGTCTGTGACTACCGAGAACGACCCTGATACGACTGAGAAGCCCGATCCCGCCGAGGATTCCGATTCGACCGCGAGCGAACTCGCCGAGCCGGAGACCGACGTCGCCGAGGACTCGAGCACCGATGTCGACGAGGCCGCCATGGGCTCACAGACCGGGGTGCAAAGGCAGCGGCGGTGGGGACGGAACCTGTTGGCCACCGCCGTCTGCCTGTTGTTCGTTGCCTCGCTTGCCACTTCGGGCTTTCTCGGCTGGAAGCTGTGGCAGAAGGATCAGATCGAGCAGGCCAGCCAACACGCCCAGAATGCCGCGGTGTCGTACGCACAGGTCTTGACGAGTATCGACTCCGACAAGGTCGACGAGAATTTCTCGCAGGTACTCGACGGCGCAACCGGCGAGTTCAAGGACATGTACTCGAAATCGAGTATGCAGCTTCGGCAACTGCTGATCGACAACAAGGCCACCGCGCACGGTGTCGTCGTCGAGTCGGCGGTTCAGTCCGCAACCAGGAACAAGGTCGTCGTGCTGTTGTTCGTCGACCAGTCGGTATCCAACACCAGCGTGCCCGATCCGCGTATCGACCGCAGCCGGATCAAGATGACGATGGAACATGTCGACGGCCGCTGGCGCGCAAGCAAAGTCGAGCTCCCGTGAGAAGGAGGACTCCATGCGAATGGGGAAACTCACCGCTTCGCTGATCGCGGCGGCGGCGTCGGTTGTGCTTGCGCCCACCGCCGACGCATCGGTCGTGTCGTTCTGTGACGAGATCGGCGGGCAGTGGGACGGCCAGAACTGCAACGCTTCGGTGCTGTCCGACCGTAAGGCAGTCCGCAACATCCAAATCGCGCTGCCCGGTGACCTCATCGACAACAACGTGATCGGCGGCACGCTTCGCGATTACCTGAGCACGCTGATGAACAACTGGAAGACCGCTGCCGCTGGTATGCCCGCCGACAGCTTCGGCGAAGCTCACGTGCAGACGTTCCAACATGGCGACGTGCTCACGGTGGTCTATCGCGAGATCTACTCGGGTACTTGGGGTACGGATGCCGGCACACACCCGAATAGGCCGGTGCTCAGCAACGGCTACCGTACCTTCTCTTACAACATGGCCAACGGTCAGCGGGTGGCACTGGCGGACGTGTTGAAGCCCGGCACCCCGCTCGCCGCGATTCCGCCGTTGGCCCACCCGTACGTCGTGGACGCACTCAACACGGCACCGCCACCGCATCAACCGAATACGCACCCGTTCGTTCCGGAGCTGTGGACGCCCGACCGGGTCTATTCAGGCGGCTACCGGGCGTGGGCGCTCACCCCGAACGAACTGATCCTCTACATGCCCGACTACCCGGTCGGAACCAACGTACCGATCGACTACACGATTGCCCTGCCGCAGTGGTCGATGGACGGGGGCAC
>CAZEHT010000115.1:0-12512 GCA_964511995.1 uncultured Mycobacterium sp.
TGGCGACGTTGCCGGCCAGGATGCCGACGCCGACGATGGTGCTGTAGAAGCCGTAATGGGTGCCGACCAGTCGGCCGCCGGACAGGCCCACCACGGTGTCCATTTCGAAGGGGAACACCGCGGCCGAACCGATCGCCAGCACGGCGGTGCTCAGCAGCAGCGCCGCGATCCCAGCAGGTGTCCCGAACCGGGTGTCGGGCAACAGGATCAGCGGGGTGAAGGACAGTGCCACCACGGTCATGCCGATGACCAGGGAGCGGCTGGTTCCCCAGCGCGAGGAGAACCAGCGGGTGACCCGCAGTTGTGCGGCCACAGCCACCACGCCGGACACCACGAACAGCGCGGCGATCAGCAGCGCCTGGTGCTGGGGTGCAAGGTCCGCGGCGTGCAAAGGCAGGGCCAGATAGACCTGGAAGGACAGCACGTAGGAGCCGGTCATCGCCGCGGCGAACAGCAGGAAGGAGCGGTTGGCCAGCACGGCGCGCCAGTCCTGCCAGATCGAGGTCTGGTCCTCGACCGGGTCGGGGTCGCGGCGGGGCAGCGCGAAGAGCTGGGCGATGGTCAGCAGCGCGAACACCGCGGCCGCCGCGGCGGCGGTCGCCCGGAAGTCCACGGCCATGAACGCCAGGCCGACCAGCGGCCCGGCCAGGATGCCGGCCTGGTAGAAGACGTTGAACACTGCGAACGCCTCCACGCGGCGCTCCCCGGAATCGGCGGCCAGGTAGGCGCGCACCGCCGGGTTGAACAGCGCCCCGGCGAAACCCGTTGCAGCCGAGGCGATCAGCACCATGGGTAGTGATTGGGCGAACACCAGCAGCCCGAAGCCCGCGGTGCGCAGCAGGCAGCCCGCCACGATGAGCGGTTTGCAGCCCAGCCGGTCGGCCAGGGTGCCGCCGACGATGAACATGCCCTGCTGGGAGAAGTTGCGCACCCCCAGCACCAGGCCGACCGCCCACGCCGCCAACCCCAGCGGCCCGGCCAGATAGCCGGCCAGGTAGGGCATCAGCATGTAGAAGCCGAGGTTGATGCCGAACTGGTTGATCATCAGCAACCGGCTCGGCCAGCCGAAACTGCGCCACGAAGCGACCACGCCCATCAGCGCACCGCCCGGGTCGGGTCGACCACCGTGGCGCAGCGGGTCCAGGAAGTGATGACCGTTTCGGTGGGATCGGCAACCGTCAGCGGCTCCGACGGCGGCGGCTGCTGATCCAGCAGTCCATGCTCGCGGCAGTAGTCGTCGTTGAAGACGGTGTCGAAATAGCGCTGCGGACCGTCGGGGAATATCGCGGCGATGGTGGTCCCGGCCGGGTAGGTTCGCGCCGCCCATCCGGCCACCAGGCCGACCGCGCCCACACTCCACCCGCCGGTCGCATACTGAGCCGCCGCGAGTTCCCGCGATGCCCACACCGCCTCGCCGGGGGCGACCCAGTGGACCTCGGTGAATGCCTCGTAGTCCACATTCTGGGGATAGATGCTCGATCCCAGCCCGCGCATCAACCGCGGCCCGGCCGGCTGCCCGAAAATCGTGGACCGGACCGTGTCCACCCCGATCAACTCCATGCCGGGGTTGGACTCCCGCAGCACCCGCGCCACCCCCGCCGAGTGCCCTCCGGTGCCCACCGAGCACACCAGAACGTCGACGCGGCCCAGTTGGGCCTGCAGTTCCAGGGCGAGTCCGCGGTAGGCGTCGACGTTGTCGGGGTTGTTGTACTGGTCGGGATGCCAGGCGACGGGGTCCTCGGCAAGCAACTGTGCGACCCGATCGCATCGGGCCTGCTGCCATCCGCCGTCGGGGTGTGGCTCGCTGACCTGGTCGACCACGACGCCGTAGGCCGACAGCATCCGGGCCACGATCGGCTCCAGCCCGGTGTCGGTGACCACGGTGACCGGGTGCCCGTACACCTTGGCGGCCAGGGCCAGGCCCAAACCCAGTGTGCCGCTGCTGGACTCGATGATCCGTGACCCGGGGGCAAGGTCTCCGCGGGCGCGGGCCCGCTCCACCATGTGCAGCGCGGGGCGGTCCTTGATCCCGCCCGGATTGAAGCCTTCGAGTTTGGCCCAGAATCCTCGATCGCCACCGGTGAACGGGGTGGTGATATGCAGAATCGGGGTGTTGCCCACCGTGGCGGCAATCGTTGCGGCGGGGTCCTGGCCATGCAGCAGCCGCGGATGGGTGCGGCGCCGGTGCGGGGGGTCGAAAGGAAGAACAGAGGTCATCGGGGGATCGCTTCCATGCGAGGCCGCGATCGACAAGCGCGGCCGCTGAAGTGGACAACAGTCACCGACCGACCAACCCGCGCCGGGTGGCGGGGTCGAGCGGTCTGCGCTATCCGATCAGCGACGCGAGATGCACAGCCGGGCCAGAACGTCACGGCCCGAAGAAACCACGATCGGCCCGCGCGGGGGATCCCGCCCGACCAGGGGCGTCTCCCGGGGCAGCAATCCCCACAGCAGTGCGGCGGCGAAGAGCAGGCCCACGGCCAGCAACGCGGGGCGTAACCGGGAGGCCACGATGTCGCCGACCTCGTCTTGAGCATCAGCTGTCGCGGCGGCGCCGATATGGGCGTGGTCGGTGAAGGCAAGCTGGTCGTGGTGGCCGTCAGCGGTCACATGGTGGTCGACCTGCGGGGCAGCCGGGGAGGCCGCGCTGGCCGGTGCCGCGCTGAAGAGCGCGACGAACACCAGTCCGATCGCCGCCCAGAACCGGGCGCTGCGCAGTGTCCGTCGGGTGACCATGATGATGCCGACGGTAGCAGCGTGCGTGCCCGATCCGGCCGTCCCGAACTGCGCTTCGAGCAATCTTCGTTGAATCTTTATCAAACCCCTACCGCCCCTGCAGCGAGCGGGGAGGACGGTCGAAGTGGACCGAAGACGGCGTTCGGCGTGGATGAGTTTCCCGGCAGGACCCGGTGGGAAGCCATGACGAGGGCCGCAGCACTAAGGAGATTCATGCCCACCTCGACCGCGGTACTCGACGTTCACGGCCTGCACTGGGCCACTTCCGCCGCGGTGGTCGAGTCGGCCCTGACGCGCCGCCCGGGGGTGACCGGGGTGCACGCCAACGCGGCCAATCAGACCGCGACGGTCACCTACGACTCAACGGCGACCTCCGTGGCCGACCTCACCAACTGGGTGCGCGAGTGCGGCTTCCACTGCGCGGGCCGCTCGGTTCCCGACCACATGTGCGACCCGATGTCAGAGCCTGCCGGCCCGCCCGCAGAGCACCCCGCCGACCATCAGGTAGTCGGCGAACACGCCCATCACGCCCCGGCGACACAGCACAGCCCGCACGAGATGATGGGCCACGGCGGACACGCCGGCATGTCGATGGACGCCATGGTGCGCGATATGCGCAACCGGTTCCTGGTGGCACTGGTGTTGTCGATCCCGATCATGCTGTTCTCGCCGATGGGCCGCGACATGCTCGGGTTCCATGTGCCCGCCCCGTTCGGGCTGCGCGACGACGTGTTCAGCTTCTTGTTGAGCCTGCCGGTGGTGTTCTACTCGGCGTGGATCTTCTTTGACGGCGCCTGGCGGGCGCTGCGCGCCAGGACCCTGGACATGATGGTCCTAGTCGCCGTCGCAGTCGGCGCGGGCTGGCTCTACAGCGTCGCGATCACCTTCACCGGCGGCGGCGAGGTGTTCTACGAGGCCGCATCGGTGCTGACAGCCTTTGTGCTGCTGGGACATTGGTTTGAGATGCGCGCCCGCGGCGGGGCCAACGAGGCGATCCGCACCCTGCTGGAGTTGGCCCCACCGATGGCGGTGGTGATCCGCGGCGGCGAACCGGTGGAGGTGCCCACCGCCGACGTGGTGGCCGGGGACCTGCTGCTGATCCGGCCCGGGGCCAAGATCGCCGTGGACGGCACCGTCGAGGAGGGCGCCTCCGAAGTCGACGAGTCGATGGTGACCGGGGAGAGCCTGCCGGTGTCCAAAGCCGCCGGGGACACCGTGATCGGGGCGTCGATCAACACCACCGGCACACTGCGGGTACGGGCGACCAACGTGGGCTCCGACAGCGTGCTGGCCCAGATCGTGGCGATGGTCCAGCAGGCGCAGAACTCCAAGGCCCCCGGGCAGCGACTGGCCGACCGGGCGGCGTTCTGGCTGGTGCTCGTCGCGCTGATCGGCGGGACGGTGACCTTCCTGGTCTGGTGGTCCGTCGGGGCAGGGGTGCAGACCGCACTGCTGTTTGCGATCACGGTCGTGGTCATCACCTGCCCGGACGCCCTCGGTCTGGCCACCCCGACGGCCATCATGGTCGGCACCGGTCTGGGCGCCAAACGCGGAGTGCTGTTCAAGAATGCGACCGCCCTGGAAACCGCGGCGCGCATCGACACCGTCGTGATGGACAAGACCGGCACCCTGACCAAAGGCGAGCCCGAAGTCACCGACCTCATCGCCGAGGCAATCAGCGAGCCCGAACTGCTGGGCCTGGTGGCGGCGGTGGAAAAAGAGTCCGAGCACCCGCTGGCCGCCGCGATCGTGCGCCACGCCACCGCACGGGGAGCGACCGCTGCGTCCGCGACCGGCTTCCGCAACGTGCCGGGCCACGGGGCCACGGCCACCGTGGACGGCCGGCGGGTGGCCGTCGGCAACCGCAAACTGATGGTGGACGAGGACGTGGACGTCCCGGCGGCGTTGATGGGCCGCCGCGACGAATGGGCCTCCACCGGCCGCACCGCGGTCCTCGTCGCCGTCGACGGCCGCGGAGTGGGTGTGATCGCGCTGGCCGATGCCGCCCGGGAAACCTCCGCCGCCGCGGTCCGGGACCTGCACGACCTGGGTGTGCAGGTCGTGATGCTCAGCGGTGACAATCAGGCCACCGCGCGCCGCATCGCCGACCAACTCGGCATCGACACCGTCATCGCCGAGGTGCTGCCCGGGGACAAGGCCGCCGAGATCGCCGACCTGCAGAAGGCGGGCCGCAAGGTCGCCATGGTCGGCGACGGCGTCAACGACGCTCCCGCGCTGGCGCAGGCCGACCTGGGGGTGGCGATCGGGGCGGGCACCGATGTTGCGATCGAAACCGCCGATCTGGTGTTGATGCGCTCCGATCCCCTCGATGTGCCGATCGCGTTGCGGATCGGGCGGGGCACCCTGCGCAAGATGCGCCAGAACCTGTGGTGGGCGGTGGGCTACAACGTGATCGCGCTCCCGATCGCAGCCGGGGTGTTCCAACCGGCGTTCGGGCTTGTGTTACGCCCGGAGATCGCCGCGTTGTCAATGTCGGGATCCAGTCTCATCGTGGCCGTCAACGCCCTGATGCTCAAGGGCCTCAAACTTCCGGCACCCCCGGCGGCGCCTAGCAACCCCGGCCCCGTAACGGTCACCCAATGAAACCCGGGAAGCGCCGGGGGGCGATGCCGGCCAGCTCTAAACCCCGGGACGGGGTCGGATTTCAAAGACTCAGACAACAACCAAACACAGTATGGAGGGTCCCATGTTCACATCCCAGCCGCGCGTGGCCGGAGTTCTCAACAGATCAGCTGCCACAGTCAGAAAAGGCACCCGTCGCCTCACCGTCATTGCTGCTGCCCCAGCGTTCGGTCTGTCGCTACTGCTCGGCAGTGCCCCCGTAGCTGCGGCCGAGCCCACTACGGAGTGCAGCCAGATGGCTCATCCACCCGCCGGTCAGACAGACCCCGGTTCGGGCAACCCACTGACGCGACCGGGGCAACTGGGTGGTGTGAACCAGCAGCCGGCGCCCAACGGCGACATGCCGATGGACTGCCCGCCCATCGGTCACGGATAGCCCTCGAAGTGCTTGAAATTTAGGGGCCCCGCGCTGCATGCCAGCGCAGTAACTGCTTTGGGGCCGACGCCCACCCCGGTGTGACTGCCAGCAGCTACGCCGAGGTGGGCGTCAGTGTTTCGATCGCGGTGCGCAGCTTGCCGGTGACCTCATCGGCGACGTCCTGCAATGCGGGATTCCCGGTCACTTGAACCAGCAGTTGCGGGTTCATCGCCTCCACCAGCACCCGGGTGGCATCGTCGGGGTCGGTGCGTACGACGACGTTGCAGGGCAGCAACAACCCGATCTGGCGGTCGAGGCTCACCGCCCGGTGGGCCAGTGGCGGATTGCAGGCGCCCAGGATCAAGTAGTTCTCCATGTCCTGATCCAGTTTGGCTTTCAGCGTGGCTTTCATGTCGATCTCGGTGAGCACGCCGAACCCCTGACCGGCTAGGGCCTGCCGGGTGCGGGCCACCGCATCGGCGAACGAGGAGTGCAGCGACGTCGAAATAGCAATGCTCATGCGGGTTCCCTCCGGTGTGTCGTTGCTGTCCACTTCCCGAATCTGGCACCGGTATCCACCCAGAGGGACGAGTAGGTCGGTTCTTTATCGAATCTTCACAGAACGACCAAAAGACCCGCACCAGTCTGGGGAAGGCTGTTCTGGGAAGCGATCTCAACGACGAAGGGGATGCGTGTGACCGGCAGTGGCGTGAATAGGACAAGGACTGTGGCGATCGGCGTGGTGGCGTTGGCCGCGGTGGCCGCCATCGGGGCGTGTAGCAAGTCGGCGACCACAGAGGCCGGTCCACCGGCGTCAACGTCCACCCAGATCTCGGCAACAACCCAGGCGGCCGCCCACAACCAGGCCGACATGGATTTCGCGCACAGGATGATCCCGCACCATCAGCAGGCAATCGAGATGAGCGACATCATCCTCGGAAAGCAGGGCATCGACCCCCGCGTGGTCGATCTTGCCGAGCAGATCAAGGCCGCCCAAGGCCCGGAGATCACTACCCTGCAAGGCTGGATGAGCCAGTGGGGCATGCCGATGAGTGGGATGCCGGGGATGAGCGGTAGCAGCATGCCGCCCATGAGCGGAATGCCCGGGATGGATCACGGCGGCATGAGCGGGATGCCCGGCATGAACGGATCGGGTACCCCAACGAGCACCACCATGCCGATGCCCAGCGGGTCGATGATGCCGCCCGGGATGGATCACGGCAGCATGTCCGGGATGGACGGCATGATGTCGCCGGCGCAGATGGACGCGTTGACCACCGCCCAGGGTGTCGAGGCCAGCAAGCTGTTCCTGACCGGGATGATCGCCCATCACCAGGGTGCGCTGACCATGGCCCAGGACGAGATCAAGAACGGTCAGTTCCCCGATGCGATTGCGATGGCCAAGGCGATCCTGGACAGCCAGCAGAAAGAGATCGACACCATGAACCAGATCCTGTCCTCCCTGTAGGGGTTGGGATGTCCCAGACCCGGACCTATCAGGTGCGCGGAATGACCTGCGGGCATTGCGCTGGTGCGGTGACCGCGGAGCTGGAGAAGCTGGGTGGTGTCACCGCGGTGGCGGTCGAGGTGGTGCCGCAGGGTGATTCACCAGTCACCGTGACGAGCACGGCTGCTCTGACCGACGATGCGGTGCGCGCGGCGGTGGCGGTCGCGGGTTACGAGCTCGTCGGAACACCCTCGCTCTGAGAGGCGACCGGCACCGCCACGGTGAAGGTGGTGCCCTGACCGGGTCCGCGGCTGGCCGCGCTGATGTGCCCGCCATGGGCTTCGGTCAGCGCCTTGGCGATCGCCAGTCCGATACCCGATCCGCCGTGACCCCGGTCCCGGGCGGAGTCGGCCCGGTAGAACCGTTCGAAGACGTGCGGCAGGTGCCCTGCGGGGATCCCGTCGCCGTCGTCGGTCACAGTGAAGGCCACTTCCGGCCCGCGCCGGGTGGTGGTCAAAGTGACGTGCCCGCCGGCGGGGGTGTGCCGCAGGGCGTTGTCGAGCAGATTGCCCAGTACCTGGGTGAGCCGTTGCCGGTCGGCCCAGATCGGCGCGGTATCGCCGGCTTCGGTGTGCAGGGCAACCGCCTTGGCGGCGTAGCGGTCGGCGAACGCCGCCTTCAGTGCGGTGAGGAGTTCGGCCGTGTCGACCGGACCCCGGGCGATCGCGGTGTGGGATTCCTCGGCCTGGGCCAGCGCTCCGGCGTCGGCGGAAAACCGCACCAGACGCCCGGTCTGCTCGCGCAGCATCGCAATCGTCTGAGGGTCAAGGGTTTTCACGCCGTCCTCGACGGCTTCCAGGTAAGCCTCCAGGACCGCAACCGGGGTCCGGATTTCGTGCGCCAGGTCCCCGAACATCCGGCGGCGGGTGGATTCCACCGATTGCAGGCGCTGCGCCATCTGGTTGAACGAGCCGGCCAGGTTCTCGAATTCGTCTCCCAGTTGCGGTGGGGCGACGCGGATGTCGTAGTGGCCCTCAGCGATCGCCGCGGCTGCTTGCGACAGTTCGGCGATGGAGTGTTGCAGACGCCGGCTCAAATAGGCGGTGACGACGAACGCGGTCGAGGCGGCCACGGTGATCGCCACCGCGATCGACAGGGCGGTGGCGTGCTGATAGGCCTGCTCGGCGTGGAACTGCTCGTTGGAATTGTGTTCCACCCCTGCCTGGTGCAGATGTTCGCGGAACAGCGGCGGCCCGACCACCGAAGCGACCACCCAGGTGGTGGCTCCTCCGGCGAGCAGCACCAGTGTCTGGGCGAGCAGCAGCCGCCCGCGCATCCCCATCCCCGGCCGCGGCGTCATCGCCCGGTTGCCATTCGGTAGCCCACCCCGCGGACGGTGAACACGAACCGCGGATCGGCGGGGTCGTCGCCGAGTTTGCGGCGAAGGTGCCCGACGTGGACGTCCACCAGGTGGTCGTTGCCCACCCACGGCTCACCCCACACCGCGTCGATGAGCTGGCGGCGGCTCCACACCGCACCCGGCCGCGACGACAACGCCGCCAGGATGTCGAACTCGGTACGGGTCAACGGGATCAGATCCCCCTCGAGGAACACCTGCCGGCTGGCCAGCTCGATCGACAGCGGCCCGAAGAGGCGGGCGGGCGGCATCTGCGCATCGGCAGCCGTTGCGCCCGGCGTCGCCGCGGCCGTGCGTGGCCGGCGCAGCATGGCGCGGATCCGGGCGACCAACTCCCGCGGGCTGAACGGTTTGGTGATGTAGTCATCGGCCCCCACCGAGAGCCCGACGATGGTGTCCATCTCGGTGTCACGGGCGGTCAGCATCACCACGTAGGCATCGGAGAACGTCCGCAGCTGTCGGCACACCTCCAGCCCGTCGATACCCGGCAACCCCAGGTCCAGCACCACCACGTCGGGATCGACCTCGCGGGCCACCGCCAACGCCTCGGCCCCGCCGTGGCAGACCGTCACCTCGAAATGTTCGCGCTGCAGATAACTGGCGACCACGTCGGCCAGGGCGGCCTCGTCATCGACCACCAACGCGCGATAGCCGAGGTCCGCGCCACCCCCGGCGGCACCGGGTAAGGAATTCATCCTCACATCGTGCCGCCCGAGCCGCGGCACACCGCGTCTTGAGCGAATCTTCACACAACCAACACCAAACCCCCGCACCCGCCGGACCACAGTGGAAAGCGCAGCCCCACAACGACAGGACCGGTGATGACCCAAGCGCCCCCGCCGGCGGTGCCGCTGACACGGCGGGGGTTTCTGGTGGCCGCCGCCGTCGGCGGTGCAGCCCTGGTGGGGTGTAGCCGCTCCACCACCGCCACCGCCCCGACCAGCGGCACCACCGAGGCGATCGCCGCGGCTGAGGCCGCCCGCCCCCACACCGGCAAGACCGTGACCGCCCGGTTGTCCCCAGGCGCCGCTGAAGTCGACCTCGGAGGCACCCGCGCCCGGACCCTGGCCTACAACAACCTCCTGCCCGGCCCGTTGATCCGGGCCAACGTCGGCGACGAGATCGCCGTCACCATCGACAACGGCCTCGACCACCCCACGTCGGTGCACTGGCACGGCATCGCGCTGCGCAACGACATGGACGGAGCCGCCCCGGCCACCCCCAACATCGACCCCGCAACGTCGTTCACCTACCGGTTCACCTCCCCGTACCCGGGCACCTACTGGGCGCACCCGCACACCGGCCTGGACACCGACTACGGCCTCTACGTGCCGCTGATCATCGACGACCCGACAGAACCGGGACGCTACGACGCCGAGTGGATCGTCATGCTCGACGACTGGACCTCCGGGGTGGGCAGCAGTCCCGAGGAGATCTTCAGCGGCCTCAGGTCGATGGGCATGGGCGCCCGATCCGGGCATGGCCCCATGGCAGGGATTCCCGCGAGGGGACCCATGGGCGATATGGGGCGCATGCCGGGAATGGGCGGCATGGGTTCGATGCCCGGGAACCCGGGTGCCGGGGTGGGCGCGGTGAGTGACCTGCTCGGCGGGGACGGCGGCGACGTCACCTACCCCTACTATCTGATCAACGGCCGAATACCAGCGGCGGCTAAAACATTCACCGCCGCACCCGGCCAGCGCATCCGCATCCGGATGATCAACGCCGGTGCCGATACCGCCTTCCGGGTCGCCCTTGCCGGGCATCGTATGACCGTCACCCACACCGACGGGTTCCCCGTCGAGCCGGTGGACGTCGATGCGGTGCTGATCGGTATGGGGGAGCGCTACGACGTCCTCGTCACCGCGGGCGACGGGGTGTTCCCGTTGGTCGCCTCGGCCGAGGGGAAGAACGCCGTGGCCCGCGCGCTGCTGTCCACCGGGGCGGGCCGCGCCCCCGACGCGGCATTCCGGCCCGCCGAACTGACCCGCAGGGTGGGAACCGTCGACACCTTCACCGCCGCACCCCAGGTCCAACTGCCCACCACCAGTGACCTTTCCATGCAGGCCCGGCTGACCGGTTCGATGATGCACTACGACTGGGCGATCAACGGCCGGCCCTACGACCAGACCGTGCCGCTGACCATCCACGAGGGTCAGAACGCCACCCTGACCTTCGCCAACCAGACCGCGATGTGGCATCCCATGCACCTGCACGGGCACACCTTCCAGGTGATCAAGGCCGACGGTAGTCCCGGTCCGCGCAAGGACACCGTCATCGTCACACCCATGCAGTCCGTGTCGGTCCTGCTCGTCGCCGACAACCCCGGTATCTGGATGCTGCACTGCCACAACGGCTATCACATGGATGCCGGGATGATGACGACCCTCAACTACAGCAGCTGACATCGCAGCTTTCGGATAGAAATCGAGGTGGAAGAGAAAGGAGACGTCCCATGATGTTCTGGTCCGACCACGACATGAGCGGATGGGGATACGCAGGCATGGTGATCGGAATGGTGTTGTTCTGGGTCCTGATCATCGTCGGCATCATCGCCTTGATCCGCTACACCACCGGTGCCACCCAAACCCGCGTCACCGCGACCCCGCACTACAGGGACTACGAGACACCCGAGCAAGTGCTGGCCTGCCGGTTCGCTCGCGGGGAGATTGACGACACCGAGTACCGCAACCGCCTTGAGGTGCTGCACAGCACCCCGCGGCGCTGACACGGCAGAGGGCGGTGGTTTCCGTGAGCCGCGACGATTTCCGCCTGCCGATCGCCGTTCGGCTCGGCGGGCACCAGCAGCGCCGAATCAGCTAGACACAAGCGCGCCATCAGAAATCCCGGGCCGAAGGCCCCGGATCTTCAACCCGAAGGGATCGCCACCATGACCGAATCGACACCAACCACCGCGACGCTGGACCCGACCGACACCACCGAACCCATGGGCCGCCCCAACACCCGGCTGTACCAGGTGTTGGCCTGGGTGGGCATCGTCGCCGGGATCCTGTTCATCGTCGCCGTGGTCTTCTTCTCCGGCTTCTTCGCCGCCCACGCAACCGGCGGGTACGGATGGCACCGCGGCGTCCAGAGCGGCCAGATGGGTTCGGGCGGGCCCATGGGCGCGGGCTGCCCGATGATGCAGGGCGGCGGAATGGGCCCCGGGATGATGAGTCCCGGCGGTATGCCCGGCATGGGACCCGGTGGGATGGCACCCGGTAGCTCCCGGGCATCGACCCCGCCCTCGTCAATGCCGATGCCGATGGCGCCGGCCGGACAGCGGTAAACGTCACCTCAGCGCGGGGCCAGCTGGCCGCGCGCGATGATCGCCGAGCCGGGAGAGCCTGGCGATGCGGTCACCTCCTCACCGGGCGCGGACGTAATGAGCGGTCGGCGGTTAGCGAGGAAGCGCTGACGGCCCACCGGTGCCGCAATTTCCGCGGCAGCCAAGACCTGGACAACCGTGCGGTTCTGGGATTCGCCACAAAAACCGGAAAAAGCACTTCGCCATGGTTGGCGGAATCCCGACGGCTGCGCTGATCAGAGCGGTTGGCATTCGCCAAGGTAAAGCGGACCGACCCTCAACCAGGTAGCAGAGTGGGCTGCCATTCGCCTCAGGGTGGGAAGCCGTATTCGGAAGCTGCCTACGGGCGGCCGGCATGACTCAAGAGGGACTGGCGCTCAAGTCTGGGCTCTCTCGCAATCTGCTGTTGGACGTCGAGCTCGGGCAAGAGCGGTCTTCTTTACGAAAGATTGTTCGAAACTGGCCGAAGCTCTGGGCGCAGCACCCCACGAACTCCTGGTGATTGACGCACAGTAGATGCCCCTCACCGAGCGTCGCCTACATGTGTGTGGCACGTATCGGCCCAGATAGTGGACGACGCTTACGACTAGACGCTCAGTAAAGT
>CAZEHT010000116.1:0-12489 GCA_964511995.1 uncultured Mycobacterium sp.
GTTGTGTTGTCGGTCATTGCCGTTCATGGTTATCGGTCGTTGCGCGACGTGGTGTTGCCGTTGGACCGGTTGACGGTGGTGACGGGCGCGAACGGCTCGGGAAAGTCGTCGGTCTATCGTGCTCTGCGTCTTCTCGCCGGCTGCGGCAGTGGCGAGTTGATCGGATCGCTGGCGCGAGAGGGCGGTCTGCAGTCGGCACGTTGGGCGGGCCCAATGGAATTCAAGCGGCCGGTGGAGCTCAAACTCGGCTACGCTGCCGATGACCTCGGCTATGTCGCGGATGTGGGCCTGCCGGTGCCCGCGAGTTCGATGTTTGACCGCGATCCCCAGATCAAGCGTGAAGCGGTCTTTGCTGGCCCGGTGCTACGACCCGCCTCGGTGCTGGTCCGGCGGGCCGGTTCCCTGGCCGAGGTCCGCGCGGACACCGGCAATCATTTCGACGAGTTAACCCGTTCCCTGCTGTCGCATCGGAGCCTCTTGAGTGAATTCGCCGGGCCGGGCGAGCTGTCTGAGTTGGTCACTGTGCGTAATCGATTGCGTGGCTGGCGTTTCTACGATGGCTTTCGCGTCGATGCTGACGCCCCGGCACGTAGACCGCATGTAGGAACCCGCACGCCGATGCTCGCCGACGATGGCGCCGACCTGGCGGCAGCGATTCAAACCATCGTTGAGGCGGGCAGTGGATCGGGCGCTGAAGAACTGGAGCGCGCCGTGGCCGACGCCTTCGATGGCGCGCATGTTTCGGTGGTATCCAACGACGGGCTCTTTGACCTCCAGTTTCATCAGCCCGGGATTTTGCGGCCGTTGCGGGCGGCCGAGCTGTCCGATGGGACGCTGCGGTTCCTGCTGTGGGCCGCGGCACTGTTGGCGCCGGAGCATCCGTCGCTGATGGTGCTCAACGAGCCAGAAACCTCCCTGCACCCGGTTTTGCTTCAGCCGCTGGCGGCGCTGATCCGCGCTGCCGCCGAAGTAACCCAGGTGCTGGTCATCACCCATTCCCGTGCCCTGCGCGGCAACTTGAACGCCGGCACCGGAGAAATCGAACTGGTAAAGACGGACGGTGAAACACACATTGTTGGACAACACGTACTCGATGTGCCGCCGTGGCACTGGGGCTCTCGTTGAGTCCAACCGATATGTACCGCGAGATCGACGTGTTGCAGGACTCACTCGGGCTTTCCTGGGCAACGTTGATTTCGACGACGAGCATCATCGGGTGATGCGCACGTTCGTCAAGGGTGCCACCGGGTCCCCGGCAGCCTTCTTCGCCTGCGAAGCTGCCGGCCTGCGATGGCTTTCGGCCGCACCCGACGGTGCGCGGTGTGTCAAGGTCCTCGGCCATGACGATCGCAGTCTGACACTGGAGCGCATCGACTCGACCGGTCCGACACCGGCCTGCGCCCGCGAATTCGGCGCCCGACTGGCCCGCACCCACGACGCCGGGGCAGCAGCCTTCGGTGCGGCTCCCGCCGGTTGGCGCGGCCCGGGGTTCTTCGGGCCGCTGGGTCATCCGCTGCCGATGAGCTATGGCACCCACCGCAGCTGGGGCGGGTTCTATGCCGCCGAACGCC
Organism: uncultured Mycobacterium sp.; assembly: GCA_964511995.1. GTDB lineage: Bacteria > Actinomycetota > Actinomycetes > Mycobacteriales > Mycobacteriaceae > Mycobacterium. The sequence continues at coordinate 1,572 of CAZEHT010000116.1, forward strand.
TGATGCCGATGATCGAGCTGGCCCGGCCACGGTTGGGCGCCGACACCGTGGCCGATCTATGTGCCGTCGTAGATCGCTGCGCGGCAGGCCATTTCGACGACGATGACAATCCCGCCCGGTTACACGGGGACCTGTGGAGCGGCAATCTGCTGTGGGCGCCGGGTGGTGTGGTGCTGGTCGACCCGGCCGCGCACGGAGGGCACCGCGAGACCGACCTGGCTATGCTCGCGTTGTTCGGATGCCCGCATCTGGAGCTCATCGTCGAGGGCTATCAGGGTGTGCACCCGCTGCGTCACGGCTGGAGAGACCGCGTTCCGCTCCATCAGCTCTACCCGCTGCTGGCACACGTCGTGCTGTTCGGCGGCGGCTACGGCCTACAGACGGGTAGGGCGGCTCGGCAGGCGCTGGGCCTCTGAGCCGTGCGAGCGCCGAGTGTGTGGCCTATGCAGGGAATTGGGCCGATTTGTCTGCATACGCCACACACTCGCGGGTGTCCCAGCCGTCCGAGGCGGCCCTGAACTCGTGGATCAGCCGCACGACGCGTTGACGGTCGATCAGCAGCGGTGAGCATATGGCCGCTGTCCGCGACCTTGCGCCCTGATGGCCGCAGCCGGTGAACGCGTCACGGACATCGAACGGCGGTGGGCGCAGGCGTTCGGTCCGCAGGAGTTCGCCGGTATGTGCCAGACCATGCAGACGCTTCTCGACCTGCTCACCTCCGACGAGTAATGGTTCCCGCCAAATCGACGTCGCGCAGGCGGTCACTCGGGTTCTCCTGCGCGGTGTGGATTTAGACGGGGGCCCGTGGGTTCGAGCTAGTCGAACGCCAACCAACTCGGTAGCGCCCGTTCGTGGGCGTCGCAGAGGACCTGACGCGTATCGCACGACCCCTTGGGTGAGCCCGCCCCGGCCCACATCCCGCCGCTGTCGCGGCGCAACACGATCGCCGACGAGGATCCGCCGTCCAGCAGCACCGCGACGTCGCTGCCCAGCGCGCGGAACAGATCCTGCATCTGGTCGGGGGTGTAGCTGCCACCCTGGAACACGTACATCTCGTCCTTGCCGCGTGCGTAGGCGACGGCGGTCCGGGCAGCCGAGGGCCCGGGATCGTTGAGCTGGGCGGTGTCGCCGGGAGCCAGCAGCCCCAGTCCGCTGACCGCTACGAACCGCACGCCCTTGTCCATCAGGGAGGTGATCGCCGGGGTGGCCGAGTCGTAGTCGTCGGGTCCCGTCGGGGATACGACGAACGGCGCCCCGCCGACGGGAAGGATCATCGTCGTCAGTGCCGTCCAGCGCTCGTCGCCGCCCGACAACGCCTGTTTACCCGCATAGGCGATGGTGCCGGTCACCGCCGCGTTGGCGCGGCCTTGTCCGCGGGTGTTGTCGACGTAGGCGCCGAGCGGAGAGGTGCACCCGGTCGATTTCCATGAGCCGGCGGCCTGTCCGCGTACGTCGAAGAAGTTCGCGTTGATCGCGATCGTCGGCTGCCCAAGCACTTGCCAGGCCTGCAGGGGGGTGTAGACCTCGGAGGCCTGACGCAGTCCCTCGGAGGTCCGCGCGCCGGGGATGCGCTCACAGCGCGATTGGTATCCGCTATGCGAGTCGACCAGCAGTCGAGGCGAAAGTCGTTGCGAGGCAGCCTTGATGATCATCAGATGACCGCCGTTGGTCATCTCGTAGTGGTTGCCGGCCGCGTTGAGCATGGGTGCCGGGAAGCCGCCGCCGAAGTTGTACACCAGGTATGAGCCCCGTGTCGTCGCGATCGCGCTGGCCAGCAGTTCGCGGGCGTCGGCGCGGGCGACGGGCTGGCCGGCCGACATCGCCACCCACGCGCACATGGCTACGGCAGCGCATCCGGCGACCACGCGCCGAGGTCCTGTGGGTGCCAGCCTCACGATCACCCTTTCGATACCGGAGCCGATACAACATCTCACAGGGTAAACACATGGGCCACACAGTCAACTTTGGTAACAAGTCGGTTCCGGTTTGCATGCGCGCGAATCACGTTGTGCCCTTGCGACTTTGCCAGCGCTGAGGGATACCGCCTCAGCGGTCCGGCGGACTCAGCCGGTAGACGGCGCCCGCGGCGTCATCGGTGATGTAGACCGCGCCGTCGGGACCCGCGACCGCCGCCACGGGTCTGCCCCAACGCGTGCCGTCGTCGTACTGGAAGCCGCCCACGAGGGTCTGCTGGCCAGCCAGGGTGCCGTCACGCCACGGAAAGAATGCGACCTCGGGTGCGCGCGGCGGTGTCCGGTTCCACGAACCGTGCACACCGATCAAGGCTCCGGTGCCGTACGGCTCGGGCAGGGTGGCGAAGCTCATTCCCAGCGGCGCCGCATGAGCGCCGAGCCCCTGCTCGATGGGCGGCAGTGCCGCGCAGTCGAGTTCGGTGCCGTACGGATTGGTCTGGACGTCGGGAATGAGCCGCATGCCCGGCGGTGAACCGTCCGGATTGCAGTACGGCCAGCCCAATTCGCGGCCCGGTGTCAGTCGGGCGACCGATTCGGGTGGATGGTCATTGACGTAGTCGAGTACCACCCGCCCGTCGGAGGGTCGCGCCACATTGTCGCGATTGTTGACCGCGGTCCACAGTGACCCGTCGGGGGCGAAAGCTAGCCCCGTCCCATTGCGCACCCCCGTCGCGAACGGGGAGGCGGGCCCGCCACCGGGGGGGACGCGCATGATCGTCGCCCGTGGCGGTCTCGCGGCCCGGTCCCGGCCGGAGATGTTGCCGGTCGATCCGATCGAGAAGTACACGGCGCCATCGGGTTCCACCGCGACGCTCTTGAGGGCGTGAGAGTAAGCACCCCGCAGGTCGGGGCTTCTGGCGTCGGGCAGTCCGGCGGCGACCTCGCGGCGGCCGGATGCGGTGCCGTCGGCGTAGGAGTAGGAATCCACTTGGTCGCTCTCGGCGACGTAGAGCGTCGACCCCGCGAAAGCCATGCCGTGTGGCTGATCGAGGCCCTCCAGTAGGACACGGGATTCCGGCTCCTGACCGGATCTCGGTGTGAGAGAGATGATTTCGCCAGTGGAGGGCAGCGAGACAAGCAATTTCGCATCGGGCGTCCAGATCGCGAGGCGTGCCTTGGGCACGCGGGCCCACACCGCCATCGACCACCCGGGCGGGACCATTGCCTGACGCGGCTCGTCAAACGGCGCCTGGGACATGCCCGCGGGTACGGCCAGCGCCACCGACGTCAGCGCCGCGGGGGCCCGTGCGGCAGTCGCTTGGGCGGGGGACGGGGGCGGCGCGCCGCCCTGCGATGGGGTGGCCGGCGGTAACGCCGGGGTGTCGACCGGGCGTTCAGGAGACCCGTGCGAGCAGGCGGCGACGACGATCGCCGCCGACAATGCCGCCCCCAGGGCCGCTGCCCTACGCTGCAAGCCCCGCATGCATCTCCCAAACCAGGATCTCGGCGTGTTGCGCGGCAGTGACGCGCTGTCCGCCGGACGCGGTGAACCGCACCGCGTCACCGGCGCGCAGGGCGTCGGTCCCTTCGAGTGCCGTCTCCCCTCGCGCCACGAACAGGTGCAGGTACGGCGCTTCGGGCAGTTCTATCGACTGGCCAGGCTCAAGGCACGCGACGTGCAGAGCGGCATGGCTGTTGGCGATGGTGATCGCCGCCCGATCGCGGTGTCGTTTCATGCCTGAGGCGACGGTCACCAGCCCCTCGCGCAGCAGCTCATCGCCGACCTCGGTCTGCTGGTACCCCGGTGTGATTCCGGGCTCGTCCGGGATCACCCACATCTGGACGAAATGCACCGGCTCGGTGTGGGCCTCAACTCCGGTGAGGGTCCACGAGTCGTTCTTCTCCGAGTGCAGAATGCCTCTGCCGGCCGACATCCGCTGCGCCAGGCCGGGGTAGATGAGGCCGGAATGGCCCGCCGAATCCTGGTGTACGAGCGAACCCGTCAGCACCCAGGTGACGATCTCCATGTCTCGATGCGGATGCGTGTCGAATCCGGTGCCGGGCATGACGACATCGTCGTTGTTGACCAGCAGCGCACCGTGGTGGGTGTTGGCCGGGTCGTAGTGGTGCCCGAACGAGAACGAGTGCGTGGAGTCCAGCCACGAGATCGTGGTTTTTGCGCGTTCGTCGGAACGCCGGATGTCGATCACGGGTGCGGTCATCGCAATCACCCCTCGGGTTGAATGCCAGCGTAGTCGGTTACGAGGCATCACCCGTGCCGCCGTGCACCGGTTGACCTGGTTCCTACCCGGCGGTAGCGCCGCGATGTCGATTCGGCGAAATCCGTCGCCGAGTTCGCGCAGCCTCCTGTGGCTGTGGCCATGATGGAATGGTGACAACAAATCGGAGTGGCAAGGTTTCCATCGTCGGTGTCGGCAGCGTCGGCACCGCCATCGCCTATGCGTGCCTGATCCGCGGGTCGGCCTCGTCGCTGGCGCTTTACGACATTTTCGCCAAGAAGGTTCGCGCCGAAGTCCTCGATCTCAACCACGGCCGTCAATTCGTCCCGAACTGTCGGGTGGACGGAAGCGACGACCTTGGCGTCACTGCTGGATCGCAGATCGTGGTCGTCACCGCCGGTGCGAAACAGAAGCCCGGCCAGACCCGGCTGGAGCTGGCCGCCACCAATGTCGCCATGGCGCAGTCGCTGACGCCGCAGCTGCTCGAACTCTCGCCCGGCGCGGTGATCGTTTTCGTCACCAACCCCGTCGATGTCGTCACCTACGCCGCCGCGTCTTCCGTCGACCTTCCGCCCGGGCGGATCTTCGGGTCGGGAACGGTGCTGGACTCCAGCAGGTTCCGGTACCTGATCGCCGATCGCGCCAGGCTGGCTGTCGCCAACGTGCACGGATTCATCGTCGGCGAGCACGGCGACTCCGAGATCTCGCTGTGGTCCAGCGTGTCGATCGGCGGGGTACCCGCCCGTGATTTCCGCGTCGATGGTGTGCGGGTCTTCGACGAGGAGGCCAGAACGAACATCTCCTCCGACGTCGTCAACGCCGCTTACGAGATCATCGAGGGCAAGGGCGCCACGAATCTGGCGATCGGATTGTCCAGCGCGCGCATCATCGAGGCGATCCGCGGCGATCAGCGCCGGGTATTGCCGATTTCAACGATCCAGACCGGTGCGTACGGAATTCACGACGTCTGCCTTTCGCTGCCGACGATCGTGTGGTCGGACGGCGCGGACGAGGTGCTTGAGGTACCGGTCGCCGACGACGAACTCCAGGGCCTGCAATCGTCGGCGAAGACCCTGCATGCGGCGTGGGAGTCGGTGCGCCTGGCATCTGGAGGGTGACGCCGGGAGTCGGTGTGCGATGCCGGTAACCGCGAGCTACAGGCGGACAGGGGTCGCGGTTCTCCTCGCTCCGTGTGTGGATACGACCGCTCCGTCGAGCTTGCGCGGGCGTGGGGCGCGGGACGGCTACGCTGCCCAGATGGTTGAGTGCAAGACCACCCGAGCTGAGCGGACCTTCGACGGTGTCGGCGGGGTTCGCATCGTGTATGACACCTGGACGCCGACCGTGCGTCTCAAAGGGGTGGTGGTGCTCTCCCACGGCTTCGGGGAGCATGCCCGACGCTATGACCACGTGGCGCAGCGGTTCGGTGCCGAGGGCCTGGTGACTTATGCGCTGGATCACCGCGGTCACGGCCGTTCCGGCGGCAAGCGGGTGCGTCTGTGCGACATCTCCGAGTACACCCGGGACTTCGCCACCCTGGTGGCAATCGCCGATCGCGAGCATCCGGGGCTGCCCAAGATCGTTCTCGGGCACAGCATGGGCGGCGGCATCGTGTTCACCTACGCTTGCGAGCGGCCGGCCGATTACGACCTGATGGTGCTTTCCGGACCGACTATCGACGTTCTCGACGTGCCGCGCGCGCTCGCGTTGGTATGCAAGAGCCTGGGCACCGTTCTGCCTGGGGTGCCGGTGCGAGCACTAGACGCCAATGCCGTGTCGCGCGATCCTGCCGTCGTCGACGCCTACAAGAACGACCCCCTCGTCTGGCACGGCAAGGTTCCCGCGGGAGTCGCGCGAGCTCTGCTGGGTATCGGCGAGACGATGCCCCAGCGGGCGCGAGCGATCACCAAACCCGTGCTGGTGGTGCACGGCGCCGAGGACAGTCTGACTTCCGCGAAGGGAAGCCAGCGGCTCGTCGAGTGCCTGGGGTCGACGGACGTGCACCTCAAGATCTATCCCGAGCTCTACCACGAGGTGTTCAACGAGCCTGAGCGCGACCGGGTGCTGGGCGATGTCACCAGCTGGATCGGCGCCAGGATTTGAAAGCGATCGTCTGCGCGCTTCTTGCCGCGCTGCTCGCCCTGCTGGGAGCAGGATGCTCGTCACAGAAGGAGAAGCCCTGGGTCGACGAGGAGGTGACGTTCGTCGCCGACGGGCTGACCCTGCACGGCACCTACCGTCACCGGCCGGACTCTCCGTCGAGGCCGGCGGCGTTGTTGATCTCGGAAAGCGGGCCAACGGACCGCAACGGGGACAATGTTGTCGCGGGCGCGGTGGGCAATATGCGGCAGCTTGCCGAGTACCTGTCGCAACACGAGGTCGCCAGCCTGCGCTACGACAAGGTCGGCACCGGGCAGACCGGGCTCGGGCCCTACGTCAATCGCCGCCCCGAAATCGGCCCGGCCGTCTTCACCGCGGGCGCCAAGGCCGCGGTCCGATTCCTGGCCGCGGCGCCGGGCACCGACAAGGATCGGATCTCGGTGTACGCGCTCGGGGAGGGCAATACCCATGCCATGGCACTGGCCACCGACTCCGCCCCCGACGCGCCCAGGATTCATTCGCTGGGCTTGTTGCAACCGCTGCAGGGCCGTTACCTGACCCTGCTCACCACGCGGGTGCGTGACATCACCGAGTCCGCGGTCAAAGCCGGGACGGCGACCCGCCAGCATGCCGACTCGGTGATTGCGGCATGGAACGCCGCGGTCGCGCAGGCACGTGCCGACGGCACCCTCCCCGGCAAGCCCCTGCCCGACGGCCTCAGCGTCTTCCTCAATCCGGGCAACGTCAAGGCCGTCATGCAAACCGACGCGATCGACCCGCTGGCCGTGGCGGCGAAGATACCGGCGGGCACGCCGGTGCTGCTCACATGCTCGGATGTCGACGCGCAATCCGGCTGTGCCGGGATCAAGCCGTTGGCCGACGCCCTGGCGCGCACTCAACTGACCGTGGTCAGACTCAAGGGTGTCAATCACGTGCTGCGCGACGATCCCTCCGACAGTGTCGCCAACTACGCCAAGCCCGGTCCGCTGTCACCGCAGTTGATCAGCGCGCTCGACCAGTTCGTCGGCGAATAGGGCTGAGCGGCCGGGGCTGCCGCTGCGGACGTCGGAGGGTTCGCTTAGTTTGACGCCATGACCGACGACAAGATGCTGGCGCGGATCGCCGCGCTGCTGCGCCAGGCCGAAGGCACCGACAACGCGCACGAAGCCGAGGCGTTCATGGCCGCGGCTCAGCGGCTGGCGACGGCCACCTCCATCGACTTGGCGGTGGCACGGTCGCACTCGGCCCACCGGCAAGCCGCGCAGACGCCCACCCAGCGGACCATCACCATCGGAGAGGCGGGTACGCGCGGGTTGCGCACGTACGTCCAGTTGTTCTCGGTGATCGCTCATGCCAACGACGTGCGTTGCGACGTCGCGTCCAACTCGGCGTTCGTGTACGCGTACGGCTTCGCTGAGGACATCGATGCCGCGCACGCGCTGTATGCGGGCCTCGTCGTGCAGATGGTCAAGGCGTGCGACGCATATCTGTCGACCGGGGAACACCACCCGACACCCACCATCACCGCCCGTTTGAACTTCCAGCTCGCCTTCGGCGCGCGCATCGGACATCGCCTCGTCGACGCCCGCGAGGAAGTCCGCCGGGAGGCAACCCGCGCCACGGGACGCACCCCGGGCACCGCGTTGGCGTTGCGGAACAAGGAGATCGAGTTGTACGACTACTACCGGTCGGCCACCAAAGCACGCGGAACCTGGCGGGTTACCCGCCGTTCGGCCGGATACTCGCCGGCGGCGCGGCGGGCCGGCGACCGGGCCGGACGGCGCGCCCGGCTGGGAAGTGCGCCCGAACTGCCCGGCCGGGCCACGCCGTTGCCCCGGTGAGTGCGCGGGACACTCAACGCTCGGCGGTTTATGATGCCGAGCAGTTCGTCCGCACCATGTTCGACCGCGCTGCCGACCACGGGTCGAGGGTCGTCGACTTCTTCGGGACACCGCTAACGTTGCCGCCTGAGGCACGGTTCGGTTCGGTGCAGGCCGTCGGCGACTACGTCGACCGGGTGCTGGCAATGCCGGCCGTTCGCCGGCGGTGGGCGGTGACCCCGCTGCGGGTGCGGGAGCGCCGGGGCGCGACGGCCGCACACTACGAAAACCGCGACGGGAGGGCGGTCATCGCCGTGCCCGAGCGGCACACCCGCTGGGCGCTGCGCGAACTTGTGGTGCTTCACGAGGTCGCCCACCACTTGCGTCCGGTCGAACCCGCGCATGGCGGCGAGTTCGTCTCGACGCTGTGTGAGCTCGCCGAGATCGTGATGGGACCCGAAGTGGGTCACGTGCTACGGGTCGTTTATGTCAAGGAAGGCGTGCGGCTAGGGTAGCCGCGTGACCGGACCCGATGCGCGTGCCGTTGACGAACTCCTCGACAGCCTGCTGCTTGAGCCCGACCCGCCGTTGCGGCAGGCGCTGGTCCACAGCGCCGCCGCGGGCCTGCCGCGGATCGAGATATCACCGCAGGCCGGGAAACTGCTGTCGCTGCTGGTGCGGATGTCGGGTGCGCGCCGGATTCTCGAGATCGGCACCCTCGGCGGTTACAGCACGATCTGCCTGGCGCGCGCGGCCGGCCCAGAAAGCAGCGTCGTCACACTGGAGTTCGATCCGCGTCACGCCGAGGTGGCTGCCGCCAACCTGCGCGGCGCCGGGGTGAGCGACCGGGTGCACATCGTCGTCGGTGCGGCACTCGACACACTGCCGACCCTGACCGGGGAATTCGACTTCGTGTTCATCGATGCCGACAAGGAGAACAACTCGCATTACGTCGAGTGGGCCATCGAGCTGGGACGCTCCGGCACCGTCATCGTCGTTGACAACGTCGTCCGCGAGGGCCGGATTCTGTCTCCCGTGGCCGACGATCACCAGGCCAAGGGGGTGCGCGACATGCTCGAGATGATGGGCCGCCATCACCGGCTCGACGCCGCGGCGATCCAGACGGTGGGTGTCAAGGGATGGGACGGATTCGCCTTGGCACTAGTCCGGTGACGATGCCGCGGTGGGAGCCGGGAGTCTCAGTGTTCGGCGGCTGCCGGCAGGGCGGCCACCTTGGCGGAGATCCAATCGACGTAGGCCAAACCGATCGCCGACAGGATGAACGCCATGTGAATGATGGTCTGCCACTTCAGTATTTCGGGCGGGATGTTGGCCGCGTTGATGAACGATTTGAGCAGATGGATCGACGAGATACCGATGATCGACATCGCCAGCTTCACCTTGAGCACGTTCGGGTTGACGTGGGAGAGCCACTCCGGTTTGTCGGGGTGGCTGTCCATGCGGATCCGGGACACGAACGTCTCGTATCCGCCGATGATCACCATGATCAGCAGGTTGGCGATCATCACGACGTCGACCAGGCCCAGCACAATGAGCATGACGGACTCTTCGGTGAGGTCGCCCAGGTCCATCACCAGGTGGATCAGTTCCTTCCAGAACACCACCACGTAGACGGCCTGGGCGACGATCAGTCCGAGATAGAGGGGCGCCTGTAACCACCGGCTGACAAAGATCGACGAACCGATCAAGCGGGTGAACGACCGGAAGGGCGGCTGGTAGCCGGTACCGGCCGGTGCGGCGGGCGGCGGCGCAGGAAGCGCCTCGTGGATAGTCATCGCGCTGCGAATCCTACCGGTTTGCTGTGAATGTTCCTGTCGGACAGCTGCACACCAACCTGCGGCGGCGCACGCTGGCTTTGGTGCACCCGGCCAACATCGTGGTGTGGGTCCGACACGGTTCGCGTTCGCCGGTCAACTCCGGTGTCCGGCCACAGCGGATCTGTCACCATAGGGAAAACCGGTGGGAGGACGTGATGGCGGAGTCTGACATGGTGGCGAGCCGGCGGGGCGTGCTTCTCGGAGCGGGGGCGCTCGGCGCGGGCGTCGCTCTCGCCGCATGCCGGAGTGAACGATCCGGGGAGGAGTCGGGCGATTCAAGCGCCGCGGCATCCCCGTCGGAGCCCGCCGCGGTCCTGGCCGCAGACGTCCCGATCGGTGGCGGCCTCGTCATCGTGGACTACAAGATCGTCGTGACTCAGCCCGAGGCGGGACAGTTCCATGCCTTCAGCGCGGTATGCACGCACAAGAACTGCACGGTGTCAGACATCGCGAACGGGACCATCGACTGCCCCTGTCATGGCAGCCGGTTCAGTGCCACCGACGGCTCGGTGGTGACCGGCCCGGCGACTAAGCCGCTTCCGGCTAAAACGGTGACGGTCCAACAGGACAAGCTCGTCATCTCCTGAAGGTCCTGCCTCATCTCCTGGAGGTCTCGCGTCGGGCCGCTCAGGTGCAGACGGCGCCGACTGCCGCCGAACCGACCAGTTTGACGTACTTGGCCAGCACACCGGTGGTGTAAGTCGGCGGCAGGGGTGTGAAGTCGGCTTTGCGTGCCTCGAACTCGCCGGCGTCGACGAGAACGTCGAGGGTGCCTTCGGCGACGTTCAGGCGCACCCGGTCGCCGTCGCGCAGGAATGCGATGGGGCCTCCGTCGACGGCTTCGGGGGCTATGTGGCCGACGCACAGGCCGGTGGTGCCGCCGGAGAATCGGCCGTCGGTCATCAACAACACGTCCTTGCCGAGGCCGGCGCCCTTGATGGCGCCGGTGATGGCCAGCATCTCGCGCATCCCGGGCCCGCCCTTGGGGCCTTCGTAGCGGATGACGA
>CAZEHT010000117.1:0-12425 GCA_964511995.1 uncultured Mycobacterium sp.
AAAGCCTGGACTTGGTGGTCACCGCCGTCGCCACCAAGCTGATGTCGGCGAACGCAGCAAACGCGGCCGACGTGTGCCAGGAGGTGCTGGCGGACCTCGTCGAGTATTTCGGAGTGGATGTCAGCTTCCTGCGGCACAACGACCAATCCATCCGAGCGTCGATTCTCGTGGCCGAATGGCCGCCACGGCCGAACCCTCCTGACCCGGATCCGCTGAAGGTCCTGTACTTCGCCGATGCCGACCCGGTGACGGCGCTTTCCGAGCACTTCAAGACACCGATGGTGTTCCGTCCCGAACCGGCCACCGACGACTACCAGCGCCGTATCGAGGAGAGCGGTGGTGTCGGGGCTAGTTCCATGGCAGCCGCACCGCTGGTGTCGGGCGACGTGACCACCGGCGTGCTCGCCTTCATCAAGTGGGGCGACCGGGCGTGGGAGCAGGAAGAGCTCAACGCACTGAAAGCCATCGCTTCGCTGCTCACGCAGGTGCAGGCCCGGATCGTGGCCGAGGAACAGCTGCGGTATCTGGCCGAACACGACGACCTGACCGGTTTGCAGAACCGCCGGGCGCTGGTGAACCACCTCGACACCCGACTGGCCAGGGGTGGTCAAGGGCCGGTGGCGGTGCTGTTCTTCGACCTCGACCGCCTCAAGGCCGTCAATGACTACCTCGGACACAACGCAGGTGACTTGTTCATCCGGGTATTCGCCACTCGCCTGCTGGAGACGACGGACGGCACCTGCGTGATCGCGCGGCTCGGCGGAGACGAATTCGTCGTCGTGCCCAACGCCCCGATGAACGTCGGATCGGCGGGGACGCTGGCCAGGGAACTTCAGCTCGCGCTTCGCGAACGGGTGGCCATCGACGGCGAGTTGCTCATCCGAACGGTCAGCATCGGTGTCGCGGTCGGCGAGCCGGGCCGCGATTCGACTTCTGATCTGCTGCGCCGGGCTGATCAAGCGGTGCTCAACGCCAAGAGCGCCGGAGGCAACAAGATCGCCGTCTTCTCCGACGACATGGCTCTCAAGAGCGCGTTTCGCAACGACGTCGAACTACACCTGCAGGGCGTGATCGAAAGCGGCTCACTGGTGCTGCATTACCTGCCGGAGATCGACATGCGCACCGGCGAAGTGGTGGCCACCGAGGCACTGGTGCGCTGGCTGCACCCGACCCGCGGGCTGCTGCTGCCGGACTCGTTCATCGGTGTCGCCGAATCGGTCAACCTCGCCGGCGAACTGGGACGCTGGGTGATGCGTACCGCGTGTGCGCAGTTCTGCGCGTGGCGCGCCCGCGGCACGGGGCTCGACTCGGTGCTGCGGCTCAACGTCTCCCCTGTGCAACTGGTTGCTGACGGTTTCGCCGAGGCCGTGGCTCAGACCATCGCCGACTACGGCCTGCCTGGCGAGTCAGTGTGCCTGGAGATCACCGAAAGCGTCGTCGTCCAGGACATCGAAACTACCCGTATCACCCTCACGGCCCTCAAAGAGGTCGGGGTGCAGATCGCGATCGACGACTTCGGCACCGGTTACAGCGTGCTGACGCACCTGAAGTCGCTGCCGGTCGACTGTCTCAAGATCGACCGGAGCTTCGTCCGGGATCTCGGCACGAACGCCGATGACCTGGCCATCGTGCGCGCCGTCATCGCCCTTGCCGATGCTTTCGGTCTGGAAGTGGTGGCCGAAGGGGTGGAGACCACAGCTGCCGCGCAGATATTGCTGCGGCACGGCTGCCATCGCGGGCAGGGATTTCTCCTATCGCGACCCCTCGATGAGACGGCAATGGCGGCGCTACTGGCCCGAGGGCACATTCAGCTGCCGTTCCCCGTCTGGCTGCGCGCGACGTCCTGAGCGACGGTCGTCGCGGAGGCAACCAACTCCAACCGGGCGAAACGGCTGAACGGCCGAACTGAAACGACGAGTTCGGCCGAAGCGGTCCCGCCGACCCCGCGCGTGGTGAGTCGGGGAAGCCGGGCGCCCGTGCCGGTCGGTACGAAGAGACCTTCGACCGCGCGGACCAGGCGGTTGCCCTTCGGTGTGTCGATCAGGGCTCCGACGACCTGTCCCGCAGCGAAAACCAGGCTGCGTAAGGACGTCTGCTCGGGGGCGGCGATGTCCCCCTCGCGTGCGCGTTCATGCAACCAATCGGTGAGTTCCACGGTCTCGGTGATGCTGACGGTGCCGACCGGCAGCATCACCGTTGCGGGCCCGGCGACAGCGGTGCGCAGCAGACCGTACGGCGATGCCAGGCACGACGCCGCCCAATCGCGCAGAGCGGCGCCGCTGAACGTCCCGTCGCCGTCCGGCCCGGACGGCGACGGGACGGAGACCATACGCGTAGTCAGCTCGACCGGATCAGCCGGCCCGATCAAGGGACCGGTGTCAGTGGTCACTGACCGCAGATACGCCGCCGTGTCGTGATCGGACAGGCCGAGCCGGGCATCCAGGGTGTCCGCACCGCCGTGGCCAGAGCTGTGGGTCAACATGGCGTCGAGACCGGCGCCGTCCGCGGCTACCGCTGCCGCCAGCGCCGCAACACCCGGCCCGACGCAGATGACGTCGACCGTTTCGTCCCAGTCGACTTCGTCGCAGTCGTCCACGATCATGGCGGGAACACCGTGCCGTCCACCGCGCACCCGACGCGCACGGTCAAAAGCCGTCCAGCCCGAGGTCGCCGAGCCCGAGAACGCTGCGATAGGCCAGACCCTCTACCCGGATGACCTCCGCGGCCACCAGATCGGCGCCGAGGGTCAATCCGCCCCCCGCGGCATAATCCCACTCGTCGGTGAGCTCACGCAACAACGACCCGATCAACCGCGCCGCCCGGTGGTGGTGCGCGGTCGCCCGTCGCAGGTCGACGTAGTGATCGAATTCCTGGCCGGAGGACAACACGACACGACCGCGTGCCACGCGGAGGTGCCGTACCAGCCCTGCGACGTAACTGCCGGCGCCACGGCTACCGCTGGTAATTAGGGGATTGCTGGCCCTGGTGCTGCGGCGGCTGGCGAGCCGACTCACCACGGCCGCGCCCTTGGGCATTGCCCGGCGCAGGTTCGGGTCTGGGAGCGTGAGCGGGCGGGCGGCCTCCGGGCGCCCCGAGCGGGCCGCGGTGGCGCGGACCCGGACCGAGGGCAGGCTGGGTGGTCGGCGGCAGCACCCGCAGGAGGTCGTTGAACTGGCGTACCGTGCGCAACCCTTCGTCCCACTGCGCTCGCGTGCTCGAGATCGGCATGGAAACCAGTGTCCAGTTCTCCTCGTTCCACATGATCTCCGCACAGTCCGGCGCGGTATGGGCGAACGTGACCATCCTGCGGTCGCACGCGCGGCGTGCGGCGTCGAGGTTGGTCGAGTACACCATCCGCGGGCCGATGGCGCCCAGCAACCAGATGTCGTCCTCTCGTGGCTCTTTGATGCCCTTGAGCCGCAGGTCGACGACGACGTTGGTGCCGACCTTGCGGTGCAAGGCAACGACGGTGGCGGCATCGTCGAGGTCGAAGACGAACACCGCCTCGCCACGGATCTGGCCCAGCACGACGTTGCGGGCCGTGACGTCGCCGACGGTGGACATCACACCGCGTTTCCACCGGCTCAGGATCTCGGTGGACTCGGGTTCGTAATCGAAGCCATGCGAGCGCGCCCACGACTTACGGCGACGTCCGAGCCCACGCCGACGGTCGATGTCGACGTACAGGAGCACCGCCGCACCCACAAAGCAGAGTGCGGACAGCGTGAACCAGAGCGGGACCATCGCACGTAGCCTATCCGCTGCCCACTCGGAAAGAAGAACGCGAGCAGATCACAACCACATCTCATACCCGCGAGCAGACGCAGAAGTCCCCTTTCGGGCGGAAAAGATGGGGACTTTACGTCTGCTCGGCAGGGATGTCAGCCGAGGACCAGACCGTCGCCGTCGGGTTTGACATTGACGGACACGATGTCGCCGTCGTGCACCTCGCCGGCGAGCAGCATCTTCGCGAGGGGGTCACCGATCGCCTGCTGCACCAGCCGCCGCAGCGGGCGCGCTCCGTACACGGGGTCGAATCCGTGCTCGGCGAGCCACTTCTTGGCGGGCAGCGACACCTCGAGTTCGAGACGCCTCTGCGAGAGCCGCTTCTGCAGCTGAGCCAGCTGGATGTCGACGATCTGCACCAGTTCCTCGGGGTCGAGCGCGTCGAAGATCAACACGTCGTCGAGCCGGTTGATGAACTCGGGCTTGAACGCGGCGCGCACGGCCGCCATCACCTGTTCCTTCGTACCTCCCGACCCCAGGTTCGAGGTCAGGATGAGGATCGTGTTGCGGAAGTCGACCGTACGACCCTGCCCGTCGGTGAGCCGGCCCTCGTCGAGCACCTGCAGCAACACGTCGAACACGTCCGGGTGAGCCTTCTCCACCTCGTCGAACAACACGACGGTGTAGGGCCGCCGGCGGACCGCTTCGGTCAGCTGACCGCCCTGGTCGTAGCCGATGTAGCCGGGTGGCGCACCGACCAGCCGGGCCACAGAGTGCTTCTCGCCGTACTCGCTCATGTCGACGCGCGTCATCGCGCGCTCGTCGTCGAACAGGAAGTCCGCCAGCGCCTTGGCCAGCTCGGTCTTGCCGACGCCGGTGGGTCCCAGGAACAGGAAGGAGCCGGTCGGGCGATTGGGGTCGGCAACACCGGCACGGCTTCGCCGCACCGCGTCCGAAACCGCCTGTACAGCCTGTTTCTGCCCGACAACCCGCTTGCCGAGTTCCTCCTCCATGCGCAACAGCTTGGCGGTCTCCCCTTCCATCAACCGCCCGGCGGGAATGCCGGTCCATGCCGCCACCACATCGGCGATGTCGTCGGGCCCGACCTCTTCCTTGAGCATCACGTTCTCGCGGGCCTCGGCGGCCGGCACCGCCGCGTCGAGTTTCTTCTCGATCTCGGGGATGCGGCCGTACCGCAGTTCGGCGGCTTTGGCGAGGTCGCCGTCGCGCTCGGCCCGGTCCGCCTCACCGCGCAGCGTCTCCAGCTGCTCCTTGAGGTCGCGCACCACGTCGATGGAGTTCTTCTCGTTTTGCCAGCGGGTGGTCAACTCCGCCAGCTTCTCCTTGTTGTCCGCCAGCTCGGAGCGCAGTTTCTCCAGACGCTCCTTGGAGGCGGCGTCCTCTTCCTTGGCCAGAGCCATCTCCTCGATTTCCAGCCGACGCACGAGGCGTTCGACCTCGTCGATCTCGACAGGCCGGGAGTCGATCTCCATCCGCAGCCGGGAGGCCGCCTCGTCCACCAGATCGATCGCCTTATCGGGCAGGAAACGCGACGTGATGTAGCGGTCGGACAGGGTCGCAGCGGCCACCAGCGCGGAGTCGGTGATCCGCACACCGTGGTGCACCTCGTAACGTTCCTTGAGTCCCCGCAGGATGCCGACGGTGTCCCCCACCGAGGGCTCGCCCACCAGGACCTGCTGGAATCGGCGTTCCAGGGCAGCGTCCTTCTCGATGTACTTGCGGTATTCGTCGAGCGTGGTGGCGCCGACCAGGCGCAGCTCGCCACGGGCCAGCATCGGCTTGATCATGTTGCCGGCGTCCATCGCTCCCTCGCCGGTCGCGCCGGCGCCGACAATGGTGTGCAACTCGTCGATGAAGGTGATGATCTGGCCCGCCGAGTTCTTGATGTCGTCGAGCACGGCCTTGAGCCGTTCCTCGAACTCGCCGCGGTATTTGGCGCCGGCCACCATCGAGCCGAGGTCGAGGCCGACGACCGTCTTGTCGCGCAGGCTCTCGGGGACGTCGCCGGCCACGATGCGCTGTGCCAGCCCTTCGACGATCGCCGTCTTGCCGACTCCGGGTTCACCGATGAGCACCGGGTTGTTCTTGGTCCGCCGCGACAGCACCTGGATGACCCGGCGAATCTCGTTGTCGCGACCGATGACGGGGTCGAGTTTGCCGTCGCGTGCGCGAGCGGTCAGATCGGTGGAGTACTTCTCCAAAGCCTGGTAGCTGCCCTCGGGGTCGGGGCTGGTGACGCGGGCGCTGCCGCGCACCTTGACGAACGCCTCACGCAGCGCCTCCGGGGATGCGCCGTTGCCCGTCAGAAGTTTGGCCACATCGGAGTCACCCGCGGGAGCGGAGCGACCCAGGCCGCCAGCCAGGCCGACCAAGAGGTGCTCGGTGGAGACGTACTCGTCGTCCATCTCGGTGGCCAGATGCTGGGCGGCGGTGATCGCAGCCAGGGATTCGCGCGACAGTTGCGGCGTCGAATTGGCACCGCTGGCACTCGGGAGCCGATCGATGAGTCGCTGCGCTTCGCTGCGGATCGTCGCGGGATCAACTCCGACCGCCTCCAGAAGCGGCGCGGCAATACCGTCGTTCTGTGTCAGCAGGGCCATCAAAAGATGGGCCGGCCGGATCTCGGGATTGCCTGCGGCAGTGGCGGCCTGCAACGCCGATGTCAGCGCGGCCTGGGTCTTCGTGGTCGGGTTGAACGAGTCCACGACACCTCCATTCGGTCGGACAGAGCCCGTCGAAGGGCTTTGTGAAATGCTTGTCGCCCAATTCAACGGCGTCAATGTTGAGTCTGTTCCGCTCAACTTTAACTTTTTCCCGCCCGGGGCGAAATACCGACACCGCACCGATCCGTCACCCCGCTGGGAACGCAGCCGCGCCAGGTGACGCAGCGGATACCGCAGGGAGACCGCGGCGGAACAAACTCTGCAAGTGGACCCCCGCGTGAGCACGCCCGGACTAGTTTTGCTCCGTGGACAGCGTGGCATCGGAACTCGTCGACCTGGCCCCCCTCGCCTTGGTGGTCGCGGCCTCACCCCTGACGATCATCCCGACGGTACTCATGCTGCACACCACCCGACCGCGACTGACCGGCATGGCATACCTGCTCGGCTGGGTGGTCGGTATGGCGGTGCTGACCGGGATATTCGTCGAACTGCCCGATCTGCTGGGCGGGCTGCATATGGGCAGCCCGCGATTGGCGTGGGTGCGGATCGTCCTCGGCACGGCCCTGATCGTGCTGGGCATCTACGCGTGGGTGACCCGCCACACCCGATCGCACGAGCCGAAGTGGTTACGGCAGTTCACCGGCGCGGGCCCGCGCAGGGGGTTTGTCATCGCCGTGCTGCTGACCATGGTCAACCCGAAAGTGCTGTTCGTCGGCATCGCGGCCGGCCTGTCGATCGGGACGTCGGGACTCGACGACTTCCAAAAATGGATTGTCGTACTCGTTTTCGTCGTCATGTCGATTTCCAGCGTGATCGTGCCGATCACGGCGTATCTCTTCTGGGGCGGGCGGCTGGAACCCGCACTCGCCCGACTCAAGGCATGGATGGAGAAACACAACGCGACGATCGTCGCGGTCGTCCTCCTGGCCATCGGTATCATGGTGCTGTCCAAGGGAATTCGCGGGCTTTGACCCAAGTGCCGCCGAACCTGCGTGCCCTGGGGCGGATTGGCACGCCGGTCTGCAAACTAAGATCTCGACCGTGGGCCTCGACGACCGTGATGCGCTTGCCGTGCTGCGCGAGGCCGTCGACGGACCCCACACCGACGACCTGATCGGCAGGTTCTATCAACTCTGGTTCGCCATCGACGGCTCGGTGCGCGACAGGTTCCCGCCCGACATGGCCGACCAACGCGCGGTGTTCGCGCACGTGCTGGACTGGCTCCTCGGCGAGTTCATCGCTCAGCGCGCCGATCCGCCCGTCACATTCCTGGCCCAACTGGGCCGCGACCACCGCAAGTACGGTGCGACCATGGCACAGTACGAGAGCCTATCGCGGGCCCTGTACCTCACGCTGAAGGATCAACTCGGCTGCCGGTGGACCCCCGCGGTGGACGACGCCGCCCGGCAGACGCTGAACCTGATCACAGGCGTGATGCGCGGAGCGGCCGACGCCGAATCGGGACCCGCTTGGTGGGACGGCACGGTCGTCGAGATGCACCGGGCGTCGCGCGATCTCGCCGTCGTGCGCTTGCGGTTGGATCAACCGCTGACATACCGGCCCGGCCAGTACGTCCACGTCGAAGTCCCGCAATGTCCGCGGCGCTGGCGCTACCTGTCCCCGGCGATTCCCCCGCAACCCGATGGCGGTATCGAGTTCCACGTCCGGGTCGTGCCGGGCGGGATGGTCAGCACGGCGATCGTGGAGGAGACGCGGCCGGGAGATCGCTGGCGGCTTTCCGGTCCGCTCGGCGCGATGGAGGTCGACCGCGGCGGGGAAGATGTCCTGATGGTGGCTGGCAGCACCGGCGTCGCGCCGCTGCGGTCGATCCTCATGGATATGGCCCGGTTCGGGACGAACCCACGTGTACATCTCTTTTACGGGGCCCGCTACCCATGCGAACTGTACGACCTGCGCGCACTGTGGCAGCTCGCCGCACACAACCCGTGGCTGTCGGTCAGCCCGGTGTCGGAGTACAACAGCGATCCCCCCTGGGGTTCCGACTATCCTGACGTCCACCCCCCTCGTGGACTGCATGTTCGCCAGACCGGCCTGTTGCCGGACGTCGTCACCCGGTACGGGGCGTGGGGAGATCGCCAGATCCTCGTGTGCGGCAGTCCCGCCATGGTGCGTGCGACGTGCGCGGCACTGATCGCCAAAGGCGCTCCAGCGCAACAGATTCAGCATGACCCAATCGCAGGGCAACCGAGCCGGTCAGTGGGCTAGCTGAATGGCTAGCTTGAATGGGCTGGATTTAGCGGCGGGATCGTGGTTGCCACAACACGACCGCCGTACTGGTGGATAGCTGCGGGCCTTCCGTACGCATAGCCGCACGCAATGAGTCCAGTTCGCCGGTAATCTCCGCGAGCCGTGACTGCAGCGCCTCGACCTGGTTGGTCAGCTCGATGATGCGTTTGATTCCGGCCAGGTTGACGCCCTCATGCTGGGAAAGGCGTTGCACCTCGCGCAGCAAGTCGACGTCGCGCTGCGAGTAGCGGCGCCCGCCTCCCGAACTCCGACTGGGGCTAACCAGGCCGAGACGGTCGTAGGTCCGCAGGGTTTGCGCATGCATACCGGCCAGTTCGGCGGCCACCGAGATCAGGAAGGTCCGGACTTCGCTGCGTTCACCGTGCGGCTTGTCCCGGGACGAATCGGAAGTGCTCATCGTCGCTCACATCCGATCCCCGGCCCACCCGGATCGCGGATTGAATCCGCTCGCACGTTCGGCGGCCGCGTAGGCCTCGAGCGCCTCCAACGCGCCGCCCTCCAGGTTCGGCGGCACCGCGACCTTCACGGTCACCAGCAGATCGCCGTTGCCGCCGCTGCGCTTGGGGACACCGCGTCCCCGCACTCGCAAGATGCGGCCGTCGGACGTGCCCTTGGGGACGCGGACACCCACCTTGCCTTCCAGTGTCGGCACCGACAGGGTCGTCCCCAACGCCAGCTCGGTGAAGCTCACCGGCACGGTGACCGTCAAGTCGTCGCCGTCGCGGCCGAACACCTTGTCCGGCCGGACATGAACCGTGACGTACAGATCGCCCGAGGGTGCACCGCGCAACCCCGCCTCGCCCTGACCGGCCAGCCGGATCCGCTGGCCGTCTTCGACGCCCGGCGGGATCCGCACGTTGATGGTGCGTGTCCGGGTGGTGACCCCGGTGCCATTGCACTGGTCGCACGGATTCTCGATGATCGAACCGGTGCCTCGGCAGTCGGCGCACGGCTCGGAGAATCCGAACGCGCCCTGATTGCGGCTGATGATTCCCGAGCCGTTACAGGTCGAACATGCCTTCGGGCTGGTGCCGGGCCGGGCGCCACTGCCGTGACAGTTGGTACACGGCGCCGGACTGGTGAGCCGCAAAGGTACGGCCACCCCCTTGGTGGCCTCCACGAAGGCGAGTTCGGTTTCGGTCTCCAGGTCGTTGCCCCGACGCGGACGGGACGGCCGCGTTTGCGCCGCCCGGCCGAACAGACCGCCGAACAGGTCGCCGATGTTCGCCCCGCCGGCCTGGCCGGCGGCGTCGAACAGGTCACCCAGGTTGAATTCGCCGCCGTCGGAACCGAATCCGCCTCCGCCGCCGCCGTTGAATCTGCGACCGAATGCGCCGCCGGCGAACAACCGGCGCGTCTCGTCGTACTCCTTGCGTTTGGCGTCGTCGGTGAGTACTTCCTTGGCCTCGGAAGCGGCTTTGTACCGATCCTCGGCCGCGGTGTTGCCCGGATTGCGGTCAGGATGGTTGTCCGCCAGAATCTTGCGCGCAGCCCGCTTGATCTCGTCCTTGCTTGCGCTGGAGGAGACGCCGAGTTCCTTATAGAAATCCTTCTCGACCCATTCACGCTGAGCCATGCCGCGTCACCTCCTCACCTGTGCCGCTTAGCTGTGTGTGGTTATCCCTCATGCTGATTGTGCGGCCTGCCCGGCCGAAACATCGTCGTTGTCGGCCGGGACACGCGCACCCCTATTCTGCTTCCGGTTCGGCAGGTACCGATTCTCCGGCCGACTTGCCGCCGCTATCGGCTTCGGCTTGCGCGTCGGTCTCGGTCGGCGCAACGGTGTCGACCACACCCACCATGGCGTGGCGCAACACATGCTCGCCGAGCTTGTAGCCGCGCCGCATCACCGTCCCGATCACCGGATCGGATCCGTCTCCCTCGTGCTGGACAGCTTCATGCAACAACGGGTCGAAGGTGTCGCCCTCGGTTCCGAACGCGGTGAGGCCGAGGCCTTCGAGAGTTCCGATCAGCTTGTCCGCGACGGCCTTGAAGGGCCCGGACTCGAGATCGCCGTGCGCGCGGGCGCGGTCGAGGTCGTCGAGCACCGTGAGTAACTGGCCCACCACCGCAGCCTTGGCGCGGTCGGCTGCCATCTGCTGATCGCGCAAGGCGCGCTTGCGGTAGTTCGCGAAATCGGCCTGGACCCGCTGCAAGTCACCGAGCAACTCGGCGGCCTTGTCTCTCTCCTCGGGAGACTCCCCGGCGAACTCCCCCGGCGCCGGCCCACCAGGGGCCGGGCCGGCGGGCGTCGTACGCACCGCGCCTGTATCGGGATCGATGCGCCTCTTGTCGGTAACGGTCACCGGCTCGTGGGAATCGCTTTGTGTCACTTCGTCTCCCGGTCCTCCTCGACGACCTCGGCATCAACCACGTCGTCGTCACCGGATCCGCCTGGAGTGCCCGCTGCGCCCGGGGCGCCGCCGGCGGCCTGCTCGGCCTGCGTGGCCTCGTAGATCGCCTGGCCCAGGGCCTGGCTCTCTTGGCCCAGCTTCTCCATTGCCGACTTGATCGCCGAGATGTCGCTACCGGCCAGCGCGGACTTGGCGTCCGCGATCGCGGCGTCGACCTTGCTCAGCGTCGCCTCGGGGACCGCGGCGCCGCCGCCCGATTCCTTCTGCTCGCGCTGTTCCTTGATGAACTTCTCGGTCTGGTAGACCAGCGACTCGGCCTGGTTGCGAACGTCGGCCTCTTCGCGACGCTTGCGGTCTTCCTCGGCGTGCGCCTCGGCGTCCTTGATCATCCGGTCGATCTCCTCCTTGGACAGGCCGGAGCCTTCCTGGATCTTGATCGTGTTCTCCTTGCCGGTGCCCTTGTCCTTGGCGGTGACATGCACGATGCCGTTGGCGTCGATGTCGAAGGTCACCTCGATCTGCGGGACACCGCGCGGCGCCGGCGGGATACCGGTCAGCTCAAAGGAGCCGAGCAGCTTGTTGTGCGCCGCCATCTCGCGCTCGCCCTGATAGACCTGGATTTGCACGGACGGCTGGTTGTCGTCGGCGGTGGTGAAGGTCTCCGACCGCTTGGTCGGGATGGTGGTGTTGCGCTCGATCAGCTTCGTCATCACACCGCCCTTGGTGGCGATGCCCAGGCTCAGCGGCGTTACGTCCAGCAGCAGAACGTCTTTCACCTCACCCTTGAGTACGCCCGCCTGAAGGGCGGCACCCACGGCGACGACCTCGTCGGGGTTGACGCCCTTGTTGGGCTCCTTGCCGCCGGTGAGCTCCTTGACCAGATCGGTCACCGCGGGCATACGGGTGGAACCACCCACCAGGACCACGTGGTCGATGTCGGACACCGGGATGCCGGCGTCCTTGATGACCGACTGGAACGGCGCCCGGGTGCGGTCCAGGAGATCCTGAGTGATCCTCTGGAACTCCGCGCGGGTCAGCTGCTCGTCGAGGAACAGCGGGTTCTTGTCCGCGTCGACGGTGATGTACGGCAGGTTTATCGAGGTCGACTGGCTCGAACTCAGCTCGATTTTGGCCTTTTCAGCCGCCTCGCGCAGTCGCTGCATCGCCATCTTGTCCTTGGTGAGGTCGATGCCCGACGTGCCCTTGAACTTGTCGACGAGCCACTCGACGATCCGGTCGTCCCAGTCGTCGCCGCCCAGGTGGTTGTCACCGGAGGTGGCACGCACCTCAACCACGCCGTCGCCGATCTCCAGCAGCGAGACGTCGAACGTGCCGCCACCGAGGTCGAAGACCAGGATGGTCTGCTCTTTGCCGCCCTTGTCGAGGCCGTAGG
>CAZEHT010000118.1:0-12296 GCA_964511995.1 uncultured Mycobacterium sp.
CGCTCGCGGTCCATGTCGACGTCGAGCACCTCGACGGTGACCTCGTCGCCCACCGAGACCACCTCGGAAGGATGGTCGATGTGCTTCCAGGACAGCTCGGAGACGTGCACCAGCCCGTCCACCCCGCCGAGATCGACGAATGCGCCGAAGTTGACGATGGACGACACCACGCCCTTGCGGATCGCGCCCCTGGTCAGTTGGTTCAGGAACTCGCTGCGCACCTCGGACTGGGTCTGCTCCAGCCAGGCGCGGCGGGAGAGCACCACATTGTTGCGGTTCTTGTCGAGTTCGATGATCTTGGCCTCGATCTCCTTGCCGATGTAGGGCTGGAGATCGCGGACACGGCGCATTTCGACCAGTGACGCGGGCAGGAAGCCGCGCAGGCCGATGTCGAGGATCAGGCCGCCCTTGACGACCTCGATGACGGTGCCCTTGACGGCCTCGTCTTTCTCCTTGAGCGCCTCGATGGTGCCCCAGGCGCGCTCGTACTGTGCACGCTTCTTGGACAGGATCAGGCGGCCTTCCTTGTCCTCCTTGGTGAGGACAAGAGCTTCGACCTCGTCGCCGACGGACACAACCTCATTGGGGTCGACGTCGTGCTTGATGGACAGCTCACGGGAAGGGATGACGCCTTCGGTCTTGTAACCGATGTCGAGCAGGACTTCGTCGCGGTCAACCTTGACGATCGTCCCTTCGACGATGTCGCCATCGTTGAAGTACTTGATGGTTTTGTCGATGGCGGCGAGAAAATCCTCGCTCGTGCCGATGTCGTTGACGGCTACTTGTGGCGAGGTGACGGAGGGACTGGGCATCTTGTTGGGTTGCTCCGGACAGGTTTGGTCGTAGGGACGGGTTTTCTGTTGGGTTCGCGCCGGCGACAAAGCCCACGCAAGCACCGGTTCAGCCTACTCGACGCGGCACACGCTGGACAAACTCGCGTTTTGAGCACGAAGTGCCCGCTCCTCGCGGATTCGCGGCGAATCTTCGCGAACGAAACGAGAACTTCGTACGGACAGTCGAACACCCCCGCGAGGTGGGGTCGCTACCCTGCTGAGGTGACACGGCACACGCCCTCGCAGCCTTTTCCGGTCAATACCGCGTGGCCCGGGAAGATGCGCAGCGCCGGCGCCCCGCTCGCACTGTTGATCGCGCTCGGCACTCTTGTCGGGTTGATCGTCATCCTGATCACCGCGTCCAACCCGCAGGGGGCGGCGGTCGGCTTCTTCCTCACGACGATCGCGATCGCCGTCGTCCTGATGGCCTACGTCTGGCTGGATCGCTGGGAGCCCGAGCCGCCACGGCTCTTGGCGTTCGCCTTTCTCTGGGGGGCATCGGTCGCCGTGGTCATCTCGGTGGTGCTGGAGGTGGTGGCCGAGTCACTGGTCAACCCGGCCGCGAACGTCGATTCGGTGGCCAGCCCGATCACCGTCGTGCTGGGCGCGCCGCTCATCGAGGAAGCCGCCAAGGGCATGTTCCTGCTGATCATGATGACCGGCCGGCGCCGCAACGAACTCAACTCATTGACCGACTGCCTGGTGTATGCCGGTGTCACCGCCGCCGGTTTCGCCTGGGTCGAGGACGCGTTTTACATCGCCAACGGCGAAACGATGGCCGCCTCGCTGGTGACCGCGGCGATGCGCCTCATCATGGCGCCGTTCGCGCACCCGCTGTTCACCACGTTGACCGGCATCGGGGTGTATTTCGCCCTGCGCCGGCACGGTTTCATCGCCAAAGCCGGCTGCATCCTGCTCGGCTATGCGGGCGCGGTACTGATGCACGGCCTGTGGAACGGCTCGGCGCTGATGGGCGCGAAGGTCTACTTGGGCCTGTACTTCGCGTGGATGGTCCCGATCTTCGTCTTGGTCGTCGCACTCGCCCTTTACAGCCGCCGCCGCGAGCAGCAGGTCGTGGCCGAGAAACTGCCCGGTATGGTCGCCGCGGGCCTGGCGACTCCCCAGGAGGCAGCCTGGCTGGGATCGATTCGTCAGCGCAGGCTGGCCGTCGCCGCCGCCAAGCGCTTCGGGGGCAAACCCGCCGCCTGGGCGGTCGGGAGCTTCGCCGCACACGTCGTTGACCTGGCATTCGTCAGGGACCGAATCGACCGGGGCTTCGGCGACGCCCGCATATACGCTCTGCTCAACGAGCACACGCAGGACCTCTATGTTGCCCGCGCAACCGCGGCTCCCGCCTTGCGGGGGCTTGCCGCGTACCACATCCCGGGTCGGTGAGAGCCGTCCGGCGGCCGGTCTGTCCTGCACGCATCGTCGCGCGCCGCGGCCATTGCCCGGTGAGGCGTCACCCCATCGCCGGGCGGCCTTTGTCCCAGTAGCGGTCACGGAGGACGCGCTTGTAGAGCTTGCCGGTGGGCAGCCGGGGCAACTCCGCCTCGAAATCGATTGATCGCGGCACCTTCTGGCGGGAGAGTCGCTCGGCGCAGAATGCGATGAGCTCGTCGGCGAGTTCGCCTCCTGCCGAAACGTCGGGCATCGGTTGCACGACCGCCTTGACCTCTTCACCGAGATCCTCGTTGGGCACGCCGAACACGGCGGCATCCGCCACCTTCGGATGGGTGATCAGCAGGTTCTCGCACTCCTGCGGGTAGATGTTGACTCCACCGGAGATGATCGTGAAGGACTCCCGGTCGGTGAGGTACAGGTAGCCGTCGTCGTCGACGTAGCCGATGTCACCGACGGTCCGCAACGAACCGTCGGGCGAGGTTGACTCCCTGGTCTTTTCCGGGTCGTTGAAGTAGGCGAACTCGGTTCCCGCCTTGAACCACAGTGTGCCGGGCTGGCCGTTCAGAACCGGATGCATGTCGTCGTCGAGCACGTGGAGATCGCCGAACACCACCTCACCGACGGTTCCGCGGTGACTCAGCCACGCAGCGGTGTCACAGGCGGTGAACCCCAGTCCCTCGGTGGCCCCGTAGTACTCGAGGATGATCGGTCCCCACCAGTCGATCATCTGCTCTTTGACCGCGACCGGGCATGGTGCAGCGGCGTGCACGGCGAACTCCAGCGATGAGACGTCGTACTTCTCGCGGGTCTCCTGGGGCAGCTTGAGCATTCGCCAGAACATGGTCGGCACCAGCTGGGTGTGACTCGGACGATACCGCTCGACCAGCTGCAGGTAGTGCTCCGCGTCGAAGTGCTCCATGATGACGGCGGTGCCGCCGTGCCGGATCACCAGGTTAACCGCGACGTGTGGCGCCGAGTGGTAGAGCGGCGCCGGCGAGAGGTACGTGATGCCCTCGCGGTAGCCCCACAGGCCGCCGAGAAACCCCATGACGGGCAGCGGCTGCGCCGGGTGGTGGTCCGGCAATGGCCGCACGATGCCTTTCGGTCGTCCGGTAGTGCCCGAGGAGTACAGCATCGCCGTACCGAGCGATTCGTCCGGGATGGGCGTATCCGGCAGTCCTGCCGTGGCCTCGTCGAGGTTGAGGATCTTCGCGCCGTCGCCGGGGCCGTCGACTACCAGCGCCACCGCGATGCCAGGGCACCGGCGAAGCGCCTCCGTCGCCACCGCCCGCTTCTCCTCGGAGAAGATCAGCACCTTCGATTCGCTGTTGGTGACGATGTAGGCGACCTCGTCGGGCGTCAGAAACGAGTTAATGCATGTGTAGTACAACCCGGAACGTTCGCCGGCGGCACAGCACTCGATGTAGCGCGGGTTGTTCTCCATGAATATCGCGTAGTGGCTGAGGCGTCCGAGGCCCGCGCGACGAAGAAAGTGCGCAAGACGGTTCGACCGCGCGTCCAGGTCGGCGTAGGTCACCGCCTCGCCCGTGTCGGCCATGATGAACGCCGGCTGATTCGCCCGTGTCCGCACCTGCACACCCGTATACATGAAACCCCCACGCCTTCAATATGTTTCAGAACCGCCTACGGCTATCGGACCACGCTACGGGCCATCGTGCCCGCTGACTAGCGGGCGGACGGACTAGTGGGCCGCACTGTCCCAGCTGCGGCCGTAACCCACCGACACCTCCAGCGGCACATCCAGCGGGTACGCCGACCCCATCTTGTCGCGAACCAGCGCCTCGAGCCGATCGCGCTCTCCCGGGGCGACTTCCAGCAACAGTTCGTCGTGCACCTGCAGCAGCACGCGGGACTTCAGCTCCGGGGCGCACAGCGCCTCGTCCACGTCGATCATCGCCATCTTGATGATGTCGGCGGCGCTGCCCTGGATCGGGGCGTTGAGCGCCGCGCGTTCGGCGGCCTCGCGGACCTGGCGGTTGCTGCTGTCCAATTCCGGCAGGTAACGACGCCGGCCGAGGACGGTCGAGGTGTAGCCGTCCTTGCGGGCCTGTTCGACGACCGAGTGCAGGTAATCGCGCACCCCCCCGAAGCGGGCAAAGTACTGATCCATCTGCCCCTTGGCCTCCTCGGTGGAGATCTTGAGCTGCGACGCCAGCCCGTAGGCGCTCAGACCGTAGGCCAGGCCGTACGACATGGCCTTGACCCGGCGCCGCAATTCGGCTGTGACGTCGCCGATTTCCACCCCGAAAGCGCGGGACGCCACGAAGGAGTGAAGATCCTCGCCGGTCTT
This sequence comes from uncultured Mycobacterium sp., assembly GCA_964511995.1. Lineage (GTDB taxonomy): Bacteria > Actinomycetota > Actinomycetes > Mycobacteriales > Mycobacteriaceae > Mycobacterium. The sequence goes on from CAZEHT010000118.1 coordinate 4,549, forward strand.
GAACGCTTCGATGAGACCCTCGTCTCGCGACAGATGGGCCATGATGCGCATCTCGATCTGGCTGTAGTCCACGGTCATCAGCTCGGCGTAGCCGTCTCCGACGACGAAGGCGTCACGGATATGGCGACCCGCTTCGGTGCGCACCGGAATGTTCTGCAGGTTCGGTTCGGTCGAGGAGAGCCGCCCGGTGGCGGCGATGGTCTGGTTGAACGTGGTGTGGATGCGGCCGTCGGATGCAACGGCGTTGAGCAGGCCGTCGACGGTGACCTTGAGCCGGGTGACATCTCGGTGCGCGAGAAGGTGCTGCAGGAATGGGTGCCCGGTCTTGTCGAACAGCGACTGCAATGCGTCGGCGTCGGTGGTGTATCCGGTTTTCGTGCGCTTGGTCTTCGGCATCTGCAGCTCGTCGAACAGGACCATCTGCAGCTGCTTGGGCGAACCGAGGTTGATCTGCTTGCCGATCACCGCATAGGCGGCCTCGGCCGCGTCGCGGATCTCGTCGCCGAACCGGCTCTGCAAGCCGGTCAGCATATCCAGGTCGACGGCGATTCCCGCGGTTTCCATCCTGGCGAGCACCGCTTGCACCGGCAGCTCCATGTCGGACAGCAGTGAACCCGAGTCCATCCGGACCAGTTCGTCGTCGAGCGCATCGGCAAGATCGGTGACCGCCCGGGCCCGCAGGATCAGGGTCTGCACGGCTTGGTCGTCGACGCCCTCCTGGTCATCGAGCAATGAAAGCTGTTGTTGCTCAGCAGTTTCCGCTCGAAGTTCGCGGCGAAGGTAGCGCAGCGACAAATCGTCGAGGGAGAAGCTGCGTTGGCCGGGCCGAACCAGGTAGGCGGCCAGGGCGGTGTCGGAGGTGACGCCGGTCAGTTCCCAGCCCCGGCCGGCCAAGTCGTGCATCGCGAGTTTGGCTTCGTGCAGCGCCTTGGGGCAGCCGGGGTCGGACAACCATCGCGCCAACACGGAATCGTCGTCGGGGGTCAGCGTGGAGGTGTCGAGGTAACAGCCCTCGCCGTCGGCCGCGGCGACAGCGAGCGCGGTGGCGTCGGCGTCATAGGCCAGGTGAGTCCCGACCACGGCCAGACCGGCCCGCCGGCCGTCGCGCGCGTGAGCTGCGAGCCATTGACCGAGGGCTCCCGGCTCCAGCGCACCGCCGCGAACGTCGAACCCTTCGTCCACCTCGGGATCCGCCGATGCCAGCGTCTCGAACAAGCGGTCCCGCAGTACCCGGAACTCCAGGTCGTCGAAGAGCCGGTGGATGCGGTCGCGGTCCCAGGGCTGCATGCGCAGTGTGTCGGGAGTCTGCGCCAGCGGGACCTCCCTCACCAGATCGGTGAGTTCGCGGTTGAGGACAACGCTGGACAGGTGAGTCCGCAGGGCCTCACCGACCTTGCCCTTGACGGCGTCCACATTGTCGACGAGACCCTGAAGTGAGCCATACTCGACGATCCACTTGGACGCGGTCTTCTCCCCCACGCCCGGGATACCGGGCAGATTGTCGCTCGGGTCGCCCCGCAGGGCCGCGAAGTCCGGATACTGCCGCGGCGTCAGACCGTACTTTTCCATCACGGCTTCGGGGGTGAACCGGGTGAGTTCGCTGACGCCCTTGCGCGGGTACAGCACGGTGACGTCCTCGGAGACAAGCTGCAGCGAGTCGCGGTCGCCGGTCACCACCAGCACCCGGTAGCCCTCGTTCTCGGCCTGCGTGGCCAGTGTCGCGATGATGTCGTCGGCCTCGAAACCAGGCTCTGCCAGGACGGTGATCCCCAGCGCGACGAGCACCTCCTTGGTGATGTCGATCTGACCGCGGAACTCGTCGGGCGTCGATGACCGGTTGGCCTTGTACTCCGGGTATTTGTCCGAGCGAAAGGTCTGCCGCGAGACGTCGAACGCCGCCGCGACGTGGGACGGCCCCTCGTCGCGGAGCAGGTTGATCAGCATCGCGGTGAACCCGTAGACGGCGTTGGTGGTCAGACCGCCCTTGGTCTTGAAGTTCTCGGCCGGCAGCGCGTAGAACGCGCGAAACGCCAGGGAATTACCGTCCAGCAGCATCAACGTCGGCTTGTCGGTCGTGGCGCGCGCGGTCACCTTGCTCACTTTATGCAACCCGATACGACACAGCGTGGGGGGACATACGAGGACGGCGGCCGACAGAATTGGAACGCGTTTCAGTTCCGGTACCCGAATCGGTAAGCTGACCGCGTGTCAGCCACCTCCGCCCAACCGGCCATCGACGGCTGGTGGGATACCGACGCCGACGGTGCGCCCCACCTGCTCGGCAGCAGATGCCCACAGTGTGCGACGTACGTGTTCCCGCCTCGGGCGAATAACTGCCCGAACCCCGCCTGCGAGTGTGACGAACTGGAGTCCGTCCCACTGTCGCGACGCGGAAAGGTGTGGAGCTACACCGAGAATCACTATGCGCCGCCGCGGCCCTATCCCGCCTCCGATCCATTCGAACCCTTCGCCGTCGCCGCGGTCGAACTCGAGAGGGAGGGACTCATCGTTCTCGGCAAAGTCGCCGAAGCCCGGGCCGCCGAACTGAAGGTCGGCGCCGAGATGGAACTGACGGTCATCCTGCACTTCGTCGACGACGACGGTGTGGCACGAACCGTCTACGCGTGGAGGTTGGTGTGAGCACGCCCGAGCTCGTGTACATCCTGGGTGCCGGCATGCACCCGTGGGGCAAATGGGGCCGCGACTTCACCGAATACGGCGTCGCCGCCGCCCGGGCCGCCCTCCACGAAGCCGGCCTCGACTGGCGGCAAATCCAGTTCGTCGCGGGCGCCGACACCATCCGCAACGGCTATCCGGGGTTCATCGCCGGGTCGACGTTCGCGCAGAAGCTCGGCTGGAACGGGGTTCCGGTCAGTTCGAGCTACGCGGCCTGTGCGAGCGGCTCGCAGGCACTGCAGAGTGCCCGAGCTCAGATCCTGGCCGGCTTCTGCGACGTAGCGCTGGTGATCGGCGCCGATACCACCCCAAAGGGCTTCTTCGCGCCGGTGGGCGGCGAGCGTAAGAACGATCCGGACTGGCAGCGGTTCCACCTCATCGGCGCCACCAACACGGTGTACTTCGCGCTCCTCGCGCGTCGCCGCATGGACCTCTACGGCGCGACGCTGGAGGATTTTGCCGCGGTCAAGGTGAAGAACTCCCGTCACGGGCTCAACAACCCCAACGCCCGGTATCGCAAGGAGGCGTCGGTCGACGACGTCCTGGCCAGCCCCGTGGTGTCGGACCCGCTGCGCCTGTTAGATATCTGCGCCACCTCCGACGGCGCCGCCGCGGTGATCGTCGCGAGCGCCGATTTCGCACGCAAACACCTGGGCGCCCTTGAGGGCGTGCCCTCGGTGCGCGCGATCAGCACCGTGACCCCGCGCTATCCGCAGCACCTTCCCGAACTGCCTGATATCGCAACGGATTCCACCGCCGTGGTGGCCGCGCCGGAACGGGTGTTCAAGGACCAGATTCTCGACGCCGCCTATGCCGAGGCCGGCATAGGCCCCGAGGACCTCAGCCTCGCCGAGGTGTACGACCTGTCCACAGCATTGGAACTGGACTGGTATGAACACCTCGGCCTATGCCCCAAGGGTGAGGCCGAGCAGCTGTTGCGCAGCGGAGCGACCACCATTGGCGGACGGGTCCCCGTCAACCCGTCAGGTGGGCTGGCGTGCTTCGGGGAGGCGATCCCGGCGCAGGCCATTGCCCAGGTTTGCGAGTTGAGCTGGCAGCTCAGAGGCCAGGCCGCCGGTCGACAGGTCGAGGGCGCCAAGGTCGGTGTCACCGCGAACCAGGGCCTGTTCGGTCACGGCTCGTCGGTGATCGTTGCCCGCTAGCTTGGCCTCTATCTTTGGCGCCAGCGTGCGTTGCCCGGCCGACACACCGGGCAACGGCGGGTAACTGCGCACGATCACCTTCGAAGGCCGCCAAACATCCATGATCGACGTCGTCGTCCGCGTGAAGCCGGGCAGCAGCAAGGGCCCCCTGGCCGAAACCGGTCCGGACGGCTTGCTCACCATCTATGTCCGCCAGCGGGCGGTCGACGGCAAGGCCAACGAAGCGGTCGTCCGGGTATTGGCGGAGCACCTCGGCGTGCCCCGCGGCCAGGTGCAACTGCTCGCCGGCGCGGCGGCCCGGGTCAAGCGATTTCGTATCGGCTGATCGCGGTCGAGCGTGCGCAAACGCGGGAAAATCCGCGGGGTGTCGACCGGGGACACGCACACTCACGCCAGGCGGAAGGAGGGCTCGCGCCAGAGGGAGGGCTCAGGCGACGCCGAGGTACGCGGCTCGGACGCTGTCGTCGGCCAACAGGTCGCGAGCAGACCCGCTGCGGGTCACCGTGCCGGTTTCGAGAATGTAGGCCCGGTCGGAGCGAGTCAGCGCCTGCTGGGCGTTCTGCTCCACCAGCAGCACCGTGGTGCCCTGCCCGTTGATCTCCGAAATGATCTTGAAGATCTGTGAGATCACCATGGGCGCCAGCCCCATCGACGGCTCGTCGAGCAGCAGCACCTTGGGCCGCGCCATCAGGGCGCGGCCGATGGCCAGCATCTGCTGTTCGCCGCCGGACAATGTGCCGCCCACCTGATCGCGGCGCTCGGCCAGCCGCGGGAAGGTCGCGAACACCCAGTCCAGCCGTTCGTCATGTTCGGCCTTGGAGGGGAATTTTCGCCCGTAGCAGCCCATCTCGATGTTCTCGGCGACGGTCATACCGGGAAACACGCCACGGCCTTCGGGCGCCTGGATGAGCCCATCGACCACCCGATTGTGGGGTTTGACGCGCGAGACGTCGCGGCCGTCGAACCACACCGAACCGGATGTGAGCGGCCGTAGTCCGGAGATGGCCCGCATCGTCGTGGTCTTGCCCGCGCCGTTGGCCCCCAGCAGCGTCACCAGCTCACCCTCGTGCACCACAAGCGAAATACCGTGCAGCGCTTGGATTCTGCCGTAATGCACGACGGCGTCGCGCACCTCCAGCAGCACCCGGCGCTGGGTCGGGGGTCCGTCAGGGTTCGTCATCGGGCACCCCCAGGTAAGCCGCGATAACCTTCGGATCGGCCCGGATGTCGGCAGGCAGCCCGTCGGCGATCTTGCGTCCGAATTCCAGCACCACAATCCGGTCGGTGACCTGCATGACCACTCGCATGTCGTGTTCGATGAGCAGCACGGTGTACCCGTCATCTCGGATCGCGCGGATCAATTCGATCAGCGCGGCCTTTTCGCTGGGATTGAATCCGGCGGCCGGCTCGTCGAGACACAGAAGTTTCGGCTCCGTCGCCAGCGCGCGAGCGATCTCCAGCCGGCGCTGGTCGCCGTACGGCAGGTTCTTGGCCTTCTCCTCACCGCGGTGCGCGATCCCGACGAACTGCAACAGCGCGGCGGACTTCTCGATCGCGCTGCGCTCCTCGCGACGGTGCCGCGCGGTGCGGATGACCGCGCCCGGCACCGACGTCCGATGGCGTGCGTCAGTGGCCACCATGACGTTCTCCAGCGCCGTCATCTCACCCCACAGCCGAATGTTCTGGAAGGTGCGTGCGATACCCCGCCGGGTGATCTCATGCCGTTTGATCCGGCCCAAGAGCTCGCCGTCGAACGTCACCGAGCCCGACGTCGGCCGGTAAACACCGCTGATCGCGTTGAAGCAGGTCGTCTTGCCCGCGCCGTTGGGGCCGATGAGACCGAGGATCTCACCGCGCTTGATGGCGAAGGTGACCGCATCCAGCGCCGTCAGACCGCCGAACTTGACGGTCAGGTCCTTGGTTTCCAAGAGAACTTCGCCTTCGGCCGCGTGCACTTCGCGGTGCAGTGCGGCCATATCGTCGTCGATGGTCAGCTCCGGCTCGGTCATCTCGCCGCCCGCGAATCGTCGGCGCCGCGCAACAGATCACGCGCCGTCTTGCCGTATGCCAGCAACTGCTGGCGCGCCGGGAACAGTCCCTGCGGGCGGAAGATCATCAGCAGCACCAGCGAAAGCCCAAAGAACAGATACTTGAGGTCGCCGAGGTTCACTCCGAACAGATGCACGCCGAGCAGCCGGTTGGGCAGGTAGACGATCACGAATGCACCGAATATCACGCCCAGCTTGTTGCCCTGTCCGCCAAGCACCACCGCCGAGAGGAAGAGCATCGAGTTGATGATATTGAAGCTCGTTGGCGCGACGAACTGCACCTGTCCCGCGTACAGCGCGCCCGACAGTCCCCCAATGCCCGCCCCGATGACGAACGCCCACAGCTTGAACCGGAAGGCGTTGACACCCATGACTTCCGCGGCGTCCTCGTCCTCACGGATCGCCACCCAGGCCCGCCCCACCCGGCTTCGCTCCAGGTTGCCGACGACGAGCAGGATGATCGCCACCAGGATCAGCCCCAGCCAGTACCACCAGGTGCCGTAGTTGGTCTCGCCCATCGCGTTGCCGGCGGAGAAGAATCCGCCGGGCACGCTGTTCTCACCCAACCTGGGATAGGCGATGCCGCCCAGACCGCGTGAACCGTTGGTGATGTCGTTGAGGTTGTCGGCCAGCAGCCGGATGATCTCCCCGAAACCCAACGTCACGATCGCCAGGTAGTCGCCGCGCAACCGCAACGTGGGAACGCCCAGAATCAGGCCCGCCAGCGCGGTGAAAGCCATCGCCAGCGGCACACACGACAGCCAGGCCCAGTCGGCGCTGAACATGCCGGTGGGTCCCAACCGGTTCCACGGACTTTGCGGGCTCGTCAGCAGGGCGACGGTGTAGGCGCCCACCGCGTAGAAACCGACGTAGCCCAGGTCGAGCAGACCGGCTTGGCCAACCACAACGTTGAGCCCGATGGCAACCAGCGCGATCATGGCGAACTGCGCCATCACCGCGTCGAAGCTCACGCCGGGGGTGTCGACGAATCCCGGGGTGTAGACGGGCAGCAGGGCCATGATCGCGAAGCCGACGACGCCGAAGCCCCACTTGCGGATCCGGCTCAGTTCCGACCACCAGGACCGCAGCGCGTCACCCGGCGCGGCCAGCGCCCCTTTGCGGGTGGACGGCGCGGGAGCGTCCGACTCGCGCTTGGCACTCATACGCGCGCCTTTCCGAGGCTCTCACCGAGTATGCCGGTGGGACGGATCAGCAGCACCAAGATGAGCAAGGCGAACGCCACGACATCACGCCATTGGGTGCCGAACAGCATCTGGCCGTAGTTCTCCATGACGCCGAGGAGCAGTCCCCCCAGCAGCGCGCCCCGCAGGTTTCCGATGCCGCCGAGAACGGCCGCCGAGAACGCCTTGATGCCCAACAGGAACCCACCCGAGTAGATGATGCCCTGCGGCACCTTCAGCGTGTAGAGGAGCGCGGCGGCGCCCGCCAGCAGGCCGCCGATCAGGAATGTCAGCATGATGATCCGCTCGCGCGACACTCCCATGAGGGTGGCCGTCGTCGAATCCTGGGCGACCGCCCGAATGCCCCGCCCGAGTTTGGTCCGGTTGATGACCACGTCGGTGAACGCCGCCAGCACCAGGGCCGCCGCCACGATAACGATGGTGACGTTGGTGACATTGGCGCCGAATACCGTGAACTGGACTTTCGGCTGCACCAGGATGATCGGCTGCTGCGCGTTGTTTCCCCCGTAGCCCCTGAGAATGTGGGGCAGGATGAAGTGCACGAACTCCTGGATCACGAAGGACATGCCGATGGCGGTGATCAGGAACGTCAGCGACCGCGCGTTGCGCCGCCGCAGCGGACGATAAGCCACCGCTTCCAATCCAAGTGCGGCCGTTCC
>CAZEHT010000119.1:0-5407 GCA_964511995.1 uncultured Mycobacterium sp.
GGCAACATCGGCTCCAAGGTCACCATGAAGTACCCGGCGGTCTGGATGACGGGCGAGCACGCCAAGGGTGAGGTGCTCTCGGTGGCGTTCGCCGGCGAGGGCCAGCACCAGGACACCGGCGCCAAGATGCTGCACCTGGCGCCCAACACGTCGTCGAACATCGTGTCCAAGTCCGTCGCCCGCGGTGGCGGACGGGCGTCCTACCGTGGGCTGGTCCAGGTCAACAAGGGTGCGCACGGGTCGCGGTCGAGCGTGAAATGCGATGCGCTGCTTGTTGATTCGATCAGCCGCTCGGACACCTACCCCTACGTCGACATCCGTGAGGACGACGTCACGATGGGTCATGAGGCCACCGTTTCCAAGGTCAGCGAGGATCAGTTGTTCTATCTGATGAGCCGCGGCCTGACCGAGGACGAGGCGATGGCGATGGTGGTGCGCGGCTTCGTCGAGCCCATCGCCAAGGAGCTGCCGATGGAGTACGCACTCGAACTGAATCGGCTCATCGAGCTGCAGATGGAAGGCGCGGTCGGCTAGGTGAGACAAGATCTGACTAACGCGGTCGAAGGAGCCGCCGCGGCCGGTTCCGGCTCGGCACTGGCGGTCTCCGGATCGACCAAGGGCGAATTGTTCGCCTCGTTCGACGTCGACGCCTTCGAGGTACCCGGCGGGCGTGACGAGCTCTGGCGATTCACCCCGCTCAAACGCCTGCGCGGGCTGCACGACGGCTCCGCCGTGGCCACCGGGACCGCCGAGATCGCCGTGGCGCAGCGGCCCGGCTTCACCGTGGAAACGGTCCGCCGCGGTGACGAGCGGCTCGGCCAGGCCGGTGTTCCGACGGATCGTGTTGCAGCTCAGGCCTTTTCGTCATTCAACTCCGCCACGGTGGTGACCGTGGCCGCCGACACCCAGCCTGCCGAGCACATCGAGATCGCCGTCACCGGGCCCGGCTCCGGTGCGGTCGCCTACGGCCATCTGCAACTGCGGATCGAACAACTGGCCGAGGCCGTCGCGGTCGTCGACCTGCGCGGCAACGGAACCTACGCCGACAACGTCGAATTCGTACTCGGCGACGCCGCGCACCTGACCGTGGTATGGATCGCAGACTGGGCCGACGACGCCGTGCACGTCAGTGCGCACCACGCCAGGCTGGGTCGCGACGCCGTCCTGCGGCATGTTGCGGTGACACTGGGCGGCGATGTCGTCCGTACCGCCGCGACGGTGCGGTTCACCGCGCCCGGGGGGGACGCGGAACTGCTCGGGCTGTACTTCGCCGACGCCGGGCAGCATTTCGAATCTCGCCTGTTGGTCGATCACGCCAAACCCAACTGCCGGTCCAACGTGCTGTACAAGGGTGCGCTGCAGGGCGATCCTGACTCGTCCAAGCCCGATGCCCACACCGTCTGGGTGGGCGACGTGCTCATCCGCGCCGAGGCCACCGGTACCGACACCTTCGAGGTGAATCGCAACCTGGTCCTCACCGACGGGGCGCGCGCCGACTCGGTGCCCAACCTCGAGATCGAGACGGGCGAGATCGTCGGCGCCGGGCACGCCAGCGCCACCGGACGATTCGACGACGAGCAGTTGTTCTACCTGCGCGCCCGCGGCATTCCCGAGGACCAGGCGCGCCGGCTGGTGGTGCGGGGCTTCTTCGGCGAGATCATCGCCAAGATCGCCGTGCCAGCCGTGCGCGAGCGCCTGACCCAAGCTATCGAAAACGAACTGGCCATCAGCGAATCGAGAACCCCACAGTCATGACAACTCTGCAAGTCAAGGATCTGCACGTCTCCGTAACCGCCCCGGACGGCGCCGAAATCCCGATCCTCAAGGGCGTCAACCTGACCGTGAAGTCGGGTGAGACCCACGCGGTGATGGGACCCAACGGGTCGGGCAAGTCGACGCTGTCCTATGCGATCGCCGGGCATCCCAAGTACACCGTGACATCTGGCTCGATCACGCTGGACGGCGCCGACGTCCTGGAGATGAGCATCGACGAGCGTGCCAGGGCCGGCCTTTTTTTGGCGATGCAGTACCCGGTCGAGGTTCCGGGCGTGTCGATGTCGAACTTCCTGCGCACCGCGGCGACCGCGGTCCGCGGTGAGGCTCCGAAGCTTCGTCACTGGGTCAAGGAGGTCAAGTCCGCGATGGCCGACCTCGACATCGACCCGTCGTTTTCCGAGCGCAGCGTCAACGAAGGGTTCTCCGGCGGCGAGAAGAAGCGCCACGAGATCCTGCAGCTGAGCCTGCTCAAGCCGAAGATCGCCATCCTCGACGAGACGGACTCGGGCCTGGACGTCGACGCGCTGCGCGTCGTCAGCGAGGGCGTCAACCGCTACGCGGAATCAGAACACGGCGGCATCCTGTTGATCACCCACTACACCCGGATCTTGCGGTATATCCAGCCGCAATTCGTGCACGTGTTCGTCGACGGCCGGATCGCCGAGTCCGGTGGACCCGAACTCGCCGACGAGCTCGAAGAGAACGGCTACGAACGCTTCGCGCAGGCTGTCGCCGGAGCCTAGGGGCGAATCATGACCACGTCGGTGAATCTGGATCTGACCGCCATTCGCGCGGACTTCCCGATCCTGAGCCGAGTCATGCGCGGCGGACATCGACTCGCCTACCTGGATTCCGGCGCGACGTCACAGAAGCCGCTGGCCGTGCTCGACGCCGAGCGGGAGTTCCTGCTCACGTCCAACGGCGCGGTGCACCGCGGAGCCCACCAGCTGATGGAGGAGTCCACCGACGCCTACGAGCGGGGCCGTGAGGACATCGCGGCGTTCGTCGGCGCCGGCCCCGACGAGCTGGTGTTCACCAAGAACGCCACCGAGGCGATCAACCTGGTGTCGTATGCGCTGGGTGACAGCCGATTCGAGCATGTGGTCGGCCCCGGAGACGTGATCGTCACCACCGAGTTGGAGCACCACGCGAACCTGATCCCCTGGCAGGAGCTGTGCCGCCGCACCGGCGCTGAGCTTCGCTGGTACGGCGTCGATCACGAAGGCCGTATCGACATCGATTCGCTGGAACTCGACTCACGGGTCAAAGTCGTCGCGTTCAGCCATCACTCGAACGTCACCGGTGCGGTCGCGCCCGTCGGCCGGTTGGTGGAGCGGGCACAGGCGGTCGGCGCCCTGACCGTGCTGGACGCGTGCCAGTCCGTGCCGCACCAGCCGGTCGACTTCGGCCGGCTCGGGGTGGACTTCGCGGCGTTCTCCGGCCACAAGATGCTCGGGCCGACCGGGATCGGGGTGCTGTACGGCCGGCGCGACCTGCTGCAGGCGATGCCGCCGTTCCTCACCGGCGGCTCGATGATCGAGACCGTGACCATGGAGGGCGCCACGTACGCACCGGCGCCGCAGCGTTTCGAGGCCGGCACGCCGATGACGTCTCAGGTGGTCGGATTGGCCGCGGCCGCGCGGTATCTCGCTGCGATCGGTATGGCCGCGGTCGAGGCGCACGAGGCCGTGCTGGTGGCCGCCGCCCTCGACGGCCTTGCCGCGGTGCCCGGAGTCCACATCGTCGGACCGACATCCTTGGTGGGCCGGGGCTCGCCGGTGTCCTTCGTTGTGGACGGCGTTCACGCCCACGACGTCGGTCAGGTCCTTGACGACGAGGGTGTCGCGGTGCGGGTCGGGCATCACTGCGCATGGCCGCTGCACCGCCGGTTCGGCATCGCCGCGACCGCCCGCGCGTCCTTCGCCGTGTACAACACCCTCGATGAGGTGGATCGGCTGTTGGCCGGGGTCAGGCGCGCCGTCGAATTCTTCGGAGACTGAAAAGACGTGCGACTGGAGCAGATGTACCAGGAAGTGATCCTGGACCACTACAAGCACCCGCATCACCGCGGCCTGCGGGAGCCGTTCGATGCCGAGGTGTACCACGTCAACCCGACCTGCGGTGACGAGGTTACGCTGCGGGTGGCGTTGACCGATGACGGGGAGATGGTCGGCGACGTCTCCTATAACGGGCAGGGCTGTTCGATCAGCCAGGCGTCCACCTCGGTGCTCACCGATCAGATCATCGGGCAGACGGTCGGCGACGCGTTGAAGACCGTTGCGGCGTTCGCCGAGATGATCTCCTCGCGCGGAAATATCGACGGCGACGAGGACGTGCTCGGCGACGGTGTCGCGTTCGCCGGCGTTTCGAAGTATCCGGCACGGGTGAAGTGTGCGCTGCTGGGATGGATGGCTTTCAAAGACGCCTTGGCTCAGGCCAGTTCGGAGGAATCATGAGTGAAACGGTCAGCGAGGAGCTGCTTGCCGACGTCGAGGAGGCGATGCGCGACGTCGTCGATCCCGAACTCGGCATCAACGTCGTCGATCTGGGTCTGGTCTACGGGCTCGACGTCGAGCAGAGCGACGCGGGCACCGTCGCGCTCATCGACATGACACTGACGTCGGCGGCGTGTCCGCTGACCGATGTCATCGAGGACCAGTCCCGGGCAGCGCTGGTGGGCGCCGGCCTGGTCAGCGACATCAAGATCAACTGGGTGTGGAATCCGCCGTGGGGCCCGGACAAGATCACCGAGGACGGCCGGGAACAGTTGCGAGCCCTGGGTTTCACGGTTTAGCGGGATTTCCGGGGACGGCCCCCTTGCCCGGGACGTTCGGGCGGTGTCCTTCGCCGGCGTCGTTCGCCGGCGTCGGATACCTGCGCAGCAATGTCTGCCGCTCGTTGCCGCAGCACCTGATCTGATGCGGCCGATCTTGGAGAGGCGCAAGGATGCTTCGGTGCGTGTGGGTATTGCCGACAACCCGGCATCTGGTGCGTCGGTAGCCGCGATTCAGCAAGCCCTCGGACCGCTGCCGGTAACGACTCCACCGGCAGACGCGGGCCTGCCGTCGGGTGTGAATCCGGCCGCCTATTCGATCTACATCCAGTACGGAAATGCCGCAGGGGATTTCGCGTCGAAGTATGGCGATATGCTGTCGGGCATCGGATTCCAGGTGCCGCCCCTCGAACAGGTCCCTGCGCCTCCTGATGTGCCTGAGGTGCGCTACTACCTATCGGGCCAGAAGGGCCTTGCCGAATGGCTCGCGAAGCGGCTCGACGAGCAAGCGCCGCAGCGGCGGGCGGCCATTGCGAAGTTCATCGGATCTGGCGACCTGCCCGGGGCATCGTCGAGGTCTGGATTCCATCGGAGTGGAATTAAACAGCCGAGCTGGTGTCGTGTCGCGGCCGGGTCGGGGCGACTGCGGGTACGGGGAGTCGGCGTCGGTGCTTCGAACTAATAGTCGATTATAGGGTCGGATGCCGTGGCCGCCGCGCTCGACGACTTGGAGGCGGCGTACGAAAAGTATGCCGCGCTGTCCTTGGACGGTTTGACGGTGCACGAGCTGTTGGCGGTGCTGGCCCGCCGCGAGAACTTGGCGTGGCGCCGGCCGGCGGCTGGCCATCGGGTGATCGC
>CAZEHT010000119.1:5507-12228 GCA_964511995.1 uncultured Mycobacterium sp.
GCGCCGGGGATGTGTAATCCCGATGCGGTGGTGGCCCGGGTGGACGGCGAGCCCACCGCCGAGGATGTCAATGGCGACACCCGCACGTGTGCCCAGCGCAAACACGACGCCCTCAAGGCCGCCTGCCGAGGCCTGCTGGCCACCGGAGATTTGGGGCAGCAAAACGGATTACCCGTCGCGGTTGTCGTCTCCACCACGCTGGCGGAACTCGAGTCCGCGGCCGGCCAGGCGGTCACCGCGGGCGGCAGCCTGCTGCCGATGAGCGATGTCATTCGGATGGCTTCGCATGCATTTCACTACCTGGCAGTGTTCGACAACCACAGCGAAGTGCCGTTGTATCTTCGTCGGGCACGGCGCACCGCTTCGGCCGGTCAGCGGGTCGTGCTGTACGCCAGGGACCGTGGTGGCACATTCCCTGGATGCACGGCTCCGGATATCAGTGCCAGGTGCATCACGCTTCCTGTGACTGGGTAGACGGCGGGCGCACCGACGTCGATGCTCTTACCCTCGCCTGCGGCCCGCACAACCGACTGGTCGCGCCCGGCGGATGGCGGACCCGTAAGCGCAAAGACGGCCGTACCGAATGGATCCCTCCGCCGGAACTCGACGCGGGCCAGGCCCGCACCAACCGTTATCACCGCCCGCAGCGGTACCTGGTAGCTGACGATGACGATGACTGGTAGCGGAGGCGATGATTGGCAGCCGGGTAGATGATCGGCGGCGGGAAATGGAATGCGCCGTGTCGTCTTGTCGGCGGTCCGTGGGTTCGGGCTGAAGCACGGCCGAACCGACCGGTCACCTTGTCTCTGCCCTTCCAGCCCGCTGTGCAATCCATCGTGGCCACATCAACATCCGGTGTGGCCACGTCAACATACAGTGTGGAGTAGCGACAGGAAGGTGCACTGAACGAGTGATCGACACGTCGATAACCCGCGCGGCTCGCCCGTGACCCAGCGGTACCGGCACGACGAATTTCCGTGGCGGGACATCACGGCATGACGGAGGCATCTGACGGCGCGGCCGAATTGCGCCGCTGGCTCGTCGACTATCTGATCACCACCATCGGCTGCAGTCCCGACGACATCGAATCCGACGTGCCGATGAGTGATCTCGGGGTGGGGTCCACCGACGCCGTCGTGCTCTCCGGTGAGTTGTCCGAACTGCTTGGCCGGCCGGTCTCACCGGTCGAATTCTGGCAGTACCCGACGATCGATGCGCTGGCCCGATTTCTCACCGCGCCCGAATCGGAGCTTGGAGCCCAGCGTGTCCCGACCCGCGAACGGGCTTGGCGCAACGAGCCGATCGCCGTGATAGGGCTGGGATGCCGATTGCCCGGCGGGATCCATGGACCCGAGGCGTTGTGGCAGTTCCTGTGCGACGGCCGATCGGCGGTCACCGCGGTGCCGCCTGATCGCTGGGAACCGTTCGACGACGGCTCACCGGAGGCCGCGGCGGCGCTGTCACGCACCACCCCATGGGGTGCGTTCCTGGACGCCGTCGATGCGTTCGACGCGGAGTTCTTCGACATCTCGCCGGCTGAGGCGGCCAAAATGGACCCGCAGCAACGTCTGCTGCTAGAGGTGGCCTACGAGGCCCTGGAGCACGCCGGGATTCCGTCGACGGCGCTGCGGCAATCGAAGGCCGGGGTTTTCGCCGGCGCATGCCTTGGTGAATACGGGTATCTCGCGTCGGCGGACCTGAGCCGGATCGACGCGTTCAGCGGCACGGGCGGTGCGCTGAGCGTCATCGCCAACCGCCTGTCCTACGTCCTGGACCTGCGCGGTCCCTCGGTGGCGATCGACACCGCCTGTTCGTCGTCTCTGGTGGCGGTGCACATGGCGTGTCAGAGCCTGCGTACCGCGGAGTCCGATCTCGCCGTCGCGGCCGGGGTGAACCTGCTGCTCTCACCGGCCGTGACCCGCAGCTTCGACCAGGCCGAGGTGATGTCGCCAACCGGCCGGTGCAGGCCCTTCGATGCCGGCGCGGACGGGTTCGTGCGGGCCGAGGGCTGCGGGGTCGCGGTGCTCAAGCGGCTGGATGACGCGCTGCGGGCCGGCGATCGGGTTCTTGCGGTGGTGCGCGGTTCGGCGGTCAATCAGGACGGCAGATCCAACGGGTTGATGGCGCCCAACCCCGCGGCGCAGATCACGGTGCTGCACACCGCATACGCCGGCTCGGGGGTCGAGCCGCGCCAGGTCGACTATGTCGAAGCCCACGGCACCGGAACGTTGCTCGGCGACCCCATCGAAGCGCGTGCGCTCGGCGCTGTGTTGGGCCGGGCCCGACCGGAGGGCTCACCGCTGCTCGTAGGCTCCGTCAAGTCCAATCTGGGACACCTGGAGGCCGCGGCAGGGATCACGGGATTCGTCAAGGCCGTGCTCGCCGTGCAGCACGGGCACATTCCGCCCAATCTGTACTTCGAGACGCCCAACCCGCACATCCCGTTCCGGAGTCTGCGGCTCAGAGTCGTCGCCGAACCCACAGCCTGGCCGTCGACGGGGCGTCCGCGGCGGGCGGGAGTGTCCTCGTTCGGGTTCGGAGGGACCAATGCGCACGTGGTCCTCGAGCAGGCCCCGGACCGGGTGGCCGGGGCCGCGCGGGCTGGGCGCGGGCCGGCGGTGACCACACTGGTGGTCTCCGGCAAGACCGCTGACCGGGTCGCGGCCACGGCCCGTGCGGTCGCCGACTGGATGGAAGGCGACGGAGCAGCGGTGCCGCTGCCCGATGTCGCCCACACCGTCAATCATCATCGGGCTCACCACGCGAAGTTCGCCACGGTGGCCGCCCATGAGCGTGGGCAGGCGGTGGCGGGGTTGCGGGCGCTGGCGGCGGGCCGGACCGCGCTGGGCCTGGTGGGCCCGCACGACGGCCCCTGCAGGCCCGGGACGGTGTTCGTCTACTCCGGTCAGGGCTCGCAATGGCCCGGAATGGGCCGGCAGCTGCTGGCCGACGAGCCGGTGTTCGCCGCGGCGGTTGCCGATCTGGAGCCGGTGTTCGTCACCGAGACCGGGTTCTCGCTGCGGAACGTGATCGCCCACGGCGAGCCGGTGTCCGGAATCGAGCGGATCCAGCCGGTGCTGGTCGGGATGCAGTTGGCGCTGACCGCGCTGTGGCGCTCCCACGGCGTGGAGCCCGACGCGGTCATCGGGCACTCCCTGGGCGAGGTCACCGCGGCGGTGGTGGCCGGCGGTCTCACCGCCGCCGACGGGCTGCGGGTGATCGCCACCCGCTCCAGGCTGATGTCGCGCCTGGCCGGCCGGGGCGCGATGGCGCTGCTCGAACTCGATCCGGAGCGCACGGATGCGTTGCTCGGTTCGCACCCCGGCGTGACGTTGGCTGTCTATGCCTCACCGCGGCAGTCGGTCGTCGCCGGGCCTCCCGCGAAGGTCGACGCGGTGATCGCCGCGGCGGCCTCCCGGGACGTGCTGGCGCGTCGCATCGAGGTGGCGGTGGCGTCCCATCACCCGATGATCGAGGCGGTGTTGCCCGGACTGCGGGCGGCGCTGGCCGATATCGCGCCCCGACCGCCGGCTGTTCCGTTCATCACCACCTGCTACGACCGCGCCGCCGCAACGGCGCCGCTGTTCGGGGCGCAGTACTGGTGTGACAACCTGCGCAACCCGGTGCGGTTCAGCCACGCCGTCGCCGCCCTGGGGCAATCCCACGGCATCTTTGTCGAGATCAGCCCGCACCCGGTGCTCACCCACGCCATCACCGAGACCCTCGCGCCGCTTCATCATCACTCCCTGGCGACGCTGCACCGCGACAGCCACGACACCGTCACCTTCCACACGAATCTCAACGGCACGCACACCGTGCGTCCGCCGCGCACCCACCATCCGCCCGAGCCTCATCCGGTCCTGCCCAGCACCCCGTGGCACCACAGCAGGCATTGGTTCGCCGCCCCGGCGGGCCGTTCCGGTCTCGGTGCCGCCCCGCGGGCCGGCACGCTGCTCGGCACACATGTGACGGTGTCCTCGGATCCGCCCGCTCACTTGTGGCAGTCGCGGCTGATGCCCGGAGCCATGCCGTACCCGGGCGGCCATCGCATCGACGGGGTGGACGTGGTGCCGGTTTCGGTGCTGCTGAACACGATCCTTTCCGGAGCCGCCGAGTGCGGAGCCTCCGTGGTGTCCGCCGTCCGGTTCGAACATCCGATCGTGACCGACCACGGGCAAACGATCCAGGTGCTCGCCGACGCCGAATCCCTCACGGTGTCCTCCGGCTCTGTGTCATCCAGCTGCGGGCCCGACTGGAACGCCGACCGGTGGGTCCGCCATGTCAGCGCACGGCTGTCGCCGGTGCCGGCGGAGCCCGAGCCGTCCGGCGCCACCGACGCCACTGGCGACACCGGCCGGCGCGCCGATGAGAGCGCCGCCGGCCAAACCCTCTCCCGCGCCGAGGACCCCGATGCGTGGCGGATCGAGGGCCGACCGTTCAGCTGGTCGATCCGGTCCTGCCGTTCGGCGGCGGGCGTCTTGATCGCCGACGTCGCCCTGCAGGAGCCCTCCACGGTGGCGCTGCTCGACGCCGCGGTCCACCTGGCCCGACTCGTCGGCCCGGCCGACGGACGTCTCATGGTGCCGGCCGACACGGGACAGGTGCGGCTCGGGACCGCGTTGACCGGCCCATGCGGTTCGGTGGAGATCCGCCGCAGGACTTCCAACGGCGGCGGTCTCGTCGTCGACGTCACGGGTAGGGCACCCGACGGCGATGTGTGTTTTTCGATCCGCACCCTCAGGTATGTGCCGTTGCAATCGGGCGCCGCGGCCGACGGCGACCCGCGGCTGTTCGCCCACGCCGTCGCGTGGCAGCCCTGGCATGCGGGCCGCGGCCAGCGGCGGATGCCGGGCGAATCCGGCCCGGTGGCGGTGATCGGCGGCGACCGCCTCGGCCGCGAGCGGCTGCAGGAGGGGCTCGGCGGCTCCGGATACCCACCGGGCGGCGAGAGCGATGCGCGGTTCGTCGTATACCTCGCCGACCCCGAGCCGGCGCATGCCGCCGAAACCGACCTCGACTACGGGGTGCGGGTCACCGCGGAGGTCGCCCGGCTGGTCCGACACCTCGCCGGGCGGTGCGAGCGGGATCGGGTCGTGTTGTGGATCGTCACCCGGGGAGTCTGGGAGTCGGCGGGCGTCGAAGCGCTGCGCCAGAGTTGCCTCTGGGGCCTGGCGGGTGTCCTAGCGGCCGAGCACCCGCAACTGTGGGGCGGACTGATCGACCTCCCCCTCGGCGACAGTCCCGGTGACCACGCGGCGGCACTGGCCGCTGTGCTCCCGACCGCACCGACCTCCGTCCTGGCGCTGCGCGACGGCGAACTGCTCGCGTCGGTGCTGGTGCCGTTGACCGCGGCGCCGGTGCGCGAACCGCCGCGGTGCCGTCCGGATGCGGCCTACCTCATCACCGGCGGCATGGGGGCGCTCGGCGTGCTGATGGCCTCCTGGCTGGCGGACCGCGGCGCTCGCCGGCTCATCCTCGCCGGACGCACCGCGATGCCGCCCCGCCATGATTGGGACGGCGTCACCGATCCCGACACCGGCCGCAAGATCGCCGCGATCCGCGCGCTGGAGAACCGCGGCGTGTCCGTCGAAGCGGTCGCCGTCGATATCGGCTCGGACGACGCACTGCAGGCTCTGCTGGCCCGCCGCGACCGCGACGGGGCCCCGCCGATACGGGGGGTGGTCCACGCGGCGGGCGTAACCGTCGGCCGGCTCGTCACCGAGACAACCGACGGTGTGCTTCGCGGGGTCATGTGGCCCAAGATCGGGGGGGCGCGGGCGCTGCACCGGGCATTCCCTCCCGGCACGCTGGACTTCTTGGTCTTGATCGCTTCGGCGGCGACGGTTTTCGGTATTCCCGGACAGGGCGCATACGCGGCCGCCAACGCCTATCTTGACGCCCTGGCCCGGGTTCGGCACCGGCACGGCTGCCGGGCTCTCAGTCTGGACTTCGTGGCCTGGCGCGGGCTCGGGTTTGCGGCGGACGCACCGATCGTCATCGACGAGCTGGAACGGATGGGCTCGCGACCCCTGACCCCCGAGGAGGCATTCGCCGCTTGGCGCCACGCCGAACGCTACGACGTGGCGCGCGCGGTTATCGCCCCCCTGCCGCCACCGGCCTGCCAGGATCCGTCGGCCCCGGGCGGGCAGCCGCCCCCGGCCGCCACAGGGGCCACCACGAGGGCCACCACAAGGGCCGCCGCCTGGTCGCAGATGCCGGCCGGTGACGTGCTGGACGAACTCACGAAGCGGATACGAGCCGTCGTGGCCCAACAGCTCTGCACGGCGGAATCCGAACTGGACACCGACCGACCGTTCATCGAACTCGGACTCAACTCGATAATGGCGCTGGCGATCCGACACGAGATCGAGGACCTGGCCGGGCTGGAGTTGTCGGCGACCATGCTCTGGAATCACCCCACGGTCGCGACGCTGGCGGCTTATGTCGCCGAAAGGCTTGCACGTCAACGAGAAACCCCGGTGGAGGCGAAGGGCCTCCCGCCCGACGCGACGAGCGGCCCCCTTCAGGCGCTGTTCGATCGCATCAGATCGGCCCCCTCCGGGAATGAGACGAGTCTGGGATGACAACCGCGTTCGGCCAGATAACCGCCATGACCTGCGACCAGCGCACCGCCCTGGCCGACGAGTTCGACAAGGCCTCCCGGCTCGCCGCGGCCGAGCCGGTGGCGGTGGTGGGGATCGGGTGTCGTTTTCCGGGTGGT
>CAZEHT010000120.1:0-7333 GCA_964511995.1 uncultured Mycobacterium sp.
CCCCGGGAGATCCGTCCAGCGCGACGGGTCAGCGGGTAGGACGTGTCCGTCTAGGGGTCTAGGGGGTCTCGCCGGCGGCGGTACTTTCTGTCGTCATCGTCGCTTTCGCTGCCCCGGTAGCGGACGTTGGAAAAAGGGTGACGGGTGCTCGGTGGCGGATCAAATGGCTCCGGCTCGTATGGGCCATGACGGTCGTCGTAGCTGGTGACCCGGCGCGGACGCCCGCCCGGATCCATCGGCTCCCGGTCTCGCCGGCGTGGACGCTCGTCGCGATCCGTCGGCTCCCGCTCGCGTCGGCGCGGTGTCGTGCGGCTGCCGGTGTCTCCTTGTGGTCGGCGCCGCCGAGATGGGGGAGGTCCGGGAAGGTCGTCGCCGCGGTCATAGTCGGTGTAGCGTCGCCGTTGGGCCGGAGCAGGGCTGCTGGGATCGTCCGTTGACGGGCGCACATGTCGCGACCGCGGTGCCGCCCGGCGTTGCGGGCGTCGTTCACCGGCCGATCTGGGCCCCTCGGCTTTGCGGCCCGGGGCGGGTTTGCGTGACGGCCGCGCGTCGTCGCTACTTGTGGAGCGGCCCAGCAGTGCGCTGATCCTCTGTGCGATCCCGCTGTCTGGGTACGCCGAGTTGTGAGCGGGGTCAGCCTGACGTTCGGCATGAGCCAGGTACCACCGCGCCACGCCTACCAGCAGCACCAGCAGCGATGTGATCAGCATGAGCGGAAATCGCTCGATGAGCGGGTAGCCGCAGTTGATCAGAAGATCCTTGACGCCCGCGATTTCCGCCCGATGAAACATGTAGTTCGCTGCCGGGACGGCGACGAACAGGATGAGAGGCGGCTGCACCACCGCGGTGAAGACCGCCTGCTGGCGGACCGCCAGCACCGCTGCCATACAGCCGAGCAGGTAGAGCGCGGCGAAGACGTTGGTCAGTTCGCGCGGCCCAGTCGCGTCGATCGCGATTCCGGTTAGGGTGGCGGCCGTGGCGATGAGAATCGCTCCCCACCACGGCACACCTGCGACAACGGGGTGGACAGAGTGGCCTTCGCCCGCAGCCGTCGACCTCGCCTCCTGCTCTGACACACGTAGACCGTACCGGCTGTGTCCACGGGGGGCCGCCAGCCCATCCCCGTGCATGTCGCTTCTCCTAGACTCTGGACTTCGTGAGCCTGAACCTGGGAATCGTCGGCCTGCCCAACGTGGGCAAGTCGACACTGTTCAACGCCCTGACACGCAACGACGTGCTGGCCGCCAACTACCCCTTCGCGACGATCGAGCCGAACGAAGGCGTCGTGCCGCTGCCCGATCCGCGCCTGGACAGGCTCGCCGAAATATTCGGTTCCGCGAAGACCGTGCCCGCGCCGGTGACATTCGTCGACATCGCGGGCATCGTCAAGGGCGCGTCCGAAGGTGCCGGGCTGGGCAATAAGTTCCTGGCCAACATCCGGGAGAGCGACGCGATCTGCCAGGTGGTCCGTGTGTTCTCCGACGACGATGTGGTGCACGTCGACGGCCGGGTGGACCCGGAAAGCGACATTGCGATCGTCGAGACCGAGTTGATCCTGGCCGACATGCAAACCCTGGAGAAGGCGCTGCCGCGCCTGGAAAAGGAAGCCCGCAACAACAAGGACCGCAAGGCGGTGCATGAGGCCGCGGTGACTGCCCAGCGGATGCTCGACGAGGGCCGGACGCTGTTTTCGTCCGGAGTCGATTTCGCATTGTTGCGCGAACTCAGCCTGCTGACCATCAAGCCGTTTCTGTATGTCTTCAACGCCGACGAGGCGGTGCTGACCGATTCCGCCCGGGTGGCCCGGTTGCGCGATCTGGTGACACCGGCGGACGCGGTGTTTCTCGATGCCAAGATCGAGGCCGAGTTAGCCGAACTCGACGACGTATCCGCCGCCGAACTGCTGGAGTCGATCGGGCAGACCGAGCGTGGTCTGGATGCGTTGGCGCGTGCCGGTTTCCACACACTCAAACTTCAGACTTACCTCACGGCAGGGCCCAAGGAGGCGCGGGCGTGGACGATTCACCAGGGTGACACCGCGCCCAAGGCCGCCGGAGTGATCCACAGCGACTTCGAGAAGGGGTTCATCAAGGCCGAGATCGTGTCCTTTGACGACCTCGTGGCGGCGGGGTCGATGGCTGCCGCGAAGGCTGCGGGGAAGGTCCGCATGGAGGGTAAGGACTACGTGATGGTCGACGGGGACGTGGTGGAGTTCCGGTTCCAAGCAACGTCTGGAAACCAGGCGAAGAAGTGAGCGGGCGCCGTGCGCGGGTGACACTGGATCTCTCGTCCGATGAGGCGTTGGTGCTGTTCGACTGGCTGGGCGAACTTCAGACGCGGGCGAACCGGTACCGTTCGCAGATCAGGCTGCAGCAGCGAGTGCTCTGGGACATAGAGTGTTCGAATCGGTGCTGGTCGAGCCGTTCTCTGATGAGTATGGGTCCCTGTCGGCGGCGGCGCGATCGGCAGTCCCGTGATTAACGGCGACGTGGTCCATTGCCGGTTCGCCTAGCCTTCACCGCCTCCTACCGCACATACGAGCGAACTCCATGACCTGGCTTCCCGCGTAGCATGGTTCGGTGAGCTTCGCCGTTTCACCGCAGGCCTATGACCGTTTCATGGGCCGGTATGCCGGGCCGCTTGCGGCGGCCTTCGCGGCATTTGCCGGGGTGGGCATGGGTCACAAGGTGCTCGACGTCGGCTCCGGGCCGGGCGCGCTGACCGCGCACCTGCGGTCGGTCGGAGCCGAGGTCAGGGCGATCGATCCTTCGTTACCGTTCGTCGACGCGATCCGTGTGCGGTTCCCCGATGTTGAGGTGCGGCTGGGAACTGCGGAGGAACTGCCCTACGACGACAACGCATTCGACGCCGCCCTCGCGCAATTGGTCGTGCACTTCATGACGGATCCCGTGGGCGCGATCAGGCAGATGGCGCGCGTGACCCGGGGTGGCGGTGTCGTCGCCGCATGCGTGTGGGATGGGCCGGCTGGCGCGCTGGCGCCGTTCTGGGACGCGGTCCATGTAATCGACCCTGAGGCGCAAGATGAAGCGCTGCTCTCCGGAGCGCGCAAGGGACATCTGACCGAGATGTTCGAAGCCGCCGGCCTGCGCGGCGCGGAAGAGGATTCGATCGCGGTCGATGTCGAGCACCCCACATTCGAGGAGTGGTGGGAGCCGTACACATACGGCGTCGGCCCCGCAGGCGACTACGTCCGGAGACTCGATGACGATGGCCGTGCACAGCTGGAGAACGTGGCTCGCGAACGCCTGGGAGACGGGCCGTTCACCGTCACCGCTGCGGCATGGGCCGCGCGCGCGACGGTGTAACCGCGCTGTTGGGGAAGGTGCTCACAGGCCGCCGCAGCGTGACGGCGCCAAGATGGGCGACCAGGTCGGGCAATCCGCCGGCAGCTGGAAAGGCGGGGGAGCGGGCGCGGCGGGTGGCAGGAGCGGCGCAGGCGGGGCTTCATGCGGAACGCCGTGCCACGGGTAGATGACGTTGGCGGCGACGTCGACGACACCCTCTGAATTCCAGTACCAGCTGTGGCAGATATTCCAGTCCCACTTGACCACCGAACTTCCCGGCAAAGGAGGGTCGCCCGGGCACCACCGTGTGCACGTCACGCCGCTCGGACAGTCGCCGCCGTGATAGCTGGGGCCGGCGTGGGCGGTATCGCCATCCAGAGACAGCCCGGCCAGACTCAGCCCGGAAGCCATCACCGCGGCGAACTGCCAAATCCGTGTCATGGCTTGGGTCCTTTCGGGTGGCGCCAACCAAAAGGATCGTCGCGGGCTCGCGTGTGTCCATAAGTATCGGACTACGTCATTTTCCGGTTCATCCTCGGGGAGATGATCAGGTTCGATGAGTGAACTCAAGACCGCCGCGGCTCGTGCCCCTCTACGAACGAGGTTTGTCGAAGCAAGGGGGACACGATGTATTCAGCGGTTCGGTTGTCTCTGTCCGCGGGAGCTGCCATGGCGGTGACCGGTGCTATGGCGGTCGCCGTGCCGCCGCCGTCTCCGCCCGTCCCCGTGGACAGGGTTGCCGAGGTAAGGCTGACGGCGGACCCGGTTCCCATCGGTGGCCTGCTCACGAGCTTTTTGGGTAACCAGGTGATCTACTGCTCGATTATCTGCCCTGACGTGGTAAAGCTCGTGGTCACCGTGCCGGAGGGCGCCCTGGCCGCGCCGGCTGCCTTCGTGGAAGCGCTGCCGTCGGGCAATGTGTTCAAGGCGTTCGGTGCCGCGGCGGCGTCTGTGACCAATCCGCTCAACGCGGCCTTCGAGCCGATCATCACCAACGACCTCAACCTGGTGCTGCCGCGCGCCCAGAACGCGCTCGAAGTCGGTGTGGTGGGCCTGCTCAATATCGCCTCATCGACCCCGCTGGGCCTCGTCGACGCGGTCCAGACAGCCCGGCAGAACACTTACGACGCGCTGAACGACACCATCCCGCCCACGCTGACGTCACCCAACCCCCGCGGCCTCGTCCAGGTTGTGGCGGTGGAGGCCATCGAGGTCGCATCGTCGGTAGCGTTCCAGGCGTTCGAGGAAGGTCTGCTCGGCATCGTGCAGACCGTCGATGCGGCCGCGACCACACTCGCCGGCACCGGCGACCCCGTCGCGGCAGCGACGGCAGGCGCGAAAGCGGCCCGGGCCTCAGCCAACAAGTCGCTGAACTACATAGTGACCGCGGTCGATGATGCCGTCACGAATATCTCTGCGGCACTGAAGGATCCGATCCCGGTAAATGGGCGCCAGCGGACGCCGAACGATATCGATGCCAAAGATGTTGTTAAACAGGCGATCTCGCGGACGTCGATCGAATCTCGCGCTCCGCGGTCTCTCACCCGGCGGACGGACACCGAGCCGGCAAAGCGCCCGCTCGCAGCATTGGGTAAGGCTGTGCGGCAGGCGGTCGGCGCGGGCGGTGCGCGTGACATAACGAGGGGGGTCAAGGCGGTGACGAAGGCCAAAGCCGGAAAAGATCCCGGAGAGCCCAGGGAGCCGAGGAGTTCGCGCGCCCACAAGGGTCACGACCGTCCATCGCGCGGTTCGGGCCGCAAGTGAGCGGCATCGGGTTCGGCGCATCCTGAAAGCCGTTGTCGCCGACGGATTGAGTTCCGGCCGAACCTCAATGGGTAAATCGTAAGAGCCCACAGGCGCGGGTCACGACCCATTATGCTGACGCCGCATGGCTGCCAAGGTGTCCTTCGCGGAACGGCTGGCCCACTTCCTCGAGAAGGTCTCGGGCCAGAGCGGCGAGCTGACGGAGACCGCTCCCGATTACGGCTCCTGGCTGCTGGGGTCGGTGTCGGAAAGCCCGAGGCGGCGTCGCCTGCGAATCCAGATCATCCTCACCACGTTCATCATTGCCGCCAACCTGGTCGGTATCGGCGTCGCGTCGTTTCTGGTGGTCGTCGCGTTTCCCGTGCCCAGCATCTTCGATCACGCGCCGCTATGGATAAACGCCGGAGTCGCCCCGGCATATGTCGTCGTGGCGTTGGTGGCGGGGACCTGGTGGGGAACCCGCCGCGTTGGGGACGCGGTGCGGTGGGCGATCGATGAGCGCGCACCAACTCCGGATGACCAACGCCATACGCTGTTGGCGCCGTGGTATCTGACGGTGATTCACCTCGTGCTCTGGGGAGTTGGCACCGTACTGTTGACCGCCCTCTACGGCATGGTTCACCACGCATTCATCCCGCGCTACCTGTTGGCGGTTGGTTTCAGCGGCTTGCTCGTCGCCACAGCCAGCTTCCTGGCCGCCGAATTCGCGCTTCGCCCAGTGGCCGCGCAAGTGCTGGAAGCGGGGCATCCGCCGATGCGGTTCGCGCCGGGTATCGCGAGCAGGGTCATAACGG
Organism: uncultured Mycobacterium sp.; assembly: GCA_964511995.1. Lineage (GTDB taxonomy): Bacteria > Actinomycetota > Actinomycetes > Mycobacteriales > Mycobacteriaceae > Mycobacterium. The sequence continues at coordinate 5,864 of CAZEHT010000120.1, forward strand.
TCTGGATGCTCGGCTCGGGCATCCCCGTTCTCGGCATCATCTTGGCGGCGGTGTTCTCGTTGTCGATGCGAAACCTGACCCAGACGCAGTTCACGTTTGCCGTACTGGTCTTGGGCCTCGTGGCGCTGGTCGTCGGCTTCATTCTGATGTGGATCGCGGCGTGGCTCATCGGTACGCCGGTGCAGGTGGTACGCGCGGCGCTCAAACGTGTCGAACAAGGCGACCTGAATACCAGAGTGGTGGTCTTCGACGGTACTCAGCTGGGCGAACTGCAGCGGGGCTTCAACTCCATGGTTCACGGGCTGCGCGAACGTGAGCGGGTGCGCGATCTCTTCGGCCGCCACGTCGGGCGCGAGGTTGCCGCCGCCGCCGAGCGCGGACAGGTCAAGCTGGGCGGCGAAGAGGTGCATGTGGCAGTGGTTTTCGTCGACGTGATCGGCTCGACGCAGCTGGCGGCGAGCCTCCCGCCGATGCAGGTGGTTGACCTGCTCAACCGATTCTTCGCCGTGGTCGTAACGGAGGTCGACCGCCACGACGGCCTGCTCAACAAGTTCGAGGGAGACGCGTCGCTCGCGGTGTTCGGGGCGCCCGTTCAGGTGCGGCTGCCCGAGGACGCGGCGCTGAGCGCGGCCAGGGCGATTGCCCGCCGGCTGCCGGTGGAGGTCCCGCAGTGCCCGGCCGGGATCGGCGTAGCCGCGGGGACCGCGGTTGCCGGCAACATCGGTGCCGCAGAAAGGTTCGAATACACCGTGATCGGTGATCCGGTGAACGAGGGCGCGCGGTTGTGCGAGGAGGCCAAGTCCACTCCCTGGCGGCTGTTGGCTTCGGCTGTTGCCGTGCGGCACGCCAGCGAAACAGAGCGCGCACATTGGGTATTCGGCGACGAGGTGGTCCTGCGGGGCAGGAACGAGCCCACCGCGCTGGCCACTCCGGCCGGCAACCCGCCAAGGCGGTGAGGGACGAGGTCCCGATGATGCGCCGTCCCCGCCCCGCTCCTGAGGTGGGGCGTCGCGAAGTTCGACGCCGACACGCGGGTATCCGCAGTCACCGGCAATACCGTGGTCCAGCGTGAACCGGGGGCCCGCGGATCTGCGGTTCGGTTCGGCGGTCGTGACGTTCACGGCCGGCTTCCCGGCGCTATCGCCCTTGATGGGGCTGACGCACGGCGTTCACGGCATCGGTGACACCGTGGCGGTGAGCGTGCACGCCGCCGAATCCGCCCTCGGCTCGCGCGCGGGCGTCGAGGACTATCTCGCGCGCCTGGATGTGGCTCTGCGCTGACGATTAGGCGGAGCTGTCGTGTCGAGCCATTCGCGGAACAAACAAAAACGCGCTCTAGTCTTTCCGCCATGGGATTCGTCAAGCCGGATCTGCCCGTCGTGGATTTCGACGAGTGGAGCAAGGGCACGCGGGCCGAGAAGATCCGTCCGATGGCGCGGCATTGGGCCGAAGTGGGGTTCGGCACGCCGG
>CAZEHT010000120.1:7433-12169 GCA_964511995.1 uncultured Mycobacterium sp.
GAGAAGATCCGTCCGATGGCGCGGCATTGGGCCGAAGTGGGGTTCGGCACGCCGGTGGTCCTGCACCTGTTCTACGTGGTGAAAATCCTGCTCTACATTCTGGTCGGCTGGCTGTTCGTGCTGAGGACCGACGGCATCGACGGCTTCACCGATGTCGGTTCGTGGTGGACCGAACCGATCGTGTTCCAGAAGGTCGTGCTCTACACGATGCTCTTCGAGGTCGTCGGCCTCGGCTGCGGCTTTGGACCGTTGAACAACCGGTTCTTCCCCCCGATGGGTTCGATCTTCTATTGGTTGCGCCCCGGGACGATTCGGTTGCCGCCCTGGCCCGACCGGATACCGCTGACCCGAGGCGACACCCGCAGCCCGTTTGACGCCGCGGTGTACGGCGGACTTCTGGTGATGCTGCTGGTGGCGTTGTTCTCCGACGGCACAGGTCCCGACCCCGCACTCGAGACGACGATCGGCCTGCTGCCGGATTGGCAGATCTGGGCCATTCTGGGCTTGCTTGCGGTGGCGGGCCTGCGCGACAAGGTGATCTTCCTGGCGGCACGTGGGGAGGTGTACGCGTCGCTCACGGTCGCGTTCCTGTTTCCCGCTGCGGACGCGATCGTGGCGGCAAAGCTGGTGTGCCTGGTGATCTGGATGGGCGCGGCCACCTCCAAGCTGAATAAGCATTTCCCATTCGTCATCTCGACGATGATGAGCAATAGCCCGCTGGTGCGTCCGCGCGCCTTCAAGCGGAAGTTCTTCGAGAAGTTCCCCGATGATCTACGGCCGGGCCCGCTTTCGCGTTTCGTCGCCCACCTGAGCACCGCGGTGGAGATGCTGGTCCCCGCCGCGTTGTTCGTCAGCCAGGGCGGATGGCCCACCGCCGTCGCGGGCTTTGTGATGATCTGCTTTCACCTCGGCATCCTGACCTCCATTCCCATGGGCGTACCGCTGGAGTGGAACGTCTTCATGATCTTCTGCGTGCTGACACTGTTCGTCGGGCACGCCGACGTCGGGTGGACCGACATGACGACCCCGCTGCCCGCGCTGTTGTTTCTGATCCTCGCCGGCACGGTCGCCCTGGGAAACCTCTTCCCGCGCAAGGTTTCCTTCCTCCTCGGAATGCGCTACTACGCCGGCAACTGGGACACCACGCTGTGGTGCATCAAGCCGTCGGCGGAGGCAAAAATCGCCAAGGGCCTGGTGTCTATCGCCAGCATGCCGCAAGCCCAGCTCGAACGGTTCTACGGAAGCCCGCAGGCCGCCCAGATCCCCGTCTATCTCGGGTATGCGTTTCGCGCGTTCAACACCCACGGCCGCGCGATGTTCACCCTCGCGCACCGTGCCATGGCGGGACAGCGGGAGGAGGACTACGTCATCACCGATGGCGAGCGGATTTGCTCCACCGCGGTCGGCTGGAATTTCGGCGACGGTCACATGCACAACGAACAGCTCATCGCCGCGATGCAGAGGCGCTGCCACTTCGAACCAGGTGAGGTGCGGGTGGTGCTCATCGACGCCCAGCCGATCCACCGGCAGCGACAGCGCTATCGGCTGGTCGACGCGGCGACAGGTCAGTTCGAGAGCGGCTACATCGAGGTCGCCGACATGGTCGCCCGCCAACCCTGGGACGACGCCTTGCCGGTCCACGTCGACCCCATCGACGGGCCCGAAGCGGCGACGCTGCCCTAGCGCCGGCCTCGCGGCGGGGTCACCGGCGCAAACACGGTCGACCCCGCATCCGACCCGGCGGGTTCGCCCGTCCAGGTTGATGCTATGAACGACTGATCTACCGACTGACTTGTTGAGGGGTGTTTTCATGGCTGAAGCCGTGATCGTCGAGGCCGTGCGTTCGCCGGTCGGCAAGCGCAACGGCGGGCTCTCGGGTGTCCATGCGGCCGAGTTGTCCGCGCAGGTGCTCAACGGGCTCGTCGAGCGCGCCGGCATCGATCCCGCGATCGTCGACGACGTCATCTGGGGTTGCGTCATGCAGGCCGGCGAACAGGCTCTCGACGTCGCGCGGACCGCGGTGCTGGCCGCCGGTTGGCCCGAGACGGTGACCGGTGTCACTGTCGACAGACAGTGCGGTTCCAGCCAGCAGTCGATTCACTTCGCCGCCGCGGGGGTGGTCGCCGGGCACTACGACGTGGTGATCGCCGGCGGCGTCGAGTCGATGTCGCGTACTCCGATGGGCTCGTCACTGGCCAACGGCGGACACCCCTACCCGCAGGCATTCCGCGACCGTTACAGCCAGACCCCGAATCAGGGCATCGGCGCGGAGATGATCGCCGAGCGGTGGGGATTCAGGCGTGCCGACCTCGACCAGTATTCGTTGGATTCTCACGAAAAGGCAGCTGCCGCACAGGATTCAGGAGCGTTCGACGATCAGATCGTGGCGATCAAAGACCAGGACGGGAATCCGGTCGTCAAGGACGAGGGCATCCGCCGCGGCGGCTCACTGCAGACCATGGCCGCCCTCAAGCCTGCGTTCAAAGAGAACGGCGTGATCCACGCGGGCAACAGCTCGCAGATCTCCGACGGCTCGGCTGCGCTGCTGTTCATGTCTGCGGAGAAGGCAAAGTCGTTGGGGCTCAAGCCGCTCGCGAAGGTGCACACCGCCGTGCTGGCCGGGGCGGATCCGGTGATCATGCTCACCGCCCCCATCCCGGCGACCGAGAAGGCACTCAAGAGGTCAGGCCTGTCCCTCGACGACATCGGCGTGTTCGAGGTGAACGAGGCCTTCGCGCCGGTGCCGATGGCTTGGCTCAACGACATCGGCGTCGCGGAGAAAAAGCTGAACCCCAACGGCGGCGCGGTCGCACTAGGGCACCCGCTGGGCGGGTCGGGTGCCCGCATCATGACGACCATGCTCTATCACATGCGCGACAAGGGAATTCAGTACGGACTCCAGACGATGTGCGAGGGCGGCGGTCAGGCAAACGCGACGATCGTGGAGTTGCTTTGAGCACGCCTGACGTGACGGCCCCCGCCGTGCTGACCGAGCGGCGGGGCAACGTCATGATCGTCACCATCAACCGACCCGAAGCGCGCAACGCGGTCAACGCGGCGGTGAGCGCCGGCATCGGCGACGCGCTGCACGACGCGCAACACGACCCCGACATCCGGGTGGTCGTCATCACCGGTGCGGGGGAGTCGTTTTGCGCCGGCGCCGATCTGAAGGCGATTTCACGGCGGGAGAACATCTTTCATCCCGAGCACCCCGAGTGGGGTTTTGCCGGCTATGTCCGCCACTTCGTCGACAAGCCGACGATCGCGGCGGTCAACGGGACGGCACTGGGCGGGGGCACCGAGCTGGCCTTGGCCAGCGATCTCGTGGTCGCCGACGAAAGCGCTCTGTTCGGACTGCCGGAGGTCAAGCGCGGCCTGATCGCGGCCGCGGGCGGGGTATTCCGAGTCATCGAACAGCTGCCCCACAAGGTTGCTGCGGAACTCACGTTTACCGGAGAACCCATGAGCTGCTCGGACGCGCTGCGCTGGGGTTTGATCAACCAGGTGGTACCCGACGGAACGGCACTGGAAGCCGCACTGGCCCTCGCCGGCCGCATCACGGTCAACGCGCCGCTTGCGGTGCAGGCTAGCAAGCGCGTGGCCTCCGGTGTCGACGGGAGCGTGGTGACCGGCGACGAACCGGGCTGGTCACGCACTATGCGAGAGATCGCGACGCTCATACGTTCCGAGGACGCCAGGGAGGGACCGCTGGCATTCGCCGAGAAGCGCCCTCCCGTCTGGAAGGCGCGTTAGCGCCCCGCGATCACGAGGACTCCGAGGCGGTCGGCGTGGTCGACGACACGGAGGCGGTCGGCTTCGTCGGCGACACCGAGGTGGTCGCCGCGGTGGGCTGCTCGGAGGTGGTTTGCGTCATCGGTGTGGCGGACGCTTCGCTCTCCGTGGTGGTCGTGGTCTCCGACGTGGCGGCCGCGGTTTCCGACGTCATAGTCGGTGAGGTTGGCGAAGTTGTCGTCGTCGCATCGGCAGCCAGGGCGTTGGCCGGGTTGAGCACGGTGTCGACCATGTACAGCTTTGCGTCCTGCGCGGATATCCCGCCGCAGACGACCTTGGCGGTGTCGTCGATCTTGATATCGCCGCCCTTGCCCACGATGGTGATCTGCTTGCCCTGCTGAGTGGTGAGCTTGCCGTGCACGTCGTCGGGGCCGAGAATGCCCAGCACCATGTGGTAGTAGAGGACGCTGGTCAGCTCGGCGGGATCGGCTTTGAGCGCCGCCAGCGCCTCCGGATCCATGGCGGCGAAGGCCGCGTTGGTCGGAGCAAAGACGTTGTACGGACCGTTGTCGAGAACGCTCACCAGATTCACATCCGGGTTCCATTGGCCGGAGATCGCTGCGCTGAAATCGCTGAGGTCCGGGTTGGAGGCGATGGCCTGCGACCCCTTCTGAGTGGCCATGCTCGCGAACGAACCCGTGCCGGTCGGCACCGCCTTGCGGTAGGCATCGCAGCCCGGGCCCTGCGGATCGGGGATCCGGGCAACAGGGGCGGGCACGGCCGTCACCGAGGGGGCTGGGGCGGGGGCGGGCTCCTGGTCGTCGGCCAGGGCATTGACGGCGGTTGGGATGGACAAGGCTATGGCGGCGAACGAGGCCGCGGCACCGATGGTCTTCATGCCGGTCTTCATGGGGTCCCTTTCGAGGCTCTGGAGACACTGCTGCAAGCTCGCTGCTGTTGGCGTGTCGTCTCGTTACGTCGTCGTACCACCGGTCATCGTTACC
>CAZEHT010000121.1:0-12143 GCA_964511995.1 uncultured Mycobacterium sp.
AAGCTCCCCCGGATGGACTCGAACCATCAACCGCCCGATTAACAGTCGGGAGCTCTGCCAGTTGAGCTACAGGGGATTGACCGAGGCTTGACTCTAGCGCACGACATCGGGGTCAGAAGAATCGCCCACGGGCGGTGCCCCTGCGGTACGTGAGGCAGGATGGAAGCACATTCATCCCGGAAAGCCAATCAGGAGGCAGCCAGTGTTGCGCGTTCTCGCCGTGATGGGTGTCGGCTACGTGCTGGGCGCCAAAGCCGGCCGCCAGCGATACGAGCAAATCGTCGAGACCTATCGCGCGGTCACAGGGCATCCGGCCACCAAATCGGCCATCGACGCCGGGCGTCGCAAGCTGGCCGAGAAAGTGTCTCCCGACCCGTCCATGGTGGAACTCACCGAGATCGACGGTTCGACGACAGTCGCTGCGCCCATCGTCGAGCCGACGAATCGCCGCAGGCCAAGGAACTGAGCGCGGCTCAGTTCAGCGGTATGTTCCAGCTGTTTCCCGGCAGCAGCGGGCCGGTGCTCAAGCCGGGGTTGCTGCTTCGCGGCCCGCCGATGGACACCGCCGGCAGGCCGGCGCCCGCACCGGAAGAGCCCGAGTTCGACCACGAGATGCACTCGCCGTCGTTCTTGGACCCGAACCAGGCCAGGCAGCGGCCGCGTGCTTCCGAAGCGCCGTCGGGGACGCTCACCGCCGAGTACGCGGGACCCACGGCACCAGCCAGCACGAGTGCCCCGAAGACGATAACCCGCCACGCACGCCGGGGATCTGCCATGGGACCGCCTTCCGCTGACTGAACGACCACCGAAGCTTACCGCTCGCCACGCGGTCGCGCACCCAGGTCCATCCAGGTCCATCCAGGTTGACCCAGGTCTACCCGGGTCTACGCCGTCATGTCGTCGCCGCTGGCCTGCTGCAACAGGCTCTTGCGGTAGGTCTCCAGGGCAATCAGGTCTCCGAACACACCGTGGTACTCGTCGGCCTGGTCCACCGGGGACATACGCTGCAGCTTGGACTTCATCTCAGCGATCTGCCTACCGATCCACACTTCCTGTAGGCGCGCGAGCACACCTGAGATATAGCGGGGAAGCTTCTCCTCGTCGTCGATCCGGATCGCCTCGACGCCGAGTTCGTTGATCAGCGCCGCGTGTGCCGGGTGAAGGGCCTGCCTGCGAACGTGGTCGATCCACTGCGCACCACCCAAACCGGCCGTGGTCCCGCCGGCAGAGGAGATGGCGGTTGCCGCTGCGGCGTAGCCGGGATGGGTGAAGCTCTCCACCGTCAGCGAGTCGAACACCGGTCCGGCCAGCGCCGGATACTGCAATGCGGACTTCAGCGCCTCACGCTGCGGCCACAGCGTGGGATCGCCGGGATCTGGACGATTCGCCGGCTCTGCCACGGCAGACGCCTGCGCGCGACGCTTACCCCCGGCGCGCGTCCCTCCCCCGTTGACGTTCTCCCGGACTCGGCGAACGACCTGGGCGACGTCGTCCCAACCGACCCAGCCGGCCAATTGCCGCGCGTACTCGTCGCGCAGCGTTGGATCCTTGATCTTGGAAACCATCGGGACGCAGCGGCGCAACGCGGTCACCCGGCCCTCGGCGGAATCGAGGTCGATTTCGCTCAACGCCGTGCGGATCGCAAACTCGAACAGCGGGGTACGTCGGGCCACCAGGTCGCGAAGCGCCCGGTCACCGTGTTTGAGCCGCAGATCGCACGGATCCATGCCATCGGCGGCAACGGCGACGAACGACTGCCCCGCCAGCTTCTGCTCGCCTTCGAATGCCTTGAGCGCGGCCGCCCGTCCGGCCGCGTCGCCGTCGAACACGTAGATGAGTTCGCCGCGAAAGAAGTTGTCGTCCATCATGAGCCGGCGCAACATCGACATGTGCTCATCGCCGAAGGCGGTACCGCACGAGGCCACCGCCGTGGTCACACCAGCCAGGTGCATGGCCATCACATCGGTGTAACCCTCGACGACCACCGCCTGATGTCCCTTGGCGATATCCCGTTTGGCCAGGTCGATGCCGAACAGCACGTTGGTCTTCTTGTAGAGCACCGTCTCGGGGGTGTTGACGTACTTGGCGGTCATGGGGTCGTCGTCGAACAGTCGGCGGGCACCGAACCCGATGACCTCGCCGGAGGAGCCGTGGATGGGCCACAGCAACCGGCGATGGAACCGGTCGATCGGACCGCGTTTGCCCTGCCGCGACAAACCGGCCGCTTCCAGCTCCTTGAATTCAAAACCCTTGCGCTGCAGGTGCTTTGTCAGCGAGTCCCATCCCGAAGGCGCGAACCCGCAGCCGAACTGCCGGGCGGCGTCGGCGTCGAAGTTGCGCTCGGTGAGGTAGCGGCGGGCCGGGGCGGCCTGCTCGGTTTGCAGCGCGGCCGCATAGAACTCCTGCGCCGCGGCGTTGGCGGCGACCAGCCTGCTGCGGCTGCCCCGCTCGCGCTGCACGTTGGTGGCTGCGGCCCCGGTGTAGGTCACCGTGTAGCCGATGCGGTCGGCGAGCAGTTCGATAGCCTCGATGAAGCTGATGTGCTCGATTTTCTGCATGAACGCGTAGACGTCGCCGCCTTCGCCGCAGCCGAAACAGTGGAAGTGGCCGTGGTTGGGACGCACGTGAAAGGACGGCGACTTCTCGTCGTGGAACGGGCACAGACCTTTGAGAGAATCGGCACCGGCCCGCCTGAGCTGGACATAGTCGCCGACGAGTTCCTCGATTCGGACCCCCTCGCGGATCGCCGCGATGTCGCGATCAGGGACTCTCCCCCGGCTCCGCGCCGCGTCGCCCCTACCCGCCGGATCGGCCATCGGGTTAGTCTAGGGCGCCTGAGGTCACCCGCGACGAGACCACCGCCGCGTGGACCCGCTTCAGCCGGGTCTCGGTGAACGAGGCGATGTGGTCGACCACCACCCGCAGCCGTTCCCGGTCGTCGCGGGCGGCCACGAAGGCCGGAGAAAACAACGGATCCAGGGTCGCCGGCGCGCCGGCGAGCATGCCATCGGCCACCGCATGGATACGCGCACGCTGCTCGGCCTGTCGTTGCAGGTGCCGCGGATTGGACATGATGAATTGCAGCGCAAGGGTCTTGAGCACCACCACCTCGGCTCGCACTTGGCGTGGCACCATGAGGTCGGTTTCGAAGCGGCGCAGCGGGCCAGGGCCGGCGGCGGCACGGGTCTGCATTATTGCCGCGTTGGCGAAGCGGCCCACCAGTTCGCTTGTCAGGCGTTTGAGTGCTACCGACGCCGCCGGCGCGCCGTCGAATGTGCCGACTCCCGCCACCACCGGCAGCTCGGAGAGACGCTGCGCAGCGGCCAATAGGTCGTCGTCGCCAATGCCCTGTCCGAACGAGCGCGCGCCCAGGCGGGCCAGCGACGCGGCAGCGTCCGTATCGGCGAGCACCCGAAGATCGATGCGTCCAGAGACGACGCCGTCCTCCACATCGTGCACCGAATAGGCGACGTCGTCGGCCCAATCCATGACCTGCGCCTCCAGGCACGGCCGTCGTGTCGGCGCGCGGTCACGCACCCATTGCGCTGCGGCGAGGTCGTCGGCGTAGATGCCGAACTTGCCCGGCTCTTCATCATCGCGCGGCCACGGATACTTGGTCACCGCGTCCAGGCCCGCTCGGGTCAGGTTGAGCCCAGCCGAATACCCTTGTTCGTCAACTACTTTCGGCTCCAACCGAGTGAGGATCCGGAAGGTCTGCGCGTTGCCCTCGAATCCTCCGCAGCTTTGGGCGATCTCGTCGAGTGCCCGTTCCCCGTTGTGTCCGTACGGGGGATGGCCGATGTCGTGCGCCAGGCCCGCCATGTCGACGAGATCGGGATCGCAGCCCAGCCCCATCGCCATCCCTCTGCCGATCTGGGCCACCTCCAGCGAGTGGGTCAGCCTGGTCCGGGGGTTGTCGCTGTCATGGGGCCCCACCACCTGGGTCTTGTCGGCCAGCCGGCGCAACGCGGCACTGTGCAGCACTCTGGCGCGGTCGCGGGCAAAGTCGCTGCGGTACTCGGTCTGGGTGCCGGGCAGGGCAGCCGACTTCGGGGGCTCGGCCACTCGCCGTACCCGGTCGTACTCCTCGTATCCGGCCGCATACCAACCGGCCCTGTTCGTCATCACCGGGGCACAGTCTGCCAGGGCGTAGCGCCGATTCGACGCCGGTGCCGACGGGGGCGGAACTACATTGGCTCCCATGCGCCTATCTCATTCGGCGGTCCGCTTGCTCGTCATGCTCGCCGCGGCCGCTCTCATCGCGCCTCTGGCCGCACCTACCGTTCTGGCCGACCCACCGTTCCGGTTGAAAGCCCAGCTCACCGACAACGCCGAGGTGCTCTCTCCAACGCAGGAAGCCCAGGTCATCGCGGCGGTTGACACGCTTTACCACGATCGCCGCATCCAGTTGTGGGTGGTTTACGTCAAGTCGTTCGACCGGCAGGGCGCGGTCGAATGGGCCGGCAAGACGATGCAAGTCAGTGATTTCGGCGACGACGACGCCCTGTTGGCCGTGGCCACCGACGACCGGGCGTTCGCGTTCCAGGTCCCTTCCACCGTCAAGGGCGGCACGTCGAGGGAGACCGACGACCTGCGCCGCAATGCCATTGAGCCGGCGCTGCACCGCGGCGACTGGGCCGGCGCCGCGGTCGCCGCCGCGGAGGGGCTCAACGCCAATGCCGCACCGGGCGCGGTGCTGTTGGACATTCTGCTCGTCGCGGCGGCCGTTCTCGCCGTCCTGGCGGTGCTGGTGTGGGGGTTCACGCGGAGACGCCGGCGCTCGCGCCACAAAGCCGAAGTTGCTGCCGCCAAGCGGTTGGATCCGACCGACGCCGGTGCGCTGGCGGGTGTGCCGCTTGAGGCCCTCGACGATCTGTCGAAACTCATCGTCGTCGACGTCGACAATGCGGTGCGCACGAGCGAGGGCGAGCTGGCGCTGGCCACCGAAGAATTCGGCACCGCTCGGACCGCACCGTTCAAGCAGGCGGTCGACAACGCGAAAACAGCGCTGGCGCAAGCATTCAACGTCCGGCAGACCCTCGATGACGACGTTCCCGAAACACCCCTGCAGCGGCGCGAGCTGCTCACCAAGGTGATCGTGGCGGCCGGCCGCGCCGACCGCGAACTGGAATCGCAGAACACGGCCTTCCACCAGCTGCGCGACCTGATCATCAATGCGCCGGACCGGCTTGGGGCGCTCACCCAGCAGATGGTGGCCCTGACGGCGCGGCTCGAACCGGCGGAACAGACGATGGCAGCCTTGCGTCAACAGTTCAGCGGCAAGGCACTGGCGTCGGTGTCGGGAAACGTCGAGACCGCTGGGGAACGGCTGAAATTCGCCGACAAGAGCATCACCACCGCGCGAGGCCTGGTGAGCAGGCCCGCGACCGACCAGACCGCGCTGGTCGATGCCGTTCGCGGAGCCGAAGGTGCGTTGGGCCAGGCACAAACCCTGCTGGACGCCATCGACAGCGCCTCCAGCGACATCACCCGGGCCGTCGCGGACCTGCCGGCCAGGATCGCTGACATCCAAGCCGGGATCGACCAGGCGGCCCAACAGCTGGGCCAGCCGAACACGCCGCATCAAGCGGAACTGACCGCCGCCCGCGACGCCGCCGTCAAGGCGGCCGCCGATGCCCGCGACAACGGCACCGCTGACCCGCTGGGCACATTCGTCCGACTGACTGAGGCCGACGCCGAGCTGGACCGGCTCCTGGCGACGGTGACCCAGCAGCGCCAGGAGGACGAAACCCAGGCACGGATGCTGCAGCAGGCGATCTCCACCGCGCAGTATCGAATCCGGGCCGTGTCGGACTTCATCGACACGCGCCGCGGCAGCGTGGGGCCGGAGGCGCGCACCCGCCTGTCCGAGGCGACCCGGCACCTGGAGGCGGCTCAGGTGAAGCAACAGTCCAACCCGACCGAGGCCATCGCCCATGCCAATGGTGCGGCTTCGCTTGCGGCACAGGCACAATCGCTGGCCAACGAGGACGTCAACGCGGCGCACCGTGCATACTCGTCGCAGTACGGCCGAAGCTCCGACCTGGGGTCGGTGATCGGCGGAGTCATCATCGGGAACATTCTGCGCGGCGGCATGGGCGGCTGGGGTGGCGGCGGCGACTGGGGCGGCAGTTGGGGTGGTGGCCGTAGTTCGGGCCGGCCGACGTCGTACGGCGGATCGTCGAATTCGTCGGGCCGCAGCTACAGCGGCGGCGGCGGCCGTTTCTAGGAATCTCCCTTCTGCCTGCCCCTCGTCCTGGCCCCTGCTCTACCGCGAGCGCGCGTGTTCCCGGTCGACACGCCGGCCGAACTGCCGGGTTTGCGCACGCTCACGCCGCTGCGGCGCGGGCCAGTTCGGTTTCGATCAGCCGCACCATCTCGGCGGGCTGGCGACGTACGTCGTCGGCGACGATAGATAACAGGTTCCAGCCAACCTCGCGTAACGCAGCACGTTTCTGACGATCGCGGCGTAAGGCCTCGGGATCGCTGTGCCAATCAAAGCCGTCGTACTCGACTGCGACCATCGCATCCGACGAGGCGAAATCCACCCGCCAGGTGCGCCCATTGCGGTCGATGATCGTGTGCTGCAGTACCAGTGGCGGAAGTCCGCCGTCGTGCATCGCGAGCCAGGCTTCGCTTTCCATCGGGGACTCCGCTTCGGCAGCCGCCAGCGAGCAGTTCACGAACCACCACGACGCCACGCCGTCAACCCTGCCTGGCAGCGGCAGCGACCAGCTGACCCTTCGGCCGTTGGCGACACCGGTGTCAAACGCCGCACGGCCCACCAACGTCGTCAGCTGGGCGGTTGTCCCAACACCACCCTGCCGGCCGAAGAGTTCATCAAGTTCGCTGACCATCACGCGATCGTGCAGCCCCGATACCAGCGGGGTAATCAGCGCTGTGCACACCGCGCCGAGAGTGCGCAAATCCGGGTGACGGCCCGGAGTGTCGGCCGGGGACACGCACGCTCGCGAAGAAATGAAGTGCCGGAGTCAGCAGCCCTTGAGTTTTGCCGCCAGGTAGTCGGCGACGCCAGAAATCGCGACACGCTCCTGCGTCATGGCATCGCGTTCGCGGACCGTGACGGCGTGGTCGTCGAGCGAGTCGAAATCCAGCGTGACGCACAGCGGCGTGCCGATCTCGTCCTGGCGGCGGTAGCGCCGGCCGATGGCGCCGGCGTCGTCGAATTCGATGTTCCAGTACCGACGCAGTTCGCCGGCCAGATCACGCGCCTTCGGTGACAGGTCGGCATGCCTCGACAACGGCAGCACCGCCACCTTGACCGGCGCGAGCCGCGGGTCGAGCCGCAGCACCGTGCGCTTGTCGACGCCCCCCTTGGCGTTGGGTGCCTCGTCCTCGCTGTAGGCGTCCACGAGGAACGCCATGAACGACCGCGTCAGGCCCGCTGCCGGCTCGATGACGTACGGCACGTACCGGGTCTCGGTCGCCTGATCGTAGTAAGACAGGTCGACGCCGGAATGCTTGGAGTGCGTGGACAGGTCGAAGTCGGTGCGGTTGGCCACACCCTCCAGCTCACCCCACGGGTTGCCCTGAAACCCGAACTTGTACTCAATGTCGACGGTCCGGTCGCTGTAGTGGGAGAGCTTCTCCTTGGGGTGCTCGTAGAGTCGCAGGTTTTTCCGGGCTACGCCGAGGTCGACATACCAGGCCAGCCGGGTGTCGATCCAGTACTGGTGCCAGTCGGCGGCGGTCGACGGCTCGACGAAGAACTCCATCTCCATCTGCTCGAACTCGCGGGTGCGGAAGATGAAGTTGCCGGGCGTGATCTCGTTGCGGAAGCTCTTGCCGATCTGGCCGATACCGAACGGCGGCTTCTTGCGCGCGGTCGTCACCACGTTGGCGAAGTTCACGAAAATGCCCTGGGCCGTCTCGGGCCGCAGATAGTGCAGCCCCTCCTCGGTCTCGATGGGGCCGAGGTGGGTCTTGAGCATCATGTTGAAGTCGCGCGGTTCGGTCCACTGCCCCTTGGTGCCGCAGTCCGGGCAGACGATCTCGCTCATCGGTACCGACTCCGGATCGATCGGGGCCCCGCCCCTGGCGGCGTACTTTTCCGCGTACGCCTCCTGCATGTGGTCCTGGCGGTGCCGCTTGTGGCAGTTCAAGCACTCGACAAGCGGATCGTGGAACACCTCGACGTGACCCGAAGCCACCCACACCTCGCGCGGCAGAATGATCGAGCTGTCCAGGCCCACGACGTCGTCGCGGCCCGTGACGACGCTCCGCCACCACTGGCGCTTGATGTTCTCCTTGAGCTCGACACCGAGCGGGCCGTAGTCCCAGGCCGACTTGGTCCCGCCGTAAATCTCACCCGACTGGTAGACCAGGCCGCGCCGCTTGGCGAGGTTGACGACGGTGTCGATGACGGACGCCACGGCGGGCCACTCCTGTTCTGCGGTGATTTGAACCCCGATCAGCCTAATGGGGCCTGATCAGCGCGGTGTTGACGGGTTGTGGTGTCCTCGCGACAGCGAAGTCGCCCGCGAACGAGGCAAGCAACGAGACAGGACCGAGCCGACAAGGAACGTGAACGGGGCAATCAATCTGCGACGAACCGCGCGTCCACCGAAACGTCGAGCACGATGTCGTCTGGACGCAGCTGCAGCGACGCGGCCATCATGTCCCCCGCAGCCGCCATGCGCGCCACCATCGGTCGCGGCCCGTCGCGGTCGGCGAGCATGCCGGGGTCGGCCAGCTGCACGGCCTGCACGGCTCCGCGTCCGGCGGCGCTGGCGTACGCCTGGGCCTTCGCGGCGGCGTCGGCGACGGCTTCGGCACGCAGTTCGGCCTCATAGCGTCGTCGGTTCTCCTCGGTCACGTCCCAGGAGGTGGCACCGATTTCGACGCCGTCCTCGATCGCCCATCGGTCGAGGAATGCCGACAGTTGTTCGAAGTCGAAGAATTCCGCCTCGACCTTGATGACGACCCGGAACATCAGCGGCCGTATCCCGGTGTCGGAATGCGGCCGGTAGCTGAAGACGCGCAGCTGGTCGCTGGACCACCGCGTGACCGCACCGGACTTCTCGAGCCCGTTCAGATCGATTGCCAGCGGTTGCTGTAATCGGACCGCGCGCCGATAGACGTCCTCCCGATCGGTGCCTTCGAGATGCGCCACGAGGCTGACGATCGCGCGCTCCGCCGCATAGCGGCGCCGGGCATGACCCCGGACGACGACTTCCAGTGGTCCCATAGGCCTTGAGGCTACTGCTCGAATCCTTTGACATGCGTGAGCGCGCATGCAAAAGTGGCGACAGGTAACTGAAAACGATTTCCAATAGCGAACGAGTCCAATATCGGAGGTGGCACATGACGGAGGCGTCGCCGGTGACGGCCCCGGACGGCAATGTGCACCAGCACGGCCCCACCCCCTTCCCCCACCCGCCGGCATGGGGAATCCTCGTCGCCGCGGGCGACACCCTGCGCGCGCTCGCGGCACCGGTGCGCATTGCGATCGTGCTGCAGCTGCACGAGTCGGCACGGTGCGTGCACGAACTGGTCGACGCACTGGCCGTGCCGCAGCCGCTCGTCAGTCAGCACCTGCGCATCCTGAAGGCGGCGGGCGTGGTAGAGGGCGAACGTTGCGGGCGCGAAGTGCTCTATCGGCTGTGCGACCACCACCTCGCCCACATGGTGCTGGATGCCGTTGCGCATGCCGACGAGGATGCGCGATGACGGGTTCGGGCGTCCGCGCCACGCGCCAACGCGCCGCGATCTCCGACCTTCTCGGCAGCCTGGACGAGTTCCGCTCTGCTCAGGAGCTACACGACGAGCTGCGCAAACGCGGTGAGAACATCGGGCTGACCACGGTGTATCGCACGCTGCAGGCGTTGGCGACGGCCAATCTCGTCGACACGCTGCGAACCGATACCGGGGAATCGGTGTACCGGCGGTGTTCGGATATGCAACACCACCACCACCTGGTTTGTCGCGGCTGCGGAGCGACCGTCGAGATCGCCGGCCACGAGGTCGAAAAGTGGGCCGCCGAAGTGGCATCGCAGCACGGCTTCTCAGACGTCAGCCACACTATAGAGATCTTCGGCACCTGCGGCTCCTGCCGCGGCTAACGCCGGTCCTCATCGCTTCAGCGCGGCACGGGCATCCGATCCACCCTCCAGCACCAAGACGAGCAGCGTGCCCAACGCGTCGTCGGCCAGGCCGGTGGCGGGAAAGTTGTAGCGCAGCACCACATCCGCCGTGCCCGCTGCCGATTTCTCGACCAATACCACCGTGCCGAGCACGGTCCGGGCTGCCTGCTCGGCCACTCGCCGCCGAAACTTGTCGGTCAGCGGCAGGTCCCAGGCAAGCAACTGCGTCAGCGAAACCATGTCCAGACCGTCGGCGATCGCGACCACCCGAAGCGACGCGACCGCGCCGCCGTAGGTCACCGTCAGCCCACCGTCGTCCTCCTCGGCGACGCTCGCGACTCCGGCTAGCGCGGTCGAAATCCGTTGCAGCAGCGCACTTTCTTTCATCATGCCCTTCCAAAGCGTCGGTTGCGCGAAACGTACTCCTCGCATGCTGCCCACAGGTCGCGCCGGTCGTAGTCGGGCCACAATTTGTCTTGGAACACATATTCGGCGTAGGCCGACTGCCAGAGCATGAAGTTACTCGCCCGCTGCTCCCCCGACGTCCGGATGAAGAGGTCCACGTCGGGGATGTCGGGCCGGTGCAGGTGCGTGGCGATGGTGGTCTCGCTGATCCGGTCCGGTTCCAGCCTGCCGGCGGCCGCCTCTCGCGCTATTTGCTGCACCGCTTCGACGATCTCCGTCCTGCCGCCGTAGTTGACGCAATAGTTGACCGTGATGACATCGTTGTCGACCGTCATCTCCTCGGCGATGTCGAACTCCTTGATGACGCTGCGCCACATTCGGGGCCGCGAGCCCACCCAGCGCATCTTGCAGCCCATCGCCGCCAGCACTTCCCGTCGACGCCGCACGACCTCGCGGTTGAAGTTCATCAGGAACCGCACTTCCTCGGCGCTGCGCTTCCAGTTCTCGGTCGAGAACGCGTAGACCGACAGGTTCTTGATTCCCAGCTCGATTGCTCCGCAGGTGACGTCGATGAGTACGGCCTCGCCCATCTTATGGCCCTCGGTGCGGGCCAGTCCCCGCCGCTTGGCCCACCGGCCGTTGCCGTCCATCACCACTGCGATGTGACCGGGCAGCTGATCGGCCGGTATCCGCGGAGCCGCCGTCTTGGAGGTGTGCTGCGGCGGCCGGGCGAAGCGTCCGTTGCTGTAGCGCGGGATCTCGGGGAAGACCACCGGCCAGGTCGACGTATCCGGGAACGTCGGATAGTCGTCAGGCGCCGGGGGCAGCTGCGGGGTGGTCGCGCCCCGTCTCCCTATCAAAGCCATGCGCCACATCCTGCCCGACCGGCGCAACCCGGTGATCGGCAACCGTGCGATCGGCGTGATAGCCACGCTCGACCAGAGGCAATGTCCGTAGCTGTCGTTCCAGATGCCACTGCAGGTGAGCGGCTACCAAACCGCTGGCCTGGCTACGGTGCGACGGCGGTGACAACTCGGCGGCATCCCAGTCGCCGTCGTGCAGGGCCGACATCAGGCCCAGCACACCCTGTGGCGGCGTGACCGAACCCAACGGCCGGCAGTGCACGCACACGCTGCCGCCCGCGGCCACGTGGAATGCCCGGTGCGGACCCGGTGTCGCGCAGCGGGCGCATTCGGTCAGTGCGGGCGCCCAGCCGGCGATCCCCATGGCCCGCAACAGATAGGCGTCGAGGACCAGCTCACGGGGACGCATACCTTCGGCCACGGCACGCAACGCACCGACGGTCAGCCGGTGCAAGTTGGGTGCCGGCGCGTGTTCCTCTCCCGCCAGCCGTTCGGCGATTTCCAGGATGGCGCACGCGCAGGTGTAGCGGCCGTAGTCGGTAACGATCCCGGCCGCGAACGCGTCGATGGACACCACCTGGGTCACGATGTCGAGATTTCGTCCCGGGTGCAGTTGCACGTCGATGTGAGCGAACGGCTCCAACCGCGACCCGAATTTGCTGCGAGTGCGGCGCACCCCCTTTGCGACGGCACGCACCAGCCCGTTGTCACGGGTCAGCAGCGTGACGATCCTGTCGGCTTCGCCGAGCTTGTGCTGCCGCAGCACCACCGC
>CAZEHT010000122.1:0-12126 GCA_964511995.1 uncultured Mycobacterium sp.
CTCACCGGCGTCCCCGAAACCGCACTGTTGACACTGAACAGCCGCGCACGCGAGGCGCGCAGACCCGACGCCTTGATCGAGGACCCGATGGCCGTCCGGCTGGTCGACTCGATCGACTACGACTTCACCCGATTCGGCCGGACGCACCAGGATATGCCGCTGCGCGCCAAGGCTTATGACATCGCAACGCTGCGCTTCCTGAGCACCCACCCGGACGCAACCGTCGTGGCACTGGCCGAGGGGCTGCAGACCAGCTTCTGGCGCCTGCAGGATGCGGTCCCCGACTCCCGATTCCGTTGGCTTACCGTCGATCTCGATCCCATGATCGACATTCGCGAGCAGTTGCTGCCGCACACGCCGCGGATCTCGATGGTGGCGCAGTCGGCGCTGGACTTCAGCTGGATGGACCGGGTGGACAGCTCCGCCGGGGTGTTCGTCACCGCCGAGGGCCTGCTGATGTACCTGGAGCCCGAGCAAGCCCTCGCATTGATTGCCGAGTGCGCCAAACGTTTTCCGGGCGGTCAGATGATGTTCGACCTGCCGCCGGCGTGGGTCGGAGGATTAGCCACACGAGGCTGGCTGCGGCCTTCGCTTCGATACCGGGTGCCGCCCATGCCGTTCACCTTGACCGTCGATGCGGCAGACCGGCTCGCCGACACCGTGCCGGGCATCCGCGCCGTGCAACACCTGCAGCTGCCGCCGGGCCGCGGAATCCTGCTCAACACCGCGTTGCGCACCATCCAGCGGCATCGACGCTTGGTCCGCCTCCGCGGATTGCTGATCCTGCTCGAATTCGGGTAGGGCCTCACACCGGCGGCGCACGGGACGACGTCAACCGATCCGATCGAACGCGGCCTCGACGTAGGTCAGCGCCTCGGCCCTGCCGAGGCCCACCGACCGCGCTGTCTCCACGTAGGCGTGCGCGGCGGCCGCCATTGCCGCGTCGGCCGGGTCGACCCGAGCGACGAAACTGCCGAGACGGCCACGAGTTTCGACCACGCCGGCCGTTTCCAGTTCGCGGTATGCGCGCGCGACGGTGTTGACAGCCAGGCCCAGACGTGTCGCCAGCTCACGCACCGTTGGCAGCCGGGCGCCCGGCGCCAGCCGGCCGTCCCGTACCCCGCCGACGATCTGCGTGCGCAACTGGTCGAACAATGGCGTGTCGGCGCACGGGTCGACCCGGATCCAGTCCCCCACACTCACCGGTCAAGTATGGCCGCAGCGCGGGCTATTTTGGGAGGGTGCGCATAGTGGTGCTGAGCGGCGCTGGAATATCCGCCGAGAGCGGAGTGCCCACATTCCGCGACGACAAGAACGGGTTGTGGGCCCGGTTCGACCCCTACGAGCTTTCCAGCACGCAGGGCTGGTCGGAACACCCCGAGCGGGTATGGGCGTGGTACCTGTGGCGTCACCACCTCGTACGGCGCGTCGAGCCGAACGACGGGCATCGTGCGCTGGCAGTATGGCAGAACTACGCCGACGTCTCCGTCGTGACCCAGAATGTCGACGACCTTCACGAACGTGCCGGTAGTTCACCCGTACACCACCTGCACGGCAGTCTGTTCACCTTCCGCTGCGATCTGTGCAAATCGGCCTACACCGGACCGCTGCAGGAAATGTCCGAGCCGACGCTGGAGGCGACACCACCGCATTGCGACTGCGGAGGCCTGATCCGTCCGGACATCGTGTGGTTCGGTGAGGCGCTGCCGAACGGCCCTTGGGACGCCGCACTCGAGGCCGTGGTCAATTCGGACCTGGTGGTGGTCGTCGGCACGTCGAGCCTCGTCTACCCGGCCGCCGGCCTGCCCGAGCTGGCACTGGCCCGCGGCATCGTGGTGGTCGAGGTCAACCCCGAACCGACACCATTGTCGTCGTCGGCGACCATAACCATCCGCGAGAGCGCGTCGACGGCGCTGCCGGCCCTGCTGCGGCGGTTGCCCGCCCTTCTCGCTTAGCCCGGGCTTACCGCGCCACCCGGCACCTTCCCCGCCCGCGGTATCGCCGACTCACTGATTCCGATGCGATCATGCAACCGCCTCAACGGCCCCGGCGCCCACCAGTTCCAGGTCCCAACGCCATGCATGAACGCAGGCACCAACACCATCCGGACCAGAGTCGCGTCGACCAGCACAGCCAGGGTGAGGCCCAGCCCGAACATCCGCATGAAGGACACCTGGGCGGCGATGAGCGCCGCGAACGAGATCGACATGACGAGGGCCGCGGCCGTGATTACCCGCCCGGTGCGCGCGAGCCCCAATGCGATGCTCTCGTCGTTGTCGGACGCCGAGCGGCCGCCGGCAAGCCAGAATTCGCGGATCCGCGAAAGCAGGAACACCTCATAGTCCATCGACAAACCGAACGCGATGCAGAACAGCAACACCGGCATGTTGGCGACGATGGTGCCGGTGGGAGTCGTGCCCAAGGCGCCCAGGTGACCGTCCTGGAAGATCCAGACCAGAGCACCGAACGCGGCCGACAGCGAAAGCACGTTGAGGATCAGGGCTTGCACCGGCAAGACGACACTTCCGGTGAGCAGGAACAGCACGACGAACATGATGACGGCGATGACGGCCAGCACCGCCGGCACGCGGGACGTGATGGCGTCCACGCTGTCTCGGTTGACTGGGGCCGCGCCCGCCAGGTCGACTTCACGGCCTCCGGGTCCTGACACCTCGCGCAGCCGGTCCAGTTGGGCCTCCGAGGCCTCCGAGAACAGCGGCGCGCCGCTGGCCACCGTCAAAAAGGCGCTACCGTCTTTGACGGTGACGGCCGACGTGGTGGGTCCCACCTTGCTGCCGTGTACGAATGTCCCAGTAGGCCCTGTCACCGCCGCGACGTCGACCACACGCGAGAGGTCGATGGCGTACCGTTCGAAATCCGCCGGCGTCAGTCCGTCGGCATGTGGCACGACGGCCGTGACGGTGGAATCGGAGTTGCTCTCGAAATCCGAACGCAGCATGTCGCCGACCTGATGCGCGGAGGACGATCGGGGTAACACGCGATCGTCGGGGAACCCCCACTTGATGCCCAGGAAGGGCACCCCCAGCAACACCAACAGGACCACACCGGATAACCCGACGGTAGCGGCGCGGCGTATCACGAACTTCGTCGAGCGATACCAGAACAGCTGATCCACGGGTTTGGGCACCGGCTCCGGCCTTCGCAGCACCCGGCGGACGAGCTTGCGCGCGTTCAGCGCGTCGAGGCGCGGACCCAGCAGCACGATGGCTGCCGGCGTGACGACGATCGCCGCCAGCGCACAGAGCGCGACGGTGGCGACTCCGGCATAGGCGAACGATCGCAGGAAGTACATGGGAAACACCGCAGTGGCGGCCATCGATAGCGCGACCGTCGCCGCGGAGAAGATCACGGTCCGCCCGGCCGTCATCATTGTGGCGATCAGTGCCTGGTCCCGCTCAGCGCCGTCAGCAAGTTCGTCGCGGAATCTGCTGATGATCAACAGCGTGTAGTCGATCGCCAGCGCCAGACCCAACGCGGTGGACAAGTTCAGAGCGAAAATCGACACGTCGGTGAAGTAGGTGACGAAACGCAGCACCGCCATCGAGCCAACGATCGCCAGCGCTGCCACAGCCATGGGCAGGGCCGCGGCCAGCAGACCTCCGAAAACCCAGACCAGAACCGCGAAGCTCAGCGGGAGGGCGATGGCCTCCATCAGCAGCAGGTCGCGTTGGTTCTGCGTGTTGATCTGCGAATACGCCAACGCCGAACCGCCGGCGAGCACCGACACGTCGCCATGCCCGGTGAGCAAGGAGTCCGATAGATGGTCGACGACCGACTGCGCGTGCTTCTGCACGTCTTTCTCGCCGCCCGTGACGCCGGCGACGATCAGACCCGATCGGCCGTCTCTACTGGTCATCTCGGCGGCGGCCGTCGGCGAAGACGTCCACGCCGACTCCACACCGGTGATATTGGGCGCCGCGCCGACGTAGTCGACGATGTCCCGGGCAGCGGCTCGCGCGGCCGGACTGTTCACACCGTCGGGAGACGTCACGGTGAACACCAGCTGCATATCGGCCTGGCCGAACTTGTCGGCGAGCAGTTGGGTGGCACGAGCCGAAGACGACGTCGGATCTTGAAACCCGCCGGCCGACAGGCGTTCAGCAACCGGCAGGCCGAAGACCGCCGCGGCAACTAACGTCAGGGCGGCCAGCGCAATGATGCGGCGGGGTGCGGCTATGGCCAGCAGGGCTATCCGCTCCAGCATTCTCAGAACTCCCATCCGATGACACGCGGGACCGCTGGCACTTCGATGACACGACGGCTGAACGCTCCAGCGTTCACCGCACCGGGCGTTCACCTCTAAGCGTCACACATTTAACCCCGACGCACGGGTTCACCCCCTCGGTCCGCGACCTGTCCCATAGCCGTCCCCTCCCGCTTGGTGTGTTAGCCAGAAAACTTTTACACGCAGACGGCGGCGCCGTGGGGCTACTGGCGGGTATCGTGCCGCGACGTCGAATGCAGCTCACAACAGAACCCCGAATGTGGCGACGCCCACGCCCTTTCGCTACCGAGGAGTAATAATTGCCACCATTTTCCGAATCGTGACTCACCGATTTCTTAAGCGCGGGCCATAGGCTAACGAACATGTGGATCGACGACACCAACGCTGATGTCATCAAGGTTGATTTCGACGCGCTCTACCACGGCGACGTGCTGGTCGAGGGCGATACCTCCGAGCAACTCGAAGACGGTCACCTGCTCGCCAGCTGATTCGCGTCACGTGCGGCGACCCCGGCAAGCCCACCGGCCGGCTCGCGGCCGACCGTTGACCAGATCCCGCTAGATTTCGCCAGATTTGGTTGAGAGGGCGCTCGTTAGGACGCCCTCTCACGCATCAGATCGTCCTCTTCGTCGAAGACCACCATTTCCGCCAATCGGCCCGCAATCAGTTCCTCGGCGTCGGCCACGATCCGTGACACCAGCTCCCCGACCGTCGGAATGTCATCGATCAGGCCCATAACGGTGCCGACGGTCCAGATGCCGGCATCGACATCGCCGTCGTCGAACACGCGGCGGCCCCGGACTCCTGCCACCAGGTCCTTGATGTCCCCGAACTGACCACCCTTGTCGAGAATTGCCACCACCTCGCGCGAGACCGCGTTACTGGCCACCCGGGCGGTGTTGTGCAGGCTTCGGAAGATCAGTTCCGTGCCGCGTTCGTCGCCGGCGACGATGGCTTCCTTGACGTTTTGGTGGATGCAGGACTCGACGGTGCACATGAACCGCGATCCCATGTTGATGCCGTCGGCGCCGAGCGCCAGGGCGGCCACCAGGCCCCGCGCATCTCCGAACCCGCCGGAGGCGATCATCGGGATGTCGAGCTTGTTGGCCGCGGCGGGGATCAGCACGAGGCCCGGAATGTCGTCCTCACCCGGGTGACCGGCGCATTCGAAGCCATCGATGCTGATGCCGTCCACTCCCAGGCTCTGGGCCTTCACGGCATGGCGAACCGACGTGCACTTGTGCAGCACCTTGATGCCGTTGTCATGGAACATCGGCAGGTGCGGCGCGGGATTGGAACCCGCGGTCTCGACGATCTTGATGCCGGCGTCGACAATAACCTTGCGGTACTCGTCATACGGGGGCGGGTTGATCGCCGGAAGAATGGTCAGGTTTACGCCGAACGGTTTGTCAGTCAGTTCCCGCGTCCTGGCGATCTCGTTGGCCAAATCCGCCGGAGTGGGTTGAGTGAGCGCGGTGATGAAACCCAACGCACCGGAATTCGCTACCGCGGCAACGAGTTCCGCGCGCCCCACCCACTGCATACCACCCTGGACGATGGGGTGTTCGACACCGAACGTCTGGGTGAACTTCGTGGTGATCGTCATGTCGATTCCTCGTTCCTGTCGGTCTGTGCGGCCGCGGTTATCGCGGAGCCATCCGGATCGCGCCGTCGAGGCGGATGACTTCGCCATTGAGCATCGGGTTTTCGACGATGTGAATAGCCAGGGCGCCGTATTCGTCGGGGTCACCGAGCCGGGCGGGATGCGGCACCTGCCTGCCCAGCGACTGCTGAGCCTCCTCGGGCAGCGACCCCAGCAACGGCGTCTTGAACAGGCCGGGGGCAATCGTGACCACCCGGATCAAGTCACGTGAGAGGTCCCGGGCGATCGGCAGGGTCATGCCGACGACACCACCCTTGGACGCGGAGTAGGCGGCCTGCCCGACCTGGCCGTCGAAGGCGGCCACGGAAGCCGTGTTGACGATGACACCGCGCTCGGCACCATTCGGCCCCTCCAGAGGGGCGGTCTTGGCGATCCGCTCGGCAGCCAGGCGCAGCACGTTGAACGTGCCGATCAAGTTGACCTGCACCACCGCGTTGAAGTAGTCCAGCGGAAACGGACCGTTCTTGCTGATCGTCTTGATGGCGTTGCCGATACCGGCGCAGTTGACGTTGATGCGCAACGGCCCCATTTCCTCCGCCGCATCCAGTGCCGCTGAGACCTGCTCCGGATCGGTCACGTTCGCCTGGGCGAAGCGCGCGCGCTGCCCCAGGGCCGTGACGACGTCCTCGCCCTTGAGGTCGATGACCACAACCGATGCACCCCGGTCCAGCAGTCGCTTGGTGGTCGCCAGGCCAAGACCCGACGCACCGCCGGTCACCACTGCCACCGAGTCCTTGATCTCCACTTGCCGATGATCCTTTCGTCGACCTACTGGTTGGTCGGGACACTACCAGTTGTCCGGCTATGCCCAGTCCTGCCGTACCGCCTCGGTATCGGCTCCCGGTACCCGGGGCGGCGTCGGAACGTCAGGCAGACTGCGCGAGAAACGAGGCGCCGGCCGCGGCTGCACGCCGTCGTCACCGGCGTCGTAGAAGGTGCCCCGTTCGGCGATGTGCGGTTCATCGAGCACCTCGCCGAATGCCAATACCGGCGTCACGCACGCGTCGGACGTCGCGAACACCTCCGCCCAGTGGTCGCGGCTATGCCCGCCGATCGTTTCGGCGAGTACCGCTCGCAATTCGGGCCAGCGCGAGAAGTCGTTCTGCGCGGGCACATCGGCCGCGTCCAATCCGAGCTTGTCGAGCAGTTCGGCGAAGAACTGCGGTTCAATGGCACCGACGGCGATGTGGCGCCCGTCGGAGCACTCGTAGGTGTCGTAGTACGGCGCGCCGGTGTCGAGCATGTTGACGCCGCGCTCGTCCGACCAGATGCCGCTCGCGCGGAACGCCCACATCATCTGCGCGAGCATGCTGGATCCGTCGACCATGGCAGCATCGACAACCTGCCCTTTGCCGGAGGTCTGGCGCTCGTAGAGCGCCGAGAGGATGCCGACCAGCAGGAACATCGATCCACCCCCGAAGTCGCCGACGAGGTTCAGCGGCGGCACCGGCCGCTCCCCCTTGCGGCCGATCGCGTGCAGGATGCCGTTGAGGGAGATGTAGTTGATGTCGTGCCCGGCCTGCACGGCGCGCGGTCCCTCCTGGCCCCATCCCGTCATCCGTCCGTAGACCAGGCGTTCGTTGACCTTCGCGCAATCCTCGGGTCCGAGGCCGAGCCGTTCGGCGACCCCCGGGCGGAAGCCCTCGATGAGCACATCGGCCTTGGCGACCAGGTCAAGCACCAGCTGCGTGCCCTCCGGCGACTTCAGGTCGGCGGTGACCGAGCGCCGGTTGCGCAACATCGCGTCGCGCACGGGGTTCGGGAACTTCGAGGGCCGCTCCACGCGGACGACGTCGGCGCCCAGGTCACCGAGGATCATCGCGGCGTGCGGTCCCGGTCCGATGCCCGCCAACTCGACGACACGCAATCCCTGCAGTGGTCCGGCCACGACCTGCACCTCCATCGGCTCGGTGAACCTGTGCATCTTCTCAACCGCCTCCCACCAACCGACGGGTGGGTTGGGGATCGTTCGGCCGAGGTTTCTATGGTGTGTCCATGACGACAACTGATCCCGGGTTGAACACGTTCGCCGCCGTCGACGGCCTGCTGGTCGCGCTCGACGGCGGCGTGCTGTCGATCACCATCGACCGCCCGGACAGCCTGAACTCAGTGACCGCACCGGTGCTGGCGGCGATGGCCAGCGCGCTCGAGCGCGCCGCCTCCGACCCCCGGGTCCGCGTGGTTCGACTGGGCGGGAGCGGCCGCGCGTTCAGCTCGGGCGCCGGTATCGGCGCCGGCGACGACGGCGTCGCGGCCGACCCGATCCAGACACTGCTCCAGGCAAACCGCGCGGTGCGCGCGATCGTGAAACTGCCGCGCCCTGTCGTCGCGGTCGTAGGAGGCCCAACGGCCGGCGTGGGCGTGTCGCTTGCGCTGGCGTGCGACCTCGTCATCGCATCGGAGAAGGCGTTCTTCCTGCTGGCGTTCACCAAGATCGGACTCATGCCCGACGGCGGGGCCTCGGCTCTGGTGGCGGCGGCGATCGGGCGTACCCGCGCGATGAAGCTAGCACTGCTCGCCGAACGCCTTTCCGCCGCAGAGGCTTTCGATGCGGGACTGGTCAGCGCGGTCCATCCGGCCGAGGAATTGCAGGCACAGGCGGCAGCGGTGATAGACCGATTGCTGGCCGGGCCCGCGGTCGCCTACGCGAAGACCAAGCAGGCGATCAACGGCGCCACGCTGGCAGAATTGGACGCCACTCTGGCCCGGGAGACGGCCGGACAACTCCAGTTGCTGAACTCCCACGATTTCCGCGCCGGAATCAGGGCGTTCCAGGAGAAGGGCGAACCGACGTTCACCGACACCTGAGCGGCCCGGCCGGCGGAAATTCGTTGGACGCCGCGGTGTCGGCTCGGCCACCATCGAAGGGTGAGCACCCACCTCGAATATGGAAGCTGCCCGCCGGAGGGCGGCCAGACCCAGCCGCCGGCCGGTTGGCGCGTGCTCGCCCCGTTCCGGTTTCGGGAGTACCGGCTGCTGATCGCCGCGGTCTCCCTGTCGATCTTCGGACATGGCATGTGGGCGGTCGTCATGGCGTTTCAGGTGATGGCGCTCGATCACGACCCCGCCACCCTGTCTCTCGTGGCGACCTGTATGAGCGCCGGCCTGGTCGGGTTCGTCCTGGTGGGCGGCGTCGCCGCCGACCGGATTCCGCAGCGCACCATCATCATCGTCGTGGAGTCGGTCAACTGCGCCGTCGTCGGTGTGATCGCCGCGCTGGGCCTGTTGGGGCAGGTGCGGATCTGGCACATGGCCCTGGCCGCCGCACTGCTGGGCGTCGGCGCAGGGTTCTTCTACCCCGCCTATAGCGCGTACCTACCGCGTATCTTGCCGCCGCAGCAATTGCTGGCTGCCAATGGCGCCGAAGGCGTGGTGCGACCGGTCCTGCAGCGCGCTGTCGGTCCCGCCGTCGCCGGAGTCGCGGTGGGCGCGACGTTCCCGAGCGTCGGCGCGGTCGGGGTGGCGGTGTCGTTCGGGATCGGTCTCCTGTTGCTGCTGGCGACTAAACCGGTGACCGACGAAAACCCCGGCACCGCCGCGCTTCGCGAGCGGCACAACGCCCTGGCGGACCTGCGAGACGGCTTCTGGTTCATGGCCCGCACCCCGTGGCTGCTGGCGACGGTGCTCTTCGCCAGTCTCTTCGTCCTCGCCGTGCTCGGCCCGATCGAGGTGCTGCTGCCGTTCATCGCCACGGAGCGGTTCGACGACGGCGCCAGGATGTACGGCCTCTTGCTGGCCGCCTACGGAGTCGGCGGCGCCGTCGGAGCCCTCGGCATCTCGTCGGTTCGGCTGCCGCGGCGCTACCTCACCACCATGATGGCGATGTGGGGACTGGGCACGCTGTTCCTGGCGGTGGTCGGCAGCACCGGTTCATTCGCACTGATGGCGGGCGCGTTGTTCGTCGTCGGAATCAGCGACGGTGCCGGCATGGTCATCTGGGGCACGCTGCTACAGCGCCGGGTTCCCTCCGAAATGCTGGGCAGGGTGTCGAGCCTGGACTTCTTCGTTTCGCTGGCGTTCATGCCGGTCTCGATGGCGATCGCCGGGCCGGTATCGAAGGTCGTGTCGATGCAGACCATCTTCCTGGTCGCAGGCCTGGTCCCGATCGTGCTGGCGGTGATCGCGTGGTCCGCGGCACGGATGGGCAGCGACGAAATCGCCCATCCCCTTTGATGATTCGCTGTTTCACACCCCGAACAGCGGCGGCAGCACAAGCACCATGACCAGATCCAGACCAGGTGGGTGAACACCGGCGCGAGCACTCCGCCGGTGGCATTCCGCTCCGGGGCGCACACCACGTCCAGGATGATCGCGGCGAGGCCCAGGATCGGATTGCCCGACGCCGACGTGGCGATCACGTAAAGGACCGTGGAGATCACCACCGGGCACCGGTCACCGAGTGCGGCGTAGAGCGCACCGCGGAAGAACAGCTCACCGGCGACACCGTGGCGCACGACCGCGGCGGCTCCGGCTCCGGGTGCGGCGGGCTCGGGTGGGCCAGGGCGTTGAGGAACGACCGGATTCCCAAGCCCGGCTCGTCACGACGAGCCGGGCTTGGGAATGCGCTCGACCATCGCGTCCAGACTCGCCCGCACCGCGCCGGCGACGGGTTTGGGAAGTGCCGACAACCACCCCAGGGCGGAACGGGCGAACGGGGGCGTGACGGCCGCCGCCAACCGTTGGATGCGCAATGCATCACCACCGGCCCAGGCGGCATCGGTGTCGGCCAGGTGGTGGGGATCGTCGAGCTGGTCGACGGGTTTCGGGGCCGGTCCGGCCAATGCCCTGCCGATCGCATCTTCGATGTCGACCAGCCCTTCGGGCGGATCGCGAACCACCTTGCTCAACCGGGCGTCGGACGCCGTCATCGGACGGTCCAGGGAGGCAACGAGATCCGCCGCCAGGGGACCGGGAATCGGCAATGCGAGCCCGGTGACGCGGTACACCGCCTCCGCGTCCAGGCCGCGTACCGCCAGACCCGCACGCCACGCACCGGCCAGTCGCGCGTAGCTGTGCATCAACTCGCCGTAGCTTGTGGTCTTGGGCCCGGACAGGTCGTACGTCCCAGGTGGAACCTGGTTGCTATCGGCGGCGGCAACCAGGTAGTACAGAACATCCTGGATGGAGATCGGATCGACGGGGTGTCGCGCCCACCGAGGCATCGGCATCAGAACGAAGCGGTCGGCGGTGTATCGCAACATCTCGAATGAGGTCGATCCGGCACCGATGATCATGGCCGCGCCCAGCCATACCACCTGCGGGCCGCCGGACAGTTGAAGTGCCGCAGGCACTTCGGCACGGCTGAGCAGATGCTCCGAGGCTGTTTCGTCGTGGGGAGCGAAACCGCCGAGGTAGACGATGCGTCCCACCCCGGCGTCAGCCGCCGCCAGCGCCACGACGGCGGCGGCACGCTTTTCCGCTTCGCCTTGCCCGATGTCGTAAATCAGGTAATAGAGGACGTCGACCGGCGCGGCGACCTTCAGCGCCGCGGTCGTCACCTGGGGGTCCGAGGCGTCGAATGTGACGATTTGCACGCGGTCGACCCAGCCGTAGCGGGCGAGCTTGTCGATATCGCGACCGGCGACGACGACTTCATGGCCGGCATTGAGCAGCGTGGTCACCAGGCGTGAACCGATGTAGCCGGTCGCACCGGTGACCAGGATGCGCATGGTGGTTGGTTTAGCCGCAGGCGTCTCGATGCACCTCGATCAGACGTTGGTAGACGACCGCGTTGTGCCCCACGGTCACACCGGTTCCCGCGCGGACCGGGAACCCGGGGTCGGCGTGGACAACGACTCGGTCCTGAATGTGGGTGCCGAAACCGATCTCGATGGGTTCGGCCTCGGCACGCGACCTAGCGGAGCACCAGACACTGGCCCGTGCCGTCAGGCCGACCTGAGCGGTCAAGGTGGCGTTCGGCGCCATCCATGACGCGGCGTGCAATTGCGGACTCCGCCCCTTGCCCTTGATGGTCACAAGCAGCGGCACCGGCATGGCCCACATCGTAGTTCGCGACCCGACGCGCCTTGGCTGCTTTCCACACCCCGGTGACGACATTGTGACCGCTCCGCCATCTGGCGGCCCGGCCGTGTGAACGACCGGGCCTGCATCGCCTACCAGCGGTTTTTGGGCGAGCTGACGCCGTGTGCTTACCATGCGTTTCGGCTCGTCGCAGCTTCGCGGGAGGGTGCGGACAAATCTCGGTCCGGTAACGATG
>CAZEHT010000123.1:0-12032 GCA_964511995.1 uncultured Mycobacterium sp.
GAGGTGGAGGAGGCGGTCGGGAATCATCGGTCGGTCCGCGACGTGGTAGTCGTCGGCCGGCCCAGCGCGGTGTGGGGTAGCGAAGTGGTGGCGTTGGTGCAGCTTGCCGACGACGCACAGGCCGGCCCCGATGTGGCAGCGGCGATCATCGAGGAGGCGTCACGCCACATCGCACGCTACAAGCTGCCCAAGGACGTGATGTTTCTGCCGAGGCTGCAACGCTCGCCGTCCGGAAAGGCCGATTACCGGTGGGCGCAGGCCCAGATCGCGGTTTCCGCCGACCGTGGGCACTATGCAGAGAAATGGGGTTAATTCCAAGCAAAGGCCACACGCTCGACGCATCGCAGAAATGCGTTTCCCCAGGTCAGAGTAGGCCAGGGCCGACGGACTCCCCGTAGGACAGGAATCTCCTGACGTGGGCGAAGCCGCCGAGTTTATGGGCCTCGTAGGCCCAGATGGCCGCGATCACGGGTAGCGCACCGAACGCGACCCACCAGCGCGAGCCCGGCGGGACCAGCTCGGCGATCACCTGAGCGCGCGGCACCCCGTCGACAACGGCCGGCAGCCAGTCGCGCAAGAGGATCGTCAGCATCCGGGTGGCTTCGAACGGGCCCGCGATGGTGGCGAGCACCCAGCTGGTGGAGGCGATCACCAGCGCCCACGGCCAGGCCAGCAGTAGCGACTGGTCGTCGACGATATCGGCCGCCGACCGTATCGACTCGGCGATGAAGGCGAAGCCCAATGCGGCGATGAACACGCCGATCTGGGCTGCCAGGAGGTCGTCGAGCACCGAATTGGCCATGTCGTCGGCGGAGCGGGTGGGCAGCCCGAACGCCAGGGAGATGAGTCCCGCCAGCAATGCCACCAGCATCAGTACCGACGTGGAGCCCTCGATCCGTTTGAACGAATCGGACAGGATCCGCATCACCAGATCCGACGCGATCCCGGGCCGCAACCGGTAGAGGACCATCACGACCAGACCGGAGATGACAATGGCGAGCAGCCACGACACGACCGCGGCGCAGATGACCACGAGAGCCAGCGAGGCGATGATGGGCACGATTTCGGCGTTCGCGGTGCTGCCATTGCGGACCACCAGCAGCGGGACCACGCCAAGGGCGACGATCCCGACTGCGCGCAACAGAATGGGCACTGTGAAGCCGGCGAGATCGGCTGGATCCAGGTCGGGGTCGTGCTGGCGGATCGACGCCAGTTCGGCGGCCAACACCGACCGAGCCCGCCGCAGCGACAAGCCCGTTCTCACAGCCGAACCCTAGACCGCACGCAGGTAGCGCCTGGTCACGACACGCTGGACGATCGACGCCGCGGGACCGCCGAGCCGGCTCCACCAAGTGCCATGCCGGGAGAACGCGATCACCTCGGCGTACACGGACCCGCTGCCCGGTTCGTAGCGCACGGCAAACCGCTCCTCGCCCGATTCGGGGTGTCCGGGCAGCGTTCCGTACGCGAATCCGCGACAGTCGGGTTCGTCGACGACATAGACAACCCGGCAGGGCGCGAAGATCGGGCCGAGGCGCCCCAGCACCGCGGTGCCAACCTCGGCCGCCGGGGTTGCGGCCCTCACCCGAACCCCTGCGCCGCGCAGCATTCCGTAGCGCATCACCTTCTCCGCAGCCTGCTCGAATCTGGCCCGGCCGCTGCCGATTCGCGCGGTCGATCGCACGTGGTGGTAGCCCGCGGGCAGTATCTCACCGTCGGAGGTCGCGCCGACCTCGCCGTAGGTCAGCCCAAGACCGTCGAGGTCGGTGAGTTTCATCGGTTCAGCCTCCCACTCATGCCGGCAGGATGCAGCGGCTTGAGCGGTGCATCTGTCACTTCGCCGCCCGGATGCCAACCGGGACGTCTGACAACTACGGTTGCCGTGTGGCCGACTCTGAGCAACAGCCGGGTGGCGGTTTCAACCCGCCTGAACCCACCACCAAGGGCGGCCCCGACTACGGCCGGTTCGTCGCTGCGGTGCGCGACCTGCAAGACCGCGCCCGCGCCGCTGACGCTCCGGCGGACCTGATCACCGAGGCCGCCGATCAGCTGGAGATGGTGTCGGCTCTGTTGGCTCCGTTCGATGCCGACGAATGGACTTCTCCGTCGGGCCGTCGCCTGGATCTACCCAACCGCGGAAATGTGCTCGGCGTGCCGATGGAGCTGGCGCGCGCCGACGACCGCCGTGTCAACGGCTGGGCCCGGTTTCCCCGGTTCTACCTTGGCCGCAACGGTGCAGCCCACGGCGGGGCAATTGGGCTATTGTTCGACTCTGTGTTGGGCTACACGTCGGCGGTCCTGACCGGACGGCGTTACCAGCGCACTGCTTACCTGCATATCGACTACCGGGCGATCGTCCCGGTCGAGACGACGCTTCGGGTCGAAGCGGCGCTGCGCGGCGAGCAGGGCCGAAAGATCTTCGTCGAAGCCGCGCTCCATGACGACGAGACGCTGCTGGCCGAGGCCAACGCGCTGTTCGTCAAGCTGCAACCCGGTCAGCCGTGAAGTCCGACATCGCCCGCCGGTGGGCGCAGTGGCGAGAGGGGTTCCGCCATCGGCCCGCGGCCAACGGCGCGTATCGCCTCGCCGTCGCGATCGTCGGTCTGATTGTGTTCGTGATCGGCATCCTGGCGATCCCCTATCCAGGTCCAGGTTGGGCGATCGTGTTCATCGGCCTGGGCATACTGGCAACCGAGTTCGAATGGGCGCGCCGCTGGCTGACGACCGCGCGTGACCACTACAACCGGTCGAGGGAGTGGCTCAAGGGCCAACCTCTGTGGGTCCGCGCGCTGGTGACGACCCTCATTTCTGCAGTGGCGGTCGCGGCGCTGTGGCTCGTCGGCGCTGTCGGCTGGTTCGTCGGACTGTTCGGGATCAACTGGCCGTGGCTGAAAAGTCCCGTTGGCATCGGGTCGTGAGTGCAGCTGGGTAGATCTGCCCCGATAGCATTGGTCGCGGTCCACCCGCCCGCGCTCTCCGACGGAAGACACACCGATGAGCACCCCCGCAGACACCGACCCGACAGCCCGGTCAACGGCGTGGGCCGGGGTCGCTGTGGATGGCGCGTCGTGCCCGGAGGCGCTGTGGGCAGGACCGGGAACGCAACGCACCGGACCGTGGCCGGGCAGGTCGAGGACGTGACCGAGAACGTGGGGGTGGACCGGCTGTCGACGGGTTCGGGCAAGCCCGACCACCTGCAACGACTGTGGACGCCCTACCGGATGAGTTACATCGTCGGGACCGTTGCCCCTCAGGATGAGACGGCCGGATCGGCTGGATCCAAACAGCCGTTCACCGACATCCCGAACCTGGCCGACGATGTGGGTCTCGTGGTCGCGCGGGGCGAACTCGTCTATGCGGTGCTCAACCTCTATCCATACAACCCCGGTCACCTCATGGTGGTGCCGTATCGGCGTGTCGCTGGACTCGAGGACCTCACCGAGGCCGAAAGTGTTGAGCTGATGGCATTCACACAGAAGGCGATTCGCGTGATGAAGAGCGTGTCGAACCCTGACGGTTTCAATGTGGGCCTCAACCTGGGCAAGTCGGCGGGCGGTTCGCTGGCCGAACACTTGCACATGCACGTGGTACCGCGGTGGAGCGGCGACGCCAATTTCATCACCGTCATCGGTGATACCAAGGTGGTTCCCCAGCTGCTAAGCGACACCCGCACGCTGCTGGCCGAGGAATGGGCGAAACTGCCTTGAGCGACTTCTACCTGCTGACGCGGGCGGCCTACACCAAGATGTCGCGGCCGGTGGCCCGCGCCGCGCTGCGGGCCGGCTTCACCCCGGACAGCATCACGATCATCGGGACCGCGGGATCGGTGCTGGTCGCCCTGACGTTCTTCCCGATCGGGCAGCTTTTCTTCGGCTGGCTGGCGATGTGGTTCTTCGTCCTGGCCGACATGCTCGATGGGGCGATGGCCCGCGAACGCGGATACGGTACGAGCTTCGGGGCGCTGCTCGACGCCACCTGTGACCGGATCAGCGACGGTGCGATCTTCTGCGGCCTGCTGTGGTGGGCGGTCTTCGGTCTGCACAGCAGCGAGCTGATGGTCGCGATCATGATCTGCCTGGTCACTTCGCAGGTGACCTCCTATATCAAGGCGCGGGCCGAAGCCAGCGGTCTCGACGGTGGGGGCGGCCTGATCGAACGGCCCGAGCGCTTGATCATCGCGCTGATGGGGGCGGGCATGTCCGATTTCCCGTTGTTCCCGATGCCCTGGCTGCTGCATGTGGCGATGTGGGTGCTGGCGGTGACCAGCCTGATCACCATCGCCCAGCGATTGCACGCGGCACGGGTGTCGGCCGGTGCGACCGATCCCATTTGGCAGGATCGTTCCGGTCCGCCCGCCGCTGCGGGTGACCCGGGTGGACCGGACGGCTCAGAGCCGAGCGGGGCCTGATGCCGACGCCGGTACGGCCTCCCGCTTCATTGGCGCTGGGGACCATTCGCAGCCGGATGACCGGCCGCGCGTCCGACTTGGGTTACGCGGCGGGCTGGCAGGTCGTGCGCGCGATGCCCGAATTCGCCGCACGCAGCGCGTTCGACGCCGGTGCGTGGTATGCGGCATCGGGCGGTGGGCCCCAGCAGTTGCGCCGGAATCTCGCCCGGGTGCTGGGGGTGGCGCCCGTTGAGGTGCCGTCCGAGCTGATGCGTGATTCGCTGTCCTCCTACGCCCGGTACTGGCGGGAGGTATTCCGGTTGCCGTCGATGAACGAGCGGGCTTTGGCCCAACGCCTCGAGGGATGCCTGCACAACCGACACCACCTCGATGCCGCCGTGGAAGGCGGTCGCGGAGCGGTGCTTGCGTTGCCGCACAGCGGAAACTGGGATATGGGCGGCGTCTGGATGGTGCGGCACTACGGCACGTTCACCACGGTCGCCGAACGGCTCGAGCCGGAGTCCTTATACCGCAGGTTCCTCGAATACCGCGAAAACCTGGGATTCGAAACGCTGCCGCTCACCGGCGGTCCGCGGCCGCCGTTCCAGATACTCGCCGACCGGTTGCGTGCCAATCGCTTTATCTGCCTGATGGCCGATCGCGACCTGACACACCGGGGGGTCGAGGTGAATTTCTTCGGCGAGCCCAGCCGGATGCCGGCCGGTCCGGCCACGCTTGCCGTAGAGACGGGCGCGCCGCTGCACCCCGTTCACTGCTACAACACCCCTGACAGCTGGGTGTTCAACGTCTACCCCGCGCTGGACACCAGCTCCGGCGATGTTCCGGCCATTACTCAGGCGCTGGCCGACGTGTTCGCCGAAGGGATTGCCGCCCACCCCGCCGACTGGCACATGCTGCAGCCGCAGTGGATCGCGGACCTGTCCGCGGACCGCAGGGCCCGG
This sequence comes from uncultured Mycobacterium sp., assembly GCA_964511995.1. Taxonomy (GTDB): domain Bacteria; phylum Actinomycetota; class Actinomycetes; order Mycobacteriales; family Mycobacteriaceae; genus Mycobacterium. The sequence continues at coordinate 5,350 of CAZEHT010000123.1, forward strand.
ATCGCCGCAGGCCCGCGGCTCGACGATCCGCAACCGGGCGGTCGGGAGGGGAGCTGATGCGCATAGGCATGGTGTGCCCCTACTCGTTCGACGTGCCCGGCGGGGTGCAATCGCATGTCCTGCAACTCGCCGAGGTGATGCGTGCCCGCGGTCACTTCGTCAGTGTCTTGGCGCCGTCGTCGTCGCACGTCGACTTGCCCGGCTACGTCGTCTCGGGCGGCAAAGCGCTGCCGATTCCCTACAACGGCTCAGTGGCGCGGCTGCGATTCGGTCCGAAGTCCCACCGCAGGGTCAAGAGATGGCTGCTCAGAGGCGAATTCGACGTCCTGCACCTGCACGAGCCCAATGCGCCGAGCCTGTCCATGCTGGCGTTGATGATCGCCGAGGGGCCGATCGTCGCGACTTTTCACGCCTCCACCACCAAGTCGCTGACGCTCAGCGTGTTCCAGGGCATCTTGCGGCCCTGGCACGAGAAGATCGTAGGCCGGATCGCGGTCTCCGACCTGGCCCGACGCTGGCAGATGGAGGCGCTGGGGTCCGATGCGGTCGAGATCCCCAACGGCGTCGACGTCGCGCACTTCGCGAATGCCCGCTGCCTCCCGGGTTATCCCAGACCGGGTAAGTCGGTGCTGTTCCTGGGCCGGTTCGACGAACCGCGCAAGGGCATGGAGGTGCTCCTGGGAGCCCTTCCGTCGCTTGTGGAGCGCTTCCCCGACGTGGAGATACTCATCGTCGGCCGCGGTGACGAAGACCAGTTGCGCACCAAGGCAGGAGAACTGGCGAAACACCTGAGGTTCCTCGGGCAGGTCGACGACGAGCAGAAGGCGTCGGCGCTGTGCAGTGCCGACGCCTACTGCGCACCCAACACCGGCGGCGAGAGCTTCGGGATCGTGCTCGTCGAGGCGATGGCCGCCCGCACCCCGGTGGTGGCCAGCGATCTCGACGCGTTCCGGCGTGTGCTGCGGGACGGCGCAGCGGGGCGGCTGGTGCCGGTCGATGACCCCGCCGCGCTGGCCGCCGCGCTGGTCGACGTGCTTGGCGACGACGTGGCGCGTGAACGCTACGTCCGCGTCGCCGCCGCCGCGGTGCAGCGTTACGACTGGTCCGTTGTGGCCCGCGAGATCATGCGCGTCTACGAGACGGTCGCCGGTGCCGGGGCGAAGGTCCAGGTGGCTAGTTGACGCCAGTGGCGGTGGCCGCACTGGCGGTCGCCGTCCTGGTGGTCGCCGCGCTCGCGATTTTCGTGGCGTGGGCGCTTCAGACCGCCAATCGCCTGAACCGGCTGCACGTGCGCTACGACCTGTCCTGGCAGGCGCTCGACAGTGCCTTGGCCCGCCGCTCGGTGGTGGCTCGTGCCGTCGCCACCCAGGTGCTTGCTCGCCAGGCGGTCACGTTCGCCCTCGCCCACCGCCTGGTAGTGATGGCTGCCGCGGCCGAGCGGGCTTCGCGCTCCACGAGGGAGACGGCGGAGAATGAACTATCGACGGCACTGGGGATGGTCGACGTCGACGCGCTGCCGAGTGCGCTGGTGTTCGAGCTGGCCGACGCCGAGGCGCGGGTGCTGCTGGCTCGGCGGTTCCACAACGACGCGGTGCGCGACACCCTGGCCTTGCGCGAGCGCCCTGCCGTGCGGCTGCTGCGGCTGGGCGGGCATGCGCCACTGCCGGCGTACTTTGAGATCGCCGAGCGCGCCACCGATGCGGCCAGCGTCAGCGCCGACGATGCCTCGCTGCGCATGTCGGCGCGGGTGGTGTTGCTCGACGAATCCGACTCGGTGTTGCTGTTCTGCGGCTCCGACCCGGCGATCACGGACGGCACCGCGCTCAAATGGTGGTTCACGGTGGGTGGCCAGGTGCTCGACGGGGAAGGTTTGACGCAGGCCGCGGTTCGTGAACTGGCCGAGGAGACCGGGCTGCACGTCCATCCCGACACGATGATCGGCCCCATCTGGCGGCGCGACGCGATGATCGACTTCAACGGCTCGGTGATGCGCAGCCAGGAGTTCTTCTTCGTCCACCGCACCTGCCGCTTCGAGCCCTCGGCGGAGGGCCGCACCACGCTGGAGCGGCGCTACATCCACGGTCACCTATGGTGCGATGCCCGCACCATAGGCAGGCTGGAAAAGTCCGGCCAGACCGTGTACCCGCTGCAACTCGGCGAACTGCTGGCATCGGCCGCCGAGGCAGCCGACGGCGGGCCCGGCGGGGAGGGCGGGTGTGGTGCGGCCGAACCGGCTGAGCCGCTGGCGATCCGCTGAGCGCGATGCGGTCTGCCCGGCGGCCCGGCACTAGACTGGGCCGGTAACGGACACGAGGAGAGATCGCAGTGGACAGGCAAGAAGGCCAGGTCGCTCACCTGAGTTCGGCCACCGGTCAGACCGGGACGGCCCGGGTCAAGCGGGGAATGGCCGAGATGCTCAAGGGTGGCGTCATCATGGATGTCGTCACACCCGAACAGGCGCGTATCGCCGAGGCAGCAGGTGCGGTTGCCGTCATGGCGCTCGAACGCGTCCCGGCCGACATTCGCGCGCAGGGCGGGGTCTCCCGGATGAGCGACCCCGACATGATCGAGGGCATCATCTCTGCGGTGACGATCCCCGTCATGGCCAAAGCGCGTATCGGGCATTTCGTAGAGGCTCAGATCCTGCAGAGCCTCGGTGTCGATTACGTCGACGAGTCCGAGGTGCTCACACCCGCAGACTACGAGAACCACATCGACAAGTGGAAGTTCACCGTGCCGTTCGTCTGCGGGGCGACCACCCTCGGCGAGGCGCTGCGCCGCATCACCGAGGGTGCCGCCATGATCCGGTCCAAGGGCGAAGCGGGAACCGGTGACGTCTCCAATGCGACCAGCCATATGCGAAAGATCGGCGGCGAGATCCGCCGGCTCACCTCGCTCAACGAGGACGAATTGTTCGTCGCCGCCAAGGAGCTGCAGGCGCCCTACGAGCTTGTGGTCGAGGTCGCCCGTGCCGGAAAGTTGCCGGTCACGCTGTTCACCGCGGGCGGGATCGCCACCCCCGCCGATGCGGCGATGATGATGCAGCTCGGCGCCGAAGGCGTGTTCGTCGGATCCGGCATCTTCAAGTCCGGCGACCCGGCGCAGCGCGCCGCGGCAATCGTCAAGGCCACCACTTTCTACGACGACCCCGATGTGCTGGCAAAGGTGTCGCGCGGGCTGGGGGAGGCCATGGTCGGAATCAACGTGGAGGAGATCGCGCAGCCGCACCGACTCGCTTCCCGCGGCTGGTAGCCGCCGATGGCGATCGAGCAGATCCTCGATCTTGAACAACTCGAGGTCAACATCTACCGCGGGGACGTCTTCAGCCCCGAATCCGGCTTTCTACAACGCACGTTCGGCGGCCATGTCGCCGGCCAGTCGTTGGTGTCGGCCGTGCGGACGGTTGACCCGCGCTACCGCGTGCACTCGTTGCACGGCTACTTCCTGAGGCCGGGGGATGCGCGCGCCCCGTCGGTGTACATCGTCGAACGCATCCGCGACGGCGGGTCGTTCTGCACCCGCCGGGTCAGTGCGATCCAGCACGGCCAAACCATCTTCAGTATGGCGGCGTCGTTCCAGACCGACCAGGACGGCATCGACCACCAGGACGAGATGCCCGTCGCGCCGCCCCCCGATGACCTGCCGGGTTTCCGCTCCGCGAGCGCGTTCGACGACGCGGGTTTCGCGCAGTTCGCCGAATGGGACGTGCGTATCGTTCCGCGCGATGTACTGGTACGTGCCCCGGGCGCGGCATCGCAGCAGCAGGTGTGGTTCCGCCATCGCGATCCGCTGCCTGACGACCAGGTGTTGCACATCTGCGCGTTGACCTATCTCAGCGATCTGACGCTGCTCGGCTCGGCGCAGGCCACCCACCCCGAAGAGCGCGGACACCTGATGGTGGCCTCGCTGGACCACGCGATGTGGTTCATGCGCCGCTTCCGCGCCGACGAGTGGCTGCTCTACGACCAGTCGTCGCCGTCGGCGTGCGGGGGTAGAGCGCTGACGCAAGGGAAGCTCTTCAATCTGCGTGGCGAGATGGTTGCGGCCGTCATGCAGGAGGGACTCACCCGCTACCAGCGGGGCTTCAAGCCGGGACGAGGGTGAGCCCGCGCGTCGGTGTCCTTGCGCTGCAGGGGGATGCCCGCGAGCACCTGGCCGCTCTCGCGGAGGCAGGTGCCGATCCGGTGACGGTGCGCCGCCGGACCGAACTCGACGCGGTCGACGGGTTGGTGATCCCGGGCGGGGAATCGACGGTCATCAGCCACCTGCTGCGGGTGTTCGACCTGCTCGAACCGCTGCGGGAGCGGCTGGCCGGAGGGATGCCGGCCTACGGGTCCTGTGCCGGCATGATCCTGCTGGCTTCACAGATCGTGGACGCGGGCGCGCCGGGCCGGCAGGCGGCGGCGCTTGGGGCGATCGACATGACCGTGCGGCGCAACGCGTTCGGCCGCCAGGTCGACTCGTTCGAGGGCGATATCGCATTCGCCGGGCTGGATTCACCGGTACATGCGGTGTTCATCCGGGCGCCCTGGGTGGAGTGTGTCGGCCCGAACGTCGAGGTGCTGGCATCCGCGGCTGGTCATCCCGTCGCAGTCCGGCAGAGCGCCGCGATGGCGACGGCGTTTCATCCCGAGGTGACCGGAGATCGCCGCATCCACCGGCTGTTCGTGGCGTCTCTCTAGCGGGTTTTCACCGGCAGAAGAAGGCGCGACGACGAGAACACGGTGTTGAGGCTGCTGGTCCCAACGGACGTGTGCCGGAAGTTCATGATCATCGGGGTGTCGGGGTTCTGGTCGTCGCTGGTCAGCACCAGCTGGATGCGGTGCCCGCAGGCGAAGCGACGGGCATTGGGCACCAACGGAATCCGGTACTTGACCGACTCGCCGATCGGCACCGCGATCGGGTTGCGGCAGGGCAGTACGGGCGCGCCGGGCCGGCTGGCGGCCTCGTCCACTTCGCGCATGCTGGCCCGCAGATAGCCGGCTGTCACGTCGACGACGGCGCCGTCGGGGGCGACGTCCTGCAGGGTGGCGATCCACCCGGTGTCGATGGCGGTGGCGGCGGCCACCAGTCGCAGTTCGATGTTACCGACCACGTCCAGGTCGGACTCCAGCGGCGCGGATGTCCAGGTGAGAATGTCCGGCGGATCGATCGAGCTCGGCTTCACCCGCGCCAGCCCGGCACCGAGCGTCATGAGCTCGCGGCCGCCTGCATCATCGTCGTCGACGGTCAGGCCACCGTCGGCGCGCAGGGCGAACTCGCGCATCGTGCTGTCGGCGGGCGGCCACTGATCGGCGGTGTGCCAGCCCTCGGCTCCGGGCAACACATATCGGATCGGTGGGCCGTCGAGGATCCCGGTGTCGGCGCCCTTGAGCCAATGGTCGAACCAGGCCAGCGCCTCGGTGTGCAGGCTTTCCCACGGCCAGGTCAGACCGAACTCGCCGAGCATGCCGACGCGTACATTCGGCTTGTGCGACAACGTATTCCAGACCTTGAATGTCGATGGTAGGTGCAGCGGGACGTTCTGCCAGTCACAGCCCAGATAGACCGGGATGTCGATGTTGTCGAGCAGTGGGGTCAGGTCGCGTTCGTCCCACCAGGCGTCGCGTGCGGGGTGGCGGACCGCGACGTCGAGCCACAGGTCGTCCCACGGGTGCGGGTCATGTGGGAGTTTCAGAAGCTGACGCATGATGGTCAGCGAGGCCTCACCGTTCATGGTGGCGAGCTTGTGGTGGATGGGCGGGGTGCTCAGTATGTGCCGGGCCAGCGTCACCGGCAGGCTGCGCCAGAAGTCGTCGCTGCGCCGCGTCGTCATTCCGATCATCGAGAGGAACGGTGTCACGAACGACGAACTGAGCAGCCCGTTGTGCATTGCGCCCTCGTACAGGTCGGCGGTGACGGCCACCGGGAAGATCGCCTTCAGATGTGGTGGGCGCTCGACCGCCGCTTCCAGTTGGGACATCGCGAAGTAGCTGATTCCGATCATGCCGACCGTGCCGTCGCACCAGGGCTGGGCGGCCGCCCATTCGACGAGGTCGTACATGTCTTGGCGCTCCTGGGCGTCCATGAACCCGAACGTGCCCCCGGAGCCGCCGGTGCCGCGCACATTGGCGATCACGTGTGTGTAGCCGCGAGACACCCAGAACTCGGTGTTGCCGGCCTCGATGAAGCCCATCGGCGCACCCAGGTTCTGGATCTGGCGGGGATAGGGCGAGGCGGCGATGAGCGCGGGAAAGCGGCCGTCGGAGTCGGGACGGTGCACGTCAGCGAGCAATGTCGTGCCGTCGCGGACCGTCACGCCCACGTTGATGTCGTGCCGGATGCGGTGCGTCGGTGCGGTCAGGTTGCGGTAGTCACGCCCGGTGGTCTGCGGTCCGTTGAGAACTCGTTCCCTCATGAGTCTCACCCTACGTTGAAACTAATCTCAACACGACGTGAAATTTGAGTTGGGGTCGCGGTGTGGCCAAGGACGCGGTGACCTCGGTCCGCTGGGGCGACCGCGAGAGGGCGGTCGCGGCCGACCATCCGGCGTTACGTCGCCGGAGACCTCGACCAGTAGACTCGTCGGGTCACGTCAGCGAAGAACCGAGGTAGCAGGTAGATGAGCGGCCATTCCAAATGGGCCACGACCAAGCACAAGAAGGCCGTCATCGATGCCAAGCGCGGCAAGATGTTCGCCAAGC
>CAZEHT010000124.1:0-9122 GCA_964511995.1 uncultured Mycobacterium sp.
GGCTTGGATGCGTTGAGCGGTCTCTGAGAGGGTGGGCCGATGCACGCCGAGCATTCGGGCGATGAACTGGTGGGTGAGTGGGAATTCGTCGGTGCCGACGCGGCAGCCAGCGCGCCATCCGCGCGTAGGTGGGGTGGCTGTGATTGCAGACGACGTTTTGGGGCGATCTGCACCATGGTGGCTTGGGTGAATCGGTTGAGCAAGGCGTGTACGATCCCGCCACGACTCAGAGCCCGGCGGAAGTCGTCGACGCCGATGCGGGCGCTGTCGCCTGGAACCTGGCAGAACGCCGCCTGCGGGCTGCTGATGGCCCCCAGACAGACGGGCAGACCCACCATGCCTTCATGACCGATCGTGGCCACCTCCAACTTGGGAATCCGTCTGAGATGGTGACAAGGGAAAGCACCGCGGAAAGCGGAAAGTAAATGTCGCGGATGGGGGCGCCGGGCGCATGGGCGGAGTGTTTCATCTGGGTGTGCTCGAGGTGAAGGTGGGCCTTCAGGTGTGCGTACTCATACTCATGCTCGGGCAGCTGGGCCAGTATGGCGTTGCGCCGAAACGGATCTCGGGCCATGGCGTCGCCTCCTCGGTGGCGCGGCTGTCGGGACCGCGTGCGGGGTCTACCCTGTTTTCGCCGGTCTATGTCGGGGGCCCGATACAGGTCAACTCTGGCGGTATGTCAGCGATCCGACACAGCGCGTCGGCGCCGCCGTTTGAGCGGGTTGTACTGGTGGCGTCGCTGGACGGGATGCAAGCCTTCGCCACCGCCCTGCTCGCTTTGACCGTCGCTCCCGGTGGAGCCGACCTGCTCACTGTGGGCCTGCCGTCGTGGGCATGTTTGTCACCGCCAGGGGCGTAAAGAAGGTGTAGTCGACGAACCCTTCCCGTCAATCCGGCGTGTTGCCAGCCCGCGGCATCTGATCAGCGGGGTAGGGAAGTCGATGTCATCCCAGGCAGGCGGCCGCTGTTTCTGGTCGCTCGGTGTAGCGCCGAATCGGTCCGTCCGAGTCATTCGGGCAGAAGTCGCTGGCATCCAACTGGCGAAGGACGCGATCGACGTCAGTGTTAGTTGGGTCGGAACTCGATCGGTGCGGGCATCGACCACGGTGCGGCGGGTGGCGACCAGGATTTCCTGCACCCGGTGCGCCGGCCGCAGCCGCCGGGCCACCGCTGTCGCCGCCATAGAGCCCGGTGGGAGCGCGGCACCCAGGGCGAATGGCCGCCACCGGCGGCAGGCCCGGGATGAGTATACGCAGTGTCGCGGCGGCTGCGAACAACAGCGGGGCAGCACCAGCGGCGGCGCCCGCCGGAATGTGCCCAGTCGGATGTACCTGCCCTCGATTACCGATTGCCGTCGATGACGTGGACAAATCGAAACTGCTTGACGAGCACGACCGTTGCGTTGCAGGCGACCTTCATCATGGGAACCGCGAAGCGTCCGGAAAGGGCGGCTGACGCCGGTCGTAGCGCGCCTTGGACCGCATTGCGGCACACTCGGTGACATGGTCAGCGATTACGACGATCCCGGTCCCGACAACACCCTCGGACCCAGCGAGTCACTGGACTCCGACGAGGTGCGTAACGACGACGGCGACATCGTGGTCGACCCGCCGGAGCGCTGGATCGACATCCACGAGGACAGCACCATCGACGAAAAGCTCGCCGCCGAGGAGCCCGACGTTCTCCCGCCCGGGCCGTCGGAGCCCGAACGGCCCGCTCGGCGTCACCGCGGCCAGATCGCCGGTAGCCCCGAAGACGGGGACTCCTTCTATGAGATCGTCGACGACGGCCAATGAGCCAAGCCCAGCCGCGTGGTTTCACGGCGTGAGCATCACCTTGATGCAGTCGGGGGAGCGCGAGGCGGCGGCGGCATAGCCTTCGGCCGCCTGCTCGAGGGGCAGTGTCTGGGTAAAGATGCCGCTGGTGTCCAGCCGTCCGGCCTGGATCAGCGGAACTAGTTGAGGCCAGGTTTGCTGCACAGGGGCGGTCGTCATCCGCAGTGTGACGCTGCGCACGAGGGTCATGAGCGCGGGCAGCGGGAACGGGTTGAGGTCGTGCACACCGACCACGGAGACCGTCCCGCCCGGACGTACACAGCCGAGCGCCTCCGTCATGGTGGTGTCACTGCCCACAGCGTCGATCACGGCCGCGGCGCCGCGACCGCCCGTCGCCTCCAGCACCGCCGCCAGGACGGGCTGTTCCAGCACAGTGGCACCGGACAGCTCCGCGCCCCGCCGCCGTCCCCCGACCGGGTCCACGCCGAAAACCGTTCCGGCGCCCTGCGCAATGGCGCTGCGCAGGGCGCACAGGCCCACCGCTCCCAGCCCGAAGACCACCACGGTGCCCCCGGGCGGGATGTCGGCGCGTTGCGCTCCCGCCCATCCGGTCGCCAGGTTGTCGGTCAACAGCAGGGCCTGTTCGGTGTCGATGCCCTCCGGGATTCGGAGCAGCTGGAAGTCGGCTGCGGGCACCGCGAGCAGTTCGGCCTGCGCCCCGCCGAGGGCGCCGGTGCCGAAGATCCGCATCCCGGACAGGCACGTGACCGGGTCGCCCGTGGCGCAACCCGCGCAGGCGCCGCAGCCGGTGACCGACGACACCAGCACGGCATCGCCGACCTGCACGCTGCGGACGTGCGAACCGATCTCGACAACCGTCCCGACCGCTTCGTGCCCCAGCGCCACCGGCTCGGGCAACGGATACTCGCCGTCGTAGAAGTGCAGATCTGAGCCGCAGATACCCGCCGCGCTGACCTCCACGAGGGCGCCGCCGCGGCCCGGCAGGACGGGGTCCGGACGGGTCTCGACGCCGATCCTGCCGGTGCTGTCGATCACGACTGCGCGCATGGCTCTCCTTTGTATGTGCCTCTGTATGTACCTCGAACTCGACACGGGGCAGGAACAGTTCGAGTGACGATCTGCATCACGTCGAGTTCGATCTCCACCGAGCGAACTCAGCTCATCGTGAAGTCGGCGGGGTCGGGCGAGCGGGTCCACGCCCAGAAGTCCACGAGCCGCCACGGGCTCAGCGAGTGCACCAGGCCGTCGTCGCCCTTGTAGTAGCTGTGCTTGATGCTGGGTTGCGACCACACCATCCGTGCGAGTTCCGCCTGGCATCGGCGGTACCACTCGTCGAAGCGGTCGCGCCGCGGTTCCATGGCGTGTTTGCCCGACGCGATGAGCATGTCCAGGCAGCCGACGATGTAGCGCACCTCGCACTCGGAGTGAAAGATCAGGCTGCCGCCGCTGGCCAGGTTGGTTCCCGGACCGTAGAGCATGAAGAAGTTGGGGAACTCCGGGACCGCCATGCCAAGGTATGCCGCCGGTTTGCGTCCCCACCACTCTTGTAGTTCGATCCCGTCGCGCCCGAACACGTTGAGCGAGGCGACCATGTCGTTGGCCCGAAACCCGGTGGCGTACGCCAGGATATCGCAGTGGTATCGGACGCCATCGGCGGTCAGGACGGCATCGGGCTCGATCCGGGCGATCGGGGTGCGCACCAGTTCGACGTTGTCGCGGGTGAGCGCGCGCAGCCAGCTGCCGTTGTCCTGCAGGGTGCGTTTTCCGGTCGCCGGGTAGTCCGGCAACACCTTGGCTAGCAGGTCTTCGTCATCGCCGACCTGGCTGGTGATCCACGCCTCGAACATCATCCGGGTCAGGTCGTTGGTCGCGCTGACGGCCTTGTCCTGATCGGGCCAGTCCGGATCGACGGTGGCGGCCGCCAGGCCCTTGTCGCAGCCCGGCCAGAACAGCAGGAATCGGTACCAGCGGGCGTAGAACGGAAGGTGCCGCATCGCCCACCGCACACCGGGTTCGACGGGCTCGTGATAGTTGGGGTTGGGGAACATCCACTGCGCACTGCGCTGGAAGACGGTCAGGCGGTTCACGTCAGCGGCGATCGCCGGTGCGATCTGGAACCCCGATGCGCCTGCGCCGATCAGGCCCACATCTTTGCCGGCCAGCGACACACTGTGATCCCAGCGTGCGCTGTGGAAAGCGGGCCCGGAAAACGATTCGGCCCCTTCGATTTCCGGTATGAACGGCGTGTTGAGCTGGCCGACCGCGCAGATCACCGCTCGGGCGGTCAACGTGTCCGTGGTGCCGTCGGCGGCGGTAACCCGTACGGACCACGTCGACGACGCGTCGTCCCAGCGGGCGCTGTCGACGCGGGTGTTGAACCGAATGTGGTCGCCGATCCCGTGGCGGTCCATGACACCCTGGAAGTACGCCTGCAGCTCCGGCTGGCGTGCGAAGAATTCGGTCCAGTGATCGGCCGGCTCGAAGCTGTAGCAGTAGAAGTGATTGCCCACGTCAACCCGTGCCCCCGGATAGGTGTTCTCCCACCAGGTTCCACCGACACCAGCGTTCTTCTCGATGACGGTGAAGGGAATTCCAGCTTGCTGCAACCGGATTGCCGCCAGCAGCCCGGACATCCCGCACCCGACGACGACCACCGGGAACGCCGCGCGGTCCGCGGCAGCGGACTGAAGCGCCGTGCCGCGCTCGTCATGGCCGGCGAGTTCCATTTCCTCCAGCAGCATGGGTACGTACTCCTCGGGTACGTCCTCGCACACCAGCCAGTCCATCATCCGTTTCAGCGTGGTGGCGTCCACTGGGGCCGGCTCCGGGCAACCGCGATCCCGGTAGTCGCGGATGACATCGAACGCCAACGCCCGCGCGGCAGCCTTGTCCTCTTCGGACATGTAGCCCTGCACCTCGTTGAGGAACAGACCCGCGGGCCGCAACGTGGCCAGTGGACCGTCGAGCAGTTGGGGACCGGCCATGTGCACGCATGACAGCAGCAGCGCCGGAACCGACACGTCGGCGAGGGCGGTCGCGATGTCCGCGTCCGAACTGTCGAACGGCTCTCCAGCATGCGGGTTTCGCATCGCACCTCGGCTTCACTGTAGGTTGGGTCGGATCGCCCGCCCTGGCGGGTGCGGCCCCCGGCATGCAGGTTAGCCGATCCGGATCTGCGTGAACATATGTTGAAAAGTGTCTACTGAGGTGTTCCCGGTACGACCGGTCGCGGGGCGGATGGCGCCGGTGGTGGGTGATTCGGCGCTTTGCTACTACCGCAGTGTCACCGCAGCCCTTCGATGCGGCCCGCGAGCATGGCCATCCATTCGGCGACGTAGTTATCATCGTGCACTTCTGGTCCGCGGAATATGGTCTTTGTCGCCTGCTTGCCAAGGAGCGCGTTGACCCCGATGGCGGCGATGGGGGTCGCGCTCTGATCGCTCACCTTCGGGGCCCAGCCTTTGATCCAATCCGCGACCTCGGCGTAGAGGCCTTCGATGAGGGCGGCGTAGGCGTTGTTGAGTCGCAGGGACTGCTCGGCTGGTGTGCGGGCGGCGATTTGCAGCAGTTGCATCTCCTCGTCGAGCACCGTGACGACGTAGCGGCCGAGCATGGTCAGTTCGATCCGCAGGTCCCCGAGCCGCCGAACAGTGTGCGGATGTTGTGCATGGCGCGGCGGCGGTCGAGTAGTCGGTCGATGCCGGCTTCCAGGAGTGCGTCTTTGGATTTGAAGTGGTGGTACAGAGCGCCAGATCCGGGTGTCAGGCCGCGGCAGCTTCGATCCGGGTGACGCTGGTGGCGTGGTATTCCCAAGTGCACTGTTAATAATGGCCAGTCCACTTTAACGACTCTGGTTGACGCGCCGCGAGGGGAGTTCACGATGCCCCGGCGACGACCTATTCAGCTTCATCGCCTCAGACCCGGACTTGCTCCTCGACGAGGTCGTCATCACCGCAATACTCATCGCCGTCGGCGGCCACGGGACTACGGCGAATCTGCTTGGGGCTGCGATGATCCGGCTACTCACACCGGGGCCGGACGGCACCCGAATCATCGACGGCATCGACCCGGCCTATCGTCGATTACCGAACTACTCCGGCTCGACGGTCCGGTGCAGGCAGCGGGGCGCACCGCAACGGCCGACCAGACGATCGGCGGCACCCAAATCGCAAGCGGCCAGCAAGCTCTCGTTGTCATCGCCGCCGCCAACCGTGACCGGGCCGTGTTCGACATGCCCGATGAGTTACAAGCAAGCCGCACCGGGCCGGCACCACTGTCCTTCGGCTACGGTGCGCACTGCTGCCTCGGCGCGGCGTTGGCGCGCCTTGAAACCACCGTCGCGCTGCGGCAGATCGTTGCCCGCAACCCCGTCTTGGCCGGCCCGGTGACGTGGCGCGATACCCCAGCGATCCGCGGACCGCTCAACCTGCCGATTGCCTTCGACCGCTCGTAGTCCTCGAAGCTGTGTCCTCCGGGTCTTGCACGGCCTGGAGCACGATCACGGCGCGTGGCTCCACCGAGATGGTGGCGGCAGCCGGAACCGTGGTATCGCCGTGGCCGTTATCGGGAGTGGCACTGTCGATGACGATCCGCCAGCCGGCGCCGAACTCCGCGGGCGGCAAGGTAAACTGGATGGGCTCGTGGTGGGCGTTGAAGCACACCACGAATGAATCGTCGGTCACCTGATGGCCGCGCTGGTCGAGGTCGGGTATACCCTTGCCGTTGAGATACACGGCGATCGACTTGCCGAACCCCGAATCCCAGTCCTCCTCGGTCATCTCCGATCCGTCCGGCCGCAGCCAGGAGATGTCCGGCAGACCGGTGCTGTCGAGTTGGCGTACCGGGTGGCCGGTAAAGAACCGGCGCCGCCGGAAGACGGGATGCTCGGAGCGCAGCGCAGCGACCTTGCGGGTGAAATCCAGAAGTTGTGTGTCGGCGCTCGCCCAGTCCACCCACGTGAGTGCGCTGTCCTGGCAGTAGCCGTTGTTGTTTCCGTTCTGCGTGCGGCCCAACTCGTCGCCGTGGCTGATCATCGGCACACCCTGCGACAACAGCAGCGTCGCCAGGAAGTTGCGCTGTTGCCGGGACCTAAGCGCGTTGATCTGCGGGTCGTCGGTCGGCCCTTCGGCCCCGCAATTCCACGACCGGTTGTGGTTTTCGCCGTCGTTATTGTTCTCGCCGTTGGCCTCGTTGTGTTTTTCGTTGTAGGACACCAGGTCGCGCAACGTGAATCCGTCGTGAGCGGTGACGAAGTTGATCGAGGCGACCGGCCGGCGCGCGGTGTGCTCATAGAGATCGGCCGAGCCCGTGATGCGGGAGGCGAACTCGCCGAGGGTGGCGTCCTTGCCCCGCCAGAAGTCGCGCACGGTGTCGCGGTACTTGCCGTTCCACTCCGTCCACTGCGGCGGAAAGTTGCCCACTTGGTATCCGCCGGGGCCCACATCCCACGGTTCGGCGATCAGCTTGACCTGACTGACCGTCGGATCCTGTTGCACGAGCTCGAAGAACGCGCTCAGGCGGTCGACGTCGTAGAACTCGCGGGCAAGCGTGGCCGCGAGGTCGAATCGGAATCCGTCGACGTGCATTTCGGTCACCCAGTACCGCAGCGAGTCCATGATCAGCTGCAGCGAGTGCGGATGCCGGACGTTGAAGCTGTTGCCGGTGCCCGTGTAGTCCATGTAGTAACGCTTGTCGTCGTCGACGAGGCGGTAGTAGGCCGGGTTGTCGATTCCGCGCATCGACAACGTCGGGCCCATGTGGTTGCCCTCCGCGGTGTGGTTGTAGACGACGTCGAGGATGACCTCGATCCCCGCTTCGTGCAGGGAGCGCACCATCGCCTTGAATTCCTGTACCTGGCCCCCGGGGGTGGTGCTCGACGCGTACTTGGCGTCGGGCGCCAGAAATCCGATCGTGTTGTAACCCCAATAGTTGGACAGTCCCCGGTCCAGCAGCGCCGAATCGTTGGCGAAGTGGTGAACTGGCATCAGCTCGACGGCTGTGATCCCCAGCGCCTTAAGGTGATTGAGGATGACCGGGTGGGTGATCGCGGAGTACGTGCCACGGCTCTGCTCGGGGATGTCGGGATGATTCTCGGTGAGACCCTTGACATGCGTCTCGTAGATGATGGTGTCGGCGTACTCGCGCCCCGGTGGACGATCGGTGCCCCAGGAGAAGAACGGGTTGATGACGACCGACTTGGGCATGCTGGCTGCGGAGTCGTCGTCGTTGCGGCTGTCGGGCTCGCCGAAGTTGTAGCCGAACATCGACTGATTCCAGGTGAACTGGCCGTCGATGGCCTTCGAGTAGGGGTCGAGCAGCAGCTTGTTGGGATTGCAGCGGATGCCGCGGGAGAGATCGAAGGGCCCGTGCACCCGGTAGCCGTACCGCTGGCCGGACTCGACGCTGGGCAGAAACCCGTGCCAGACGAATCCGTCCACCTCCGGCAGCGCGACGCGTGTCTCGGAGCCCTGCGCGTCGAACAGACACACTTCAACCTTCTCGGCGACCTCGCTGAACACCGAGAAATTGGTCCCCGAGCCGTCGTAGGTGGCGCCCAGCGGATAAGGCTTTCCCGGCCACACCTCAAGGGCGCTCCGCTGGTCGGCGGTGTTGGTCGTGTCGGTCAAATCCGTCCTCCCGGGATGGCGATGTCTACCCAACGTAGCGACTGCCGGGTGCCGGGCGGGCGACTGTCGGGATACTGAGGCGAGTCACCAGGTGCTCGACCGTGGTGGTGGCTTCGGTTGGTCGCGTCACAACAATGGGCTTCGACGTGCTGACCCGACGCCCCTGCAGTCGTTTAGGGTGCATTCGTGCGAGGGGAATGACGGCGAGTCGTCGACCGGCGGAACTGCGCAATGCCCCAGCTGGATTGCGCCGCCATGCCGCGAACCGTGCTGGTAGCCGATCATCTCGTGATGCTGGATCGATCTCGCCACGGGGAAGTACAGCGTGCTCGACCAGGTCGCGACGTTGATGTGGCAGCAGTTGCTGCGCGCACCGCCGGGAGACCGCGACATCGCGGGCCTCGCGCGAAGATTCTCGGCGGCTACGACGGTGGTCGTTCATGGGCTCGGCGGCTTTGTCACGCACACCTCCCTGGGATGTCTACCCTAAGACGATGAGGATCGAGCAGCTGACGCTGCGCCAGCGCGACGGGGTGACGTGCGGGCCCACGGTGGCCATCGTCGGTTCGGCCCTGCTCGATCCGGATTACGGTACGGACCTGGCGGACGCGCGCTGGTTCGCCGAGGAACAGCGCCGGGTGCACGGCCGGCTCAACCGGGTCTGGCCCAAATCGCTGGGCACCACCCCGGCGGGCATGGC
>CAZEHT010000124.1:9222-11954 GCA_964511995.1 uncultured Mycobacterium sp.
GCCGGCTCAACCGGGTCTGGCCCAAATCGCTGGGCACCACCCCGGCGGGCATGGCCCGGGCGCTGTCCGGCCACAGCCGCAAACGCTATCGCTGGCGGCCTGTGGGCCCGAACGACGCATTGGCCGACGTCCGTGAAGCGGTGACGCGCGGCTACCCGGTCGCCATGCTGGTCGGCCGGGTCATCCCCAGACACTGGGTCCTGCTGTTCGCCGCGGCGGGCACGACGGGGTATCGCTGCTACGAGCCGTCCTCCGGCCAGTTCAGCAACATCGAGGCCGACCAGATTCGGGGTGGCAAACTCACCGATGTCGGCTTCCCCCGGGCGTTCGCCTTCGTGCTGCCCGAGCGCGTGTGAAAAGGGTTGTTTTCAAACCAGATTGGCGGCGATCTCGTCGAACGCGGCGATGGTCGCCCACAGCTTGGCGGCATCCTGCGGCAGCGGCCAGCACGACAGTTTGGCCGCCACAATGCCGGCCGCGCGGTTGACGTAGATCATCTGCCCGTGAATTCCCAGGCACAGCATGACGTTGTCCCCGGGGTAGGGAAACCAGCATTGGTTGCGGTACATGCCACCGGGCATCCGGTTGTCGTCGGGGCTGGCGGCGAAGGCTTCGCGCGAATCGACATCACCCGCGAACGTGTCGGCGACCCATGCGGGCGGCAGCACCTGAACCCCCGTCAGCGACACCCCGCCGGTCAGGAAGAGGGTTCCGAATCGGGCCAGGTCCTGCAGACAGGCGTTGATGCCGCCGTCGAACATGCCGGTTCCCGTGTTGTCCACGCCGATGATCGCGTCGCGGTGCGCCCCGATCCTGCTCCAAAGCACTTCCGACATCAGCTCGGGCATGCGCGCACCGGTCGCGGCCTCGCAGACCCAGCCCAGCACGTCGGTCTCGCACGAGCGGTACTGGAACGGGCCGCCGTGCACGGAGGCCTGCCGCAGAGTCAGCAGGAAGTCGTACATCGTCGACGGCAGGTCGGGCACGGTGCGGGGTGCCCAGCCGATGGCCTGCTCGATCAGCCGGACCTGCGCCATCGGATCCAGGTAGTTCTCGGAAAACCCGATGCCCGAACGCATATCGAGGATGTGGCGCAGCGTGGCGCCGGCATATCCCGACTGGGCCAGCGCCGGCACGTACCACGACAGCTCGGCGTCCACGTCGAGTGTCCCGGCCCCCACCAGGACGCCGGTGACAGCGGCGATCATGGTCTTGCTCACCGACATCAGCAGGTGGGGCGTATCGGCGGTCATACCCTCGTAGTACTGCTCGAACAGCACGATGCCGTGCTGGGTGACGATCCAGCCGTCGGTAGCCGTCGACGAGATGACCTCGCCGACGGTTCGCCTGCGGTCGGCGACCGCGTCGTAGAGCACGATCTCGGCCAGTCCTGGTTGGGTCGCCGTCGGGAAGGCCGCAACCGGCCCGATGCCTCGGGAGATCGTCGCGGTCGGCAGAAAGTCGGCGATGTGTTGGAACGCCCAGTGCAGGTTCTCCGCTGACTGCCAGGTGTCGAGAGTCAGATCCGACGGAACACGCCCCGGGTCGCCGCCGATCACCGCGCCTCCTTGGGTTGTCGGTGCGACCCTACGTCAGGACTTGACACCCGGAAGGGGCCGGGTGGGCTCGGTTATCGGGACACCGGCGTATTCGGCGCGGATCGAGTCGATCAGGTGCTGTGCCCGGATGGCCAGCGTCTGGCCGTCGCCGGAGTCCACCTGAAGCCGACCCTTGGTGACGACAACGCCCAGGTCGGCGCCCTTCCAGCGGTAGTCACCCGGGCCGTAGATGCGCAGGAAGAAGGCCTCGGACTCGTTTTGCAGTTGATGCCAATCCCACGCCACCTGCCGGAATACCAGCCTGCCGCCGCCGTCCAGCGAATACCGGCCGGTGCGTGGGATGGCCGTCAGGCGCTGGACGATGTCGTCGGTCTCCTTGATGATCATCTGGCTCCAGACGTCCTCCGACGCCAGCTCCTCCCAGCGCTCGTTGATCTCGCCCACGTCCAGGTCGAATTCGACGTCCATGTACTCGAGGATGTGGAACAGGAAAAGCGGTACGTCGGCGTAGGCGCCTGCGGTGACGTTGGTGATCGACGACGCGCCGCTGATACGCGGGTTGAGTTCGCCGAGGTAGATTTCGCCGTCGTCGGTGTCGACGAGAATGTCCACCTCGAAGAAGCCACGGTAACCCTCGTTGGCCAGCCGGTCACCCAGCCTGGAGACTAATTGTGTTGCGGTGTGCCTGCTTTCGCGGCTCAAGACCGAGGAGTACATCTCGTTGCCGCACCAGCCGCCGCGGTTGGGCGTCAGGCTCGGGTAGCCGATCAACTCCGACATGAACGGGCCGACGACGGTGCCGCACCTGGTGAGCACCGCCTCCACCGCCACCGGCCGATTGTTGATCCGGCGCATCACCTTGATCTCTTCGCCGGCGATGTCGGCGCCGTGCTTACGCCAGTCGGCCTCCGACGAGATGAAGAACGTCGTCTTGCCCGAATCTCCGAACGGCGTCTGGACGACGAGTTCCTCGCCGAGGCCCCCATCTTGGGCTGCGGCCCGCAAGCCGGCCCAGTCCTCGACGGTGGTCAGCACGTTGGGCACGCTGGGAGCGCCGGCCTCGTTGCCCAGGCGGGTGGTGACGATCTTTGAGTCCAGGTGGTGGCGCAGGCGGGCCGGCGGCAGGATGAGGTCGTATCCCAGTTCACGGCAGATCGCCTCCGACTCGTCGTC
>CAZEHT010000125.1:0-11662 GCA_964511995.1 uncultured Mycobacterium sp.
AGCACCCGCCCCTCACCGCGCCATATTCGTAAACCGCGACAAATGCAGCTGGTGTGCAACGGTCACCGTCCGGGTCGGACCGTTACGGTGTTTGGCCACAATGAGATCGGCTTCACCACCACGGGGATCGTCGCGCTCGAAGGCATCGGGGCGGTGCAGCAGGATGACCATGTCCGCATCCTGTTCGATAGCACCGGATTCGCGCAGGTCGGCGAGCATCGGCTTTTTGTCGGTGCGTTGCTCGGGCCCGCGGTTGAGCTGACTCATCGCCACTACCGGCACTTCGAGTTCCTTGGCCAAAAGCTTTAGGTTCCGGGAGAATTCGGAGACCTCTTGCTGGCGCGATTCCACTCTCTTGCCGGAGGTCATCAGCTGCAGATAGTCGATGACCACCAACTGCAGGTTGGCCTTCTGCTTCAATCGCCGTGCCTTGGCGCGGATCTCCATCATCGTCAAATTCGGTGAGTCGTCGATGAACAGCGGGGCTTCGCTGATCTCGCTCATCCGCCGGGCCAGTCGGGTCCAGTCGTCGTCGCTCATCCGGCCAGACCGCATATCGGTCAGCTTGATCTTCGCCTCGGCCGACAGCAGCCGCATCACGATCTCGGACTTGCTCATCTCCAGCGAGAACACCACACTGGCCATCCGGTGCTTGATCGAACACGACCGCAGGAAGTCGAGGCCGAGGGTGGAATTGTGTGTCGGCACCATCGACTTGCCGGCGAGGTAGAGGTGCGCGTCGTTGCTAACCTCGACGCAGCGCACCGGCACGGTCTCAACCGCACGCACACTGGTGATGAATCGTCCGCCTGACCGTGACGCCGGGCCGCCGCGCTTCTCCTTGTGCAGCAGCCTCTTTCGAGACACCCGGAAAACATCGTCGTCCGTCGTGAACGTCAGCACGAAGCCGGTGGACGCCACGGCGCGCCGGCACTCATACCCAAGGCTGACGATCAACTCGTAAACATCCTCGGCCAACTGCTCGCCGGCAGCCGAGATCTCAACGTCACCAACGGCGGTGACCGTCCCCGCCGCGTCGAGCAGTCCGGCCAGCAACGCGCGGCGCTGCGCTTCCGAACCGCGCAGGTACTCCCCCGAAATGCGCTCGTCGCCGATCACACCCGCCGAGCGCACCAGCGGCGCAGACCCGCCCTCTCCTTCGATCCGCATGACGATCTCGGGATCGGCGGGCTCGGTGATCGCCGATGCGGGGGCGCCGCCGCCCAGCCAGGGACCCAATGTGTACGGCGCAACGGGCAAGTCCGCCTCCGGCAGCTGCAACGCCCGGGCGTTGATCACCCAGTGGTTGGATCGCCGATCGCCAGCGCGGCATCGCAGCGTGTGTGCGATCTCCTCGGTGGTGCGCACCCCGGTGAGGCACACAGACTCCCTCGACACCGAAGCCTCGGTCAGCCACTGGTGCTGTGCATCGGCGACGATCACGGTGCCGTCGGAGAACTCGACTTCGAAGCACGCCCGCCCGACCATCACCTCGGTCGCCGCGACGACCCGCGTGGGCCGGCCGTCGGCGCCGAGAAGTTCGTCGCCCACCCGAACCGCACCCATCGTGGTCCACCCGGATGGCGTGGGTAGCAGGGTATCCAATGCGAGCGCCTTGCCCATGCCTGGCCTGGCCGCGACGACGATCATCTGCCCGGCGTGCAGGCCGTTGGTGAGGTCGTCGAGCTCGGTGAATCCCGTCGGGACGCCGCGCGCCAGACCACCGTTGGAGGCGATGGCGTCGATCTCGTCCATCGTCGGCTGCAGCAGGTCTTCTAGCGCGACGAAGTCCTCGGAGGTGCGCCGGTCGGTGACGTCGTAGATCTCTGCCTGCGCGCGGTCGACCACCTCGCTGACATCGGCGCCGTCGGCCCCGGCATAGCCGTACTGCACCACCCGGGTCCCCGCCTCGACCAGGCGGCGCAGCAACGCCTTCTCGGCCACGATTCCCGCGTAGTAGCCGGCGTTGGCGGCGGTCGGCACCGTCGAGATCAGGGTGTGCAGATAGGGCGCGCCGCCGATCCGTTTCAATAACCCGCGGCGGTCGAGTTCCGCGGCCACCGTGACGGCATCTGCGGGCTCTCCCCGTCCGTACAGGTCGAGGATCGCGTCATAGACGTTCTGATGGGCGGGCCGGTAGAAGTCGCCCGGACGCAGCCGCTCCAGCACGTCGGCGATGGCGTCCTTGCTGAGCAGCATCCCGCCGAGCACGGACTGCTCCGCGGCCATGTCCTGTGGGGGCTGGCGGCCGAAGTCCTCGCTCGGAGGGGGGGCACCCACATCGGATTGTCCGAGATCGTCGAGGACGGCCATCCTGCCTTGGACCTCCCTCCCGCACATTGCCCGAACATACATTCGATGTCGCTCGTTACGATAAATCCGGCCACCGACATCCGGAGTGTTCCGAATCTCGAGTCCGACCCCCGCGCCGCACTGCGCCGGGTAGACGCTAAACGTTGCTGCCTCGGACGCCAACGGGCGCTGTTCATCAATGTGTGGATGGTGTGTGCACAGCTGTCTTAGGTTGTGTTGAGGGGCTGGGGACAACTTGTGGATTAACGTCGGATTCTGTGGCGTCTTGCCTGCTAAGGGCACCACATACCGTGATCGATTCTGTGGATAAGAATCGCCTCGGCGTGTCGGGCGGGGTTGCCTTCCCGGGCGTGTTGTGTTGCCAGGGACGACCCACCGCGTTAACGGCTTGTTAGATTCGCTACCGACCCTACCCAAGAGTCAGTTCGCCAGCCGAATACAGCAACACCCCGGATCGCCCTTAACTGGGCACCACCGGGGTGTTGTGTCGCTACAGCTAAGTGTTACGTGTCGGTGACCTACTCCGCGACCACGTCGACGGAAACCGTCGCGCTGACGCCGGGGTGTAGCCGCAGCTCGATGGCGTGCGTGCCGACCGACTTGATGTGAGCCTTGGGCAGGTGCACGTTGCGCTTGTCCAGATTGGGACCACCCGCTCGTTTGATCGCGGCCACGACATCGGCGGCAGTGACCGAACCGAATAGCTTGCCGGTGTCGCCGGCCGTCTTGACGGGCAGTGGGACCGCGCCCAAACCGTCGACGGCGGCCTTGAGCTCCTTAGCGTGGTCGAGGTCACGCACGTTCTTGATCTCGCGGGCACGGCGAATGTCGTCAGCCTGACGCTGCGCCCCGCGGGTGGCGACGATGGCCAGGCCGCGCGGCAGCAGGTAGTTGCGGCCGTAGCCGTCCTTCACCTCGACGGTGTCTCCTGCGGACCCGAGATGCTCGACTTCTGCGGTGAGGATCAGTTTCATCGTTGGACTTTCGTTCCTAGCGGGTCGACGAGGTGAACGGCAGCAGCGCCACCTCGCGGGCATTCTTCACGGCCACGGCGATATCGCGCTGATGCTGCACGCAGTTACCCGTGACGCGGCGGGCGCGGATCTTGCCCCGCTCGCTGATGTACGTGCGCAGCAGCGCGGTGTCTTTGTAGTCGATGGTCTGCCCCTTCTTGGAGCAGAACACACACTTGCGAGTCTTGACGGGCTTCTCCGGCGCGGGGCGCCGCTTGGTGGCCTTGGCCATATGTCTATCTCTTTCTCAAAACCGTTGGGTGGTGACGCATGTCAGAAGGGCGGCTCGTCGTCGCCGCCGCCGAATGATCCGGACGCGGGGGCGCTGCCCCACGGATCGTCGGCGGGCGCACCCGCGGCAGCAGCGCCACGCGAGCCACCGCCGCCGCGGCTGGCGCGGTTGACCTTTGCGGTGGCATAACGCAGAGAGGGCCCGATCTCGTCAACCTCGACCTCCACCACGGTGCGTTTCTCGCCCTCGCGCGTCTCGAACGACCGTTGCTTGAGCCGGCCGGTGACGATGACCCGCGACCCGCGGGTCAGGCTCTCGGCGACGTTCTCGGCCGCTTCCCGCCAGATGTTGCAGCGCAAGAACAGCGCTTCGCCGTCCTTCCATTCCCCGCTCTGACGGTCGTAGATACGCGGCGTGGACGCGACCGTGAAATTGGCGACGGCCGCACCCGACGGGGTGAAGCGAAGTTCCGGGTCGGCGGTCAGGTTTCCGACAACGGTGATGGTGGTGTCACCAGCCACAAGGTCCTCCTGGGAATCGGCGGTGTGCTCGGGATCAGCGCTCAGGCGAGCCTACGGAAACGGTCCGACGATGCACTTCGTCGGCGCTTGTCGGGTCAGTGCTTGTCGGTCCGCATCACTTTGGTGCGCAGCACGGACTCGTTCAGGCCGAGCTGGCGGTCGAGCTCCGACACGGTCGCCGGGGCTGCTTTCACCTCGATCACCGCGTAGATGCCTTCGGCGTGTTTGGCGATTTCGTACGCCAGGCGCCGGCGGCCCCAGATATCGACCTTGCCGATACTGCCGCCATCCTTGCGGACGACGTTCAAGAACGTCTCCAGCGAGGGAGCGACGGTCCGCTCGTCGAGTGTCGGGTCCAAAATGACCATGACTTCGTATGGACGCATGGGAACCTCATCACCTCCTATGGTCGTCAACGGCCGCGGCTTATCCACGGCAGGAGGGTCGCCTGCGTCGGCAACCGGGCCAGGCTACAGGACGGCCACACTGACATGCCAATTCGGCGAAGCCGTCTCGGCGCCGGCCCGTCCGTGATCCGTAGCAAGCCCCGCGACTCTGGCCCGGCGAGACGCTCAGTGCCCGGCGCCGGCCCCGGCGTACTCGTGGCCGACAGGCGGCGACGCGAGTACGACGCGCTTGGGCCGCAGCCAATCCGGTAGCCACCGTGGGGGATCGTCGGCCGCGCCGTCGAACAGCCCACCCGCCAGGTCGTCGATGCGACCGTGCCAGCGAACCAGATCCAGGGCCGGCCGGTAGATCTGCCGGACCACGAGGGCGCACAGCACCACCACCGCGATGTCGCGCAACAGCACCGTCGCGGTGAACCACTGCTCCGGCAGGCCCTTGTTCTGCCCGCCGTAGATGTAAAGCAGGCGCGGTATCCAGACCACGGCGTCGATCGTCATCCAGGCCAGCAGCACCCGGCGGTGCGGCAGGGCGAGTACCGCCAAAGGCACCAGCCACAGCGAGAACTGCGGGCTCCACACCTTGTTGGTCAGCAGGAACGCGGCGACCACCAGAAACGCCAGCTGCGCCACCCGGGGCCGCTGCGGCGCGGTTAGCGCGATGTAGCCGATGGCGGCACAGCACAGCGCGAACAATGTCACCGACACCGTGTTGAGCACGACGGGCGGTTCCCAGAAGCCGAGGTTCTGGTCGAAGCCCTTCCACTCCGTGAACGACTTCACCACGTTGTACAGCGAATCCATGTCCTCACCGCGGCGGGCGTTGAGCCGGAAGAACTCCGACCACCCGCGCGGAAACAGCACCATCATGGGCGCGTTCACCACGAACCACGCCACCACCGCGGCGGCGACTGTCTTGCCGACCTCGCGCACCCGCCCGGAACGCACCCCAAGGATCAGCAACGGCAGCAACAGCAGGCCCGGATACAGCTTGGCCGCCACCCCCAGGCCGATGAGCGCGCCGGCCAGCGTGGTTCTGCGGCGCGCCCAGGCGAGCATGGCGCACGTCGCGAACGCGGTGGCGATCGCGTCGAAATTGGTGAACGCCTGGAAGACGAGGATCGGTGAACCCCCCACCAGCGCGGCGTCCCAGATGCGCCGGCCGGACAGGCTGGCGGCGGCCCACACCGTCGCCAGCCACGCCATTGCCAGCCCCAGCGCGGCGAAGTTGAAGAACATCACCACCTCGGCGACGTTCGGCAGCGATACCCGCTTGGTCAACGCCGTATACGTCTTGGCCAACGCCATCGAGACGTACTGGTAGAGACCGGTCAGCACCGGATACTCCATGTAGCGCACCGCGGGCGTGTTGTCGTATTGCATCCGGGGGCGGCCCTCGGAATCCGTCTCCAGCCAGCTGGACTTGTACGGAAACTTCCCCTGACTGAGCAACTCCGCACCGTAGAGCGGCACGGTGTCGGAATAGCACAACGCGAAGTACGCCCGCTGGTTCGCCCAGTTGGCGACCTTCTGATCGGGCGTGCCGGTGCCGACGGTCTGCAGGCACGGGGATTTCGTCGTCCATCCCAGAGCCAGAAACGCGAGAGCGATCATGAACATGACCCGCAGCGGCGTGAGGAATCGCTGCCGGCCGATCAGCGCGTGGCGGCCGACCGGACCGCCCACCATTTCGGACAGTCCGGCACTGAGCGCGTCGGTGCGGCTCGGAAGATCCCGCCAGTCGTCGCTGCGCAGGTCGGTGGCCAACCGGCGCGGTGAGGCCACCTCCACAGTCGCCGGCTCGTAGCGCGCATCGCCCGGCGTCACGGCGCCGGTGGGGGGCCGACCCCGTAGGGATCCCCCGGCGGAGGCCCGGGCAGCGGTGCGACCGGAGCGGGCTCGACGGGCGGGGGCGGCGGCGGAGCCGGAGGCGCGGGCAGAATCGTCGGCGGCCCCAGCGGAATCGTGATACCCGGTGCGACCTCGACGCTCGGTTGCACCACGATGGTCGCCGGTCCGGGGGCGGGTTCAGCCGGGCCCGGCTGGGCCGGCGGAGGAGGCGGCGCCTGGACGGGCGGTGGCGGGGGCGGCGCGGGCACACCCGCGTAGCCGCCGATTTCCGACGGTTTGGGGAACGTCTGGACGTCCGTGCCTTTCAGCGCCCCGTCCATCGTCGCCTTCCAGATGTCCGATGGCAGGCCGGAGCCGTACACCGGGCCGCCCCACTGGTTCACCAGCGGCTGGGTGCCCTCAGTGGTCCCGACCCAGACCGCAGTCGACAGCGACGGGGTGAAACCGACCATCCAGGCGTCCCTGTTGGCTCCGGTGTCGCCGAGCTGGTTAGTTCCGGTCTTGGCGGCCGAAGGGCGACCACCGGCCAGGTTGTGCCCGTTGGACCAGCCCGCGATCGGCTGCATGGCCGCGGTGACGTTGTCGGCGACCGTCTTGGGGATCCGCTGCTCACCGCTGTTGTCCTGGTTGTCCGCGTCGAAGAGCACCCGGCCCTCGGCGTTAACCACCTTCTGGACGAAATGCGGCGCCCGGAAGACGCCCGAGGCCGCGATCGTGGCATACGCCGACGCCATGTCGAGCACCCGGGTCTGGTACTGGCCGAGCACGATTCCGTTGTTGGGCGGACCGCCCTTGCCGTCTTCGGAGAGAGTGTGCGAAACACCTGGAAAGCTCCTGGCCACGCCGGCCCGGTGTGCGGCGTCGGCGACGTCCTCGGGGCCGTTCTTCAACTTCAGCATCAGGCGGTAGTAGCTGGTGTTGAGCGATCTCTTCAGCGCTTCGGCGATGTTGCAGCTGCCGCAGCTGTTGCCCTCGACATTGGTGATCTTGATGCCGTCGACGGTCAGCGGCGAGCTGTCCACCTGATAGCCCAGCCCGATCCCCTGCTCCAGGGCGGCCACGAGCGCAAACACCTTGAACGCCGACCCGGTCGGCAGCCCGGCCTGCGCGAAGTCGAAGCCGTTTGCGTCCGAGCCGCCGAAGTAAGCCTTGATGCCGCCGGTCCTCGGGTCGACGGACACCACCGCGGAGCGCATGTCGGGGTCGAGGCCGTCGAGCGCGTCGTCCACTGCAGCTTCGGCGGCGCGCTGGGCTTTCGGGTCGATCGTCGTGGTGATCTGCAGGCCCTCGGTGTTGAGTTGGCGCTCGCTGATGTTGAACAGCTCGAGCAGTTCCTTGGTGACCTGCCGCTCGATGAGGCCGTTGGGCCCGGTGGTCTGGTTCTGGAAGCCGGCCTGGTCCTGCGGGACGGTGGTGGGGAACACCTGCTCGGCCCGCTCTTGCGGGGTCAGCGCGCGCATGGTGACCATGCCGTCGAGAACCCAGTTCCATCGCGATTCCGCGCCTTTGGGGTCAACGGCGGGATCCAGGGTGGACGGCCGTTGGATGAGCGCCGCCAGGAGCGCCCCCTCGCTGGCGTTCAACTGCTCCACGGGTTTGTCGAAGTAGGCCTTGGCCGCCGCGGACACACCATAGGCGCCTCGACCGAAGTAGATGATGTTCAGGTAGGACTCCAGCACCTGGTCCTTGGACCACTCGCGGGACATCTTCGTCGAGATGACGAGTTCCTTCGCCTTACGCACCAAGCCGCCCATTCCCAGGCGCTGGTCACCGACCAGGGCGTTTTTGACGTACTGCTGGGTGATCGTCGACCCACCCTGCAGCTCGCCGCCCAGCAGGTTGTTCTTCAGCGCCCGCGCGAATCCGGTGAACGAGAAACCCGGATTGGAGTAGAAGTCGCGGTCCTCGGCGGCCATCACCGCGTTGCGGACATGCAGGGGTATCTGGTCGATGTCGACGTCGACCCTGTTGCCTTCCGGCGGGACGATCTTCGCCAGCTCGGATCCGTCGTCGGCCAGGATCGTCGACACCTGGTTGGTCCTGATGTCGCCCGGTCTGGGCACGTCAACGATGGCGTAGGCCATGCCGAACGTCACCATCGGCAGCAGGACGAACAGCGCCGCGAACACCGCGGCGATTCGCCGCAGCGACCGCCAATTGACTTCGCGCGGAGTACGAGGCGGCCTGCCGTCGTCTCCTCCCCCGCCGCCGGTCGGGCTTCCACGACGCGGCGGCGCCGGGGGCTTCGGCGGTGACCCTGGAGGCGTCGGCGGGATCTTCGGGGAGGTCGCAGCCGTCCTTCCGTCCAGTGCGGCCTTGACGACATCGATCGGGTCGCGCAGTTGCGGGTCGACGTCGCCGCGAAAGGGCCGCATGACGGCGGTCGGGTTTGCATCGGGCGGTACGACGACGTGTCGCGGCTGGCGGGCTGATACATCGAGTTGCGGCACACCGCGCCCCGGGTGCGACGCCGGGGTCCCTCCCGGCGGTCGCGTTCCCGTGCCGTCAACCGCGGGCCCCAACGCGCCATCGGAATCCGACCGGTCTTGGGGCCGGCCGCTATTCACTGGCCGTTCGCGCGCCCTTGCGCGCGCGTTGCGTTCCAGCACCTTTGGCGGGCCGGGGACTGCCGAGCAGATACGACTTCACCAGGTGATTCCAGCTGCAGGTCCGGCATACCTCCACCACATGTACCGCGAATTCGTCGTAGCGGCTGGCCAGCAGCACCAATTCCTCGGCGGTACGGGCCGAACCCGACACCGGCCCCAGATGTTCGCCGAACACCCAGGACACCAGCGTCAGCTGCTCCTTGCGGCAGATCGGGCAGATCACCGTGCTCGGCTTGCCGTGAAACTTGGCGGCGCGCAGCAGGTACGGGTTGGCGTCACAGACCTCGGTCACACCGGTTCTGCCCGAGTACACCTCAGCGAGCAGCGAACGGCGCCGAAGCGCGTAATCCACCACCTGCCGCTGCAATCGCACGGTCACCAGAGTACGTCGGCACGCTCGCAGCGGCGGCGTGACGGGCCCCACCTTACGATCACAAACGTGGCGATTCGGCAGACAGCGAACACCCGCGCGAGAGGCAGCGATCGCAACGCCACGTGAACCGTGCTCGACAGCTCGCTCGCCGACGGTCAGCTCAGCGGTGAGGAACACCGTCTGCGTGGCGTCAGCCACCACGGCGGCCACCCTCGGGAATTGACGGCGCTCGTCGCCGATCTTCAGACCGCCAATGCGCCGGTACAACTACCCACCATCACGTCGCGGCCGGGGCTGCCCGGCGGTGGCGCCTGGGGAATGCGGGTGGCGGCGTGCTCGTGGCACTCGGAATCGGTATCGGGTGGGGCCTGTACGGCGACACCAGCTCGCCGTTGAGCTTCACCACCGATCCCGGAGCCAAGTCCGACGGCATCGAGCCCGTGGTGCTCACGCCGCCGCGCCAGCTGCACTCGCTTGGCGGACTCACCGGCCTGATCGAGCAGATGAGGAAGAAGTTCGGCGACACCATCGGCTACCGGCTGGTCGTCTACCCGGAGTACGCGTCGCTGGATCGTCCCGACCCCGGCGAGGACCGGCGCAAGCTCAACCACACCTACCGCGGCGGCTGGGGCGACCCGACAAGTTCAGCCAAGGGCGGCGACGACATCCCCGTCGACCTAAGCGCATTCGACGTCAAGGCGGTTGTTCGGCATATTGCGCGGGGCGCCCGAAACCTTGGGTATCAAGAGCGCAGACGTCCGCAGCACCTACCTGATATTCGACCCCGTCGGCGACAAGACGGCCCCGGCCGGCGCCATGGAGATCTCGATCTACGTCTCCAGCGACTACGGCAGCGGTTACATCGAGCTCAACCAAGACGGCAGCGTCAAGCAGATCAATTACCCGTCCTGATCGCGCAACCGCATCGAGAACGAATCGTCACGATCATCCGCAGACCGGCCGCTGCCTTTGGGGCCGGTGGTGCGCCGACTCACTGACATGCGCGAATGTGTCGCGAAGCACCCTTACTGGCGCTGAATATATCGCCGCGATACTATCGTGCGAGGTGTCGCACCGCCGTAACGGCCAAGCAAAGGAGGTGAAGCGTTGCTGGAGCTCGCCATCCTGGGACTCCTGCTCGAATCACCGATGCACGGCTACGAGCTGCGCAAGCGCCTGACGGGATTGTTGGGCGCGTTTCGCGCGTTCTCCTACGGTTCGCTATACCCGGCGCTGCGCAGGATGCAGGCGGACGGCCTGATCATCGAGGACGCGGCTCCGCTGGGCACCCTCAAGGTGCGGCGCGCACGGCGCGTCTATCAAATCACCGACGACGGCCGGAAGCGGTTCACCGAACTCGTCGCCGACACCGGCCCGCAGAACTACACCGACGACGGTTTCGGGGTGCACCTCGCCTTCTTCAGCCGCACGCCGGCCGAGGCCCGGATGCGCATCCTGGAGGGCCGGCGCCGCCAGGTCGAGGAACGCCGGGAGGGTCTGCGCGAGGCGATCGCGCGCGCCAGCACCTCGCTCGACCGCTATACGAAGCAGCTCCACCAGCTCGGCCTGGAGTCCAGCGAGCGAGAAGTCAAATGGCTCAACGACGTCATCGCCGCCGAACGGGTCGCCCAGAGTCCGGACCAAGCTTGACCAACCACTACAACCGCACGACATCAGTACCGATTAAAGGAGAACACCCATGAGTGAGAACAACGCGGCCGCGACGTCGGGTGCGTCCGAGGACGTACGCGTTGCCATTGTCGGCGTCGGCAACTGCGCGTCCTCGCTTGTGCAGGGCGTCCAGTACTACCTCGACGCCGACGAACACTCGACCGTGCCGGGCCTGATGCACGTCAAGCTCGGCCCCTACCATGTGCGCGACGTCAAGTTCGTCGCCGCATTCGACGTCGACGCCAAGAAGGTCGGCTTCGACCTGTCGGAGGCCATCTTCGCGTCGGAGAACAACACCATCAAGATCGCCGACGTGCCGCCTACCAACGTCACCGTGCAGCGCGGCCCGACCCTCGACGGCATCGGCAAGTACTACGCCGACACCATCGAGGTCTCCGACGCCGATCCCGTCGACGTGGTGAAGGTACTCAAGGAGAACAGGGTCGACGTCCTGGTGTCCTACCTTCCGGTGGGCTCCGAAGAGGCCGACAAGTTCTACGCCCAGTGCGCGATCGACGCCGGTGTGGCGTTCGTCAACGCGCTGCCCGTGTTCATCGCCAGCGATCCGGTGTGGGCCAAGAAGTTCGCCGACGCCGGCGTGCCGATCATCGGCGACGACATCAAGAGCCAGGTCGGCGCCACCATCACCCACCGCGTGATGGCCAAGCTGTTCGA